>NZ_JBHUEA010000001.1:0-286481 GCF_042680685.1 Amnibacterium endophyticum | reverse complement strand
CACCACGCCCGGCGCGCCGCGGTCCGCCGCGCCTCGTCAGGAGGCAGCGCCGCGCTCGGACCGCGGAAGGCGGAGGACGCGGGTCGCGGGGGAGGCGGCGTGGTGCGCGGCGTCGGCGCAGTCGAGGGAAGCTGCGCTCGGGTCCCCGCGGCGGCGGCCGCGGGCACGACGCCGGACCGGAGGACATCGGCGGTCCGGGTTCCGTCGGCGGGGCGGTGCTGCTGCGCCGGGCTCGACGCGGACGGCAGGGGCATCGGCGCGGTGTGCCGGCCGGTCCGTGCCGGGGTCGGCCGCTCCGGCTGGATCGGCACCGGTGCCGTGTGTCGCCCCATCAGCGGTCGCCGACGAGCACGTGGCGGCGTGAGACCTGGGGCATTGAGCACCTCGTCGTCTGCGGTCCGGGGCGACCGTCCGGGCGATTCGGCGAGGAGGCTAACCGCCCGCCGAAACGTCGCAAAACACCGGCGTGGCATCCCTCCGTGTCCCCCGTCCGGGGGTAATGGAGGCCGCTGGAGCGGGGGTGACCGCTCGTCGAACGGTGTGATCGCCCGCTCCGGTGCGGGCTGTGGGAGGCTGCCGCGGATGGAGCCGAACGGACGCCTGCTGGTCGTGTGCACGGCGAACGTCTGTCGCTCCCCACTGGCGCAGCGGGTGCTCGGCCTCCGGCTCGGCGGCGGGGTCGCGGTGTCGAGCGCCGGTGTGCGCGCGCTGAGCGGATCGCCGATGTGCGCGGTCTCCGCACTCGAGCTGCCGGACGGCGCCGACCCGACTCACGCCGCGCGGCAGGTAGAGGGCGACGACGTCCGCGCCGCGGACCTCGTCGTGGCGATGGAGCGCGAGCAGCGCGGCGCCCTCGTGCGCGAGGCCCCCGGTACGCAGGCGTCCGTCTTCACGCTGCGCGAGGCAGCGGCGCTCGCGGGAGCGCTCGCCGAGCGGGGCGAGCGCTACCCGGACCTCGCCGCGGTCGCACGGGCGATGCACGGGCAGCGCGGGCTCGTCGCCGTCCCGGCCGATCCGGTACCGCCGCGGCGGTGGTGGCAGCGCGCCGTGCCGCCGGAGGACCCGCTCACGATCGTCGACGGGCACGGCGCCCCGGAGCCGCAGCACCGCGCTGCGGCCGCGCGCGTCCGTGCCGTGTCCGAGGACCTCGCGGCCGCGCTCGGCGCGCTGCTCGCTCCTCGCTGAACCCGCCCGCTCCCTCTCGCGCCCCGCTGGTCGAGGTGCGGAGCGCAGCGGAGCCTCGAGACCACCTCCGCCAGCGAACAGGCTCCGTCTCGAGGCTCGCTGCGCTCGCACCTCGACGGACGGGGAGAGCGGCGGCGCGGCTCAGGGGACGAGTGCGGAGGAGGTGAGCGCGCGCCACTCGAGCGCCGCCAGCTCGGCCTGCCCGGCGATCGAGGGGTGGAAGTAGTCGAGGGCGGACAGCTGCGCCAGCTCCGGCCGGTACGCCCGCAGCGCCCCGTCGTCGTACACGCAGCGCGGGTGCGCGGCGCAGGCGGCGCGCAGCGCGTCGTCGTACTCCGCGACGCGGGCGCGCACCTCGTCCCGGCGCAGCTCGGCGGCGGCCGAGGTCGACTGCGGCGCCTCGAGCACGGTCGAGCAGCCGTTCAGGCGCGACCAGATGAAGCGCGCGGTGGGGTCCCCGCCCGCGACGGGCAGCAGCGCGGTCACGTCGGGCACGCTCGCGACCAGCACGGTCGCGTCGGGCAGCGCGGCGGCGAGGCGGTCGAGCGCCGCATCGATCCGTTCCGTGTAGACCGGAGCGGGCGTCATCTCGGTGAGGTCGGGGCGGCACACGTCGTTCGCGCCCATCAGCATCGTGACGAGGTCGGGGGAGTGCGGGATCACGGTCTCCACCTGCCGGGCGAGGTCGCTCGAGTCCGCGCCCGACCGGGCCGCGTCGACCCGGGTGATCGTGGCGTCCCGCAGCGCGCCCAGCCGGTCGGCGACGGAGTCGACGCGCGGGTCCGTGCCCGTCGCCCACGACGCCTCGGGGCAGTCCCCGAACGCCGCGCAGGCGTCGAAGCCGCGCGAGAGCGAGTCGCCGAGCGCTGCGACGGTCAGCGGTGTTCCGGTCGGGGACGGGCTCGGTGCGGGCGGGGAGGGCGCGTCCGCGGTCGGTCGCGGCGCGGCCGCCGGCGGGGGCGCCGCGGTGCAGCCTGCGAGCAGCAGCGCACCGAGCGCGACGAGCACGCCCCACCGCTTCCCCCGCATCCCTCCATCCTCTCCCGACCGCACGAGGGCGCCGCGCGTCACCCCGTTCGGGGGATCGCGCGGCGTGTCAGGGCGCTGCGATCCTGATCACGGACCGATCTGGGGGGAGAGGCCGTGGCACAGGTGCTGGTCGTCATCGGCGTGATCGCCGTCGCATGGATCGTCGTGGCGTCGGTCGTCGCCCTGCTGCTCGGCCGTGCCGTGCGGATCGCGGACGACCGCCAGAAGGCGCAGATGGCCTACCGGAGGCCCGCGCGCTCCGCGCAGGTCGCTCGGCCCGCGGCTCGACGGGTGCCCGCCCGCGCCTCCTGAGCCGGCCGGCTCGGACCCGACCGGCTCGGACTCAACCGGCTCAGAGCCGCGACCACGCGGCGTAGTCGCAGCCCTTCCGCTGCAGCACGCGCTTCAGCGCGGCCACCTCGGTGCTCGTGAACCGGCTGGGCGCCTTCGACGTCAGCATCGGGTTCATGACCGCGGTACGGGACGACCGGTGGGCCAGGTTCAGCGCGTGCCCGACCTCGTGGCGGATCAGCGACTGCCAGGTCGCACCCGCGCCGGTGCGCTTGCCCGCGAACGCCGTCGAGAGCAGCACGCGGCCGGAGGTGATCGCCTCGTACCGGCGCCCGTCCCCCGACATGTACCAGGCGCCCACCGGGCCGCCCATCCCGATCTCCCCGGGGTACGCGAAGCGGTGCCCGTACGCCTTCGTCTTCCCGGTGAACGCGAAGACGATGGTCGGCACCGTCGGGCGGCTCTGCGCGCCGAAGGTCCGCTTCGTCGATCCCGCGTAGCGGAAGCGCGCCCCGGTCTGCTGCTGGACCCCCGCCATGACCCGCTTGATCACCGCATCCATGCCCTTCGGCATGCCGGCGGGGTTGATGGCGTAGGCGATCGGACGGCAGGCGGGCCACTGCAGCGGCCGCTTCGTCGTGGGGGAGACCAGCTCGAACGCGGCGGTCGAGACGGGAGCCGCGTGCGCCGTGGTGGCCGCCGCCGCGGTGCTGCGGATCCCGCCGGTCGGGGCCGTGCTGCCGGCGAGCAGGGCGGTCGTGAGGCCGAGGGCGACGAGGCCGCGCAGCAGGCGCCCCCGGACGGGGTGCTGGCCGCCGTCCGAGCGGCGGTTCACCATGTCCCCGTGGGGGTGAGCAGCGAGGAGTCGTCCGACGCGCTCGTCGACGGGCTCGGCACGCCGAACTGCGGCCGCTGCCTCACGCCCATGGCGGTGGCCGGGAGCGCGTCGCGCCCGTTCTGGTCCTGCGCCACCTGCGGGGCCGCCCGCCTCGCCTGACGGCGGCGGAGCAGCGCCACGATCGCGACGCCGATCGCGACGCCGATCGCGTTCATCGCCACGTCGCGCAGCGACCCGTGACGGTTCGGGATCCACAGCTGGGCCAGCTCGCACGCCGCCGAGAGGGCGACGCCGGCACCGAGGGCGACTCCGGGCCGCAGCAGGCGCGCCGCGACCCAGCCGACCGGGACGAACATGGCGATGTTCGACAGGTCCTCCAGCAGCCACCACAGCGGCGTGCCGCCGTCGGCCGCGTGGCCGACGAGTCCGGAGGAGGAGAGCCAGGAGATGTGCAGATCGACGTGTCGCGGCACGAGCAGCAGCACGAGCACCGCACCGCCCACGAGCGCGACCGGCAGCAGTCGGAGGCGGGTCGTCACGCGAGCACGCTAGGAGCGGCAGGCGCGCGTCGGCGGAGGCGCTCCGGCGGGTCGGCGCCGATCTGATCGACCAAGACGCACACGTGCTCAGCGGCCGCTGAGGCCGTCGCGGGGTGCATCTGCGCCGCTTCTCGGCCAACGTCCAGTGTCCCGGCCCTTGGATGGCGGCAGATCGCGGCGCCGCATCCCCGCCGCGGCCGCGCGCTCCCCACGCGCGACCCGTCACGAGGAGACCCCATGGCCGACACCCGGACCGGCACCCGATGAGCGCGCGCTCCGCCGGACGAATCGCCGCGATCACGACGGCCAAGTCGCTCGGGGTCCCCGTCGGCGCTGCGCCGACGGAGGACGAGGAGCAGGCGTCCTCGAGCGGCCCGATGATCCCGCAGGTCGAGCCGGGCGCGTCGATCTCGCAGGGTGAGCGGGGCGGGCTCGCGGCGCTCGTGTCCTACGTGCCGTCGGAGGCGCTCACGATCTACCTCGCCGGCGTCGCCTGCGTGAACCTGGTGCAGACGCCGCAGACGAGCGGCGAGAAGGTCGCCGCGGTCTGGATCCTCTTCGTGATCGCCCTCGTCGCGAACGCGGCCTTCGTGTGGCTCGCGTTCCGCGACAAGTTCCGCGAGTTCTCCCGGCGCGAGCTGACGGTCCGCCAGACCCGCCCCCTCGCGGCCGCGCTCGGCATCACGTCCCTGGCCTTCCTGGTCTACGCGCTCGCGATCCCCGGCGGCATCTTCATCGTCGCGATCGAGTGGCTGCCGCTGATCCTGCTGATCGGCACCGCGCTCGTGATCGGCGTCGCGCGGGTCGCCGGCCTCGGACCGCTGCGGGAGGACCCGCCCGCGGAGTAGACCTCGACCGCACGAGGAGATCGCGGGGTCCCTATCCTCACCCACGGGTCGAGGAGGCGGAGGAAGGGTGCCGGGCAAGCACGACAGATCTGGCGACGGATCGCCGGCACGCCTGCTCCTGACCGGCCCGATCGCCGTGCGTGGCCTCGCGCGCGGTGTGAAGGGGGCGCTGCGCCCGGGGGAGACGTCCCGCCACCGGGCGCACGGCGACGTGATCGAGCGGCGTGACACCGTGGACGGCATGGACCAGGATCGATCTGCGTCGCCCGCGTCGAACCCTCGAGGAGCCGCTGCCGGGCCGCCCGAGCCGGAGGAGCCGCACGTGGAGCCCGAGCCGAACGGCGGTCGCGACCACACCGAGGAGGAGTCCGCGTCGGCCGACGGGGCGGCGTCTGGTGAGGAGGCTGCCTCGGTCGAGGCGCCGCACGCGGAGTCTGAGCCGGACGGCGGTGGGGACCGCTCCCAGGAGGAACCCGTGCTGGCCGAGGGGGTGGTGCCGCCCGGTGCAGACGACGCGACTGCGGACGCGAAGGCGGACGTCGATCGGGGTGGATCGGACGAGGGCGACCTGCCGTTGACGTCGGCGTCGGGCGGGACTTCGAACGCCGACTTCTTCGAGGCCGCGGACGAGGACCGCTCCCTGTCCGCCGACGATTCGCCGAGCGAGGGGAAGGTCGCCGAGACGCGCGTCGACGCGGGTGATCGTGCGGAGACCCCGACGCGTCGCCGGCGCGTCGGCCGAGGTCGCCTGAGCAGCGGTGCCATCGGCCTCGTGGTACTCGTGGTGCTCGCCGTGCTCTGCGCAGGATTGATCGTCGCGGTCGTCGTGAAGTCTCGGAACGACGCCGAGACGGCCGCGCGGGAAGCGGCGTCCTACACGCCGCCGCCGCTCCGCGCGTCCGCGCCACCGACCGGCGTCATCGGGTCGATCGCGGTGATCGGCGATGAGTCGGCCCGAAGCGGGGCGTCGGGCGTGGCGGCCGCGCAGCGCTGGCCTCGCCTGCTGTCCGGCGCGTTCGGCGCCGACCTCGAGGTCACTGCGTCTGCTGGTGCGGGGTACGCGTCCGAGGGGGATTCAGGTGGCACCTTCGTCGACGCGGCGACCACCGTTCCGGTCGACGCGGGTCTGGTCCTGTTCGTCGGCGGTGCGGCGGACGGTGCAGACACCTCGCTGGCACTCGCCAGGGCTGCGACGGAGGCGTACTCGGCGGCGACTCAGCGGGCGCCCGATGCCACGGTCATCGCGGTCGGCCCGCTCTTCCGCCCGGCCGGGACGGCCGTCGACGAATTCGATCAGGTACGCACGACCCTGCGCAGCGCCGCCCGCATCGCCGGCGTCCGCTGGGTCGATCCCGTCGCGGCCGGTTGGCTCCCGGGAGTGGACGGGACGGGCGATCTCTCCGAGGGCGACCAGCGCGTCATCGCGGAACGCCTGCAGGGTCTCGTCGTCGACGACGAGTGACCCCCTGAAGGAGGGCCACCGAACGGCTCCGCGACCTGGCACGATTGGTTGGTCGAGGGCAACCCTCAGACGCCCCACCCAGCTGTCACCCACCAGCACCCCCGAGGAGCCCTCATGCCGTTCAAGAAGGTCGCGTTCATCACCGGGATCACGGGGCAGGACGGGTCGTATCTGGCGGAGCTGCTGCTGGGCAAGGGGTACGAGGTCCATGGTCTGATCCGTCGTGCGTCGACGTTCAACACGTCGCGGATCGATCACCTGTACACGGATCCGCACAACCCGGATGCGGCGTTGTTCCTGCATTACGGGGACCTCAGTGATGGTGCGCGTCTGGTGACGCTGCTGTCGCAGATCAAGCCGCAGGAGGTGTACAACCTGGCGGCGCAGTCCCATGTGCGCGTCAGCTTCGACGAGCCGGAGCACACGGGCGACACGACGGGTGTGGGCAGCATGCGGCTGCTGGAGGCGGTGCGGCTGGCTGGCTTGCACTGCCGGTTCTACCAGGCGAGCAGCAGCGAGATGTTCGGGGCGACGCCGCCGCCGCAGAACGAGGAGACGCCGTTCTACCCGCGGTCTCCCTACGGGGCGGCGAAGGTCTACTCGTACTGGGTGACGAAGAACTATCGCGAGGCGTACGGGATGTACGCGGTGAACGGGATCCTGTTCAACCACGAGTCGCCGCGTCGGGGTGAGACGTTCGTGACGCGCAAGGTGACGCGGGCGGTGGCGCGGATCAAGGCGGGTCTGCAGTCGGAGCTGTACATGGGGAATCTGGACTCGATCCGTGACTGGGGGTACGCGGCGGAGTACGTGGAGGGCATGTGGCGGATGCTGCAGGCCGATCAGCCGGACGACTACGTGCTGGCCACGAACGTGGGCTACACGGTGAAGGAGTTCCTGGAGGCGTCGTTCTCGCACGTGGGGCTCGACTGGCAGGAATACGTGAAGTTCGACGAGCGGTACCTCCGCCCGACCGAGGTCGACGCGCTGATCGGGGATGCGACCAAGGCGCGCACGGAGCTGGGCTGGACGCCGACGGTCGACGGGCTGGAGCTGGCGCGGCTGATGGTCGACGCCGACGTGCAGGCGCTCGCCCACGAGGGCCGGCCCTGGATCGACACCGTGAAGCTCGACTCCTGGAACTCCAAGCGCAACGCCGCCCTCGGGGTCGGCGCATGACCGACCTGAAGGACGGGCGCGAGTTCGTCCCCGGGCGGCTCGACCGCGACGCGCGCGTGTACGTCGCGGGACACCGCGGGCTGGTCGGCTCCGCGATCGTGCGGAAGCTGGAGGCGGAGGGCTTCACCGACGTCGTCGGCCGCTCGTCGGCGGAGCTCGACCTGAAGGACCGCGACGCGGTCTTCGCGTTCTTCCGCGAGGTGCGGCCGGACGTCGTGGTGCTCGCCGCAGCGAAGGTCGGCGGCATCCTCGCGAACTCGACCTACCCGGTCGACTTCTTGTCCGACAACCTCCGCATCCAGACGAACGTCATGGACGCGGCGCTGGAGCAGCGGGTCGAGCGGTTCCTGTTCCTCGGCTCGTCGTGCATCTACCCGAAGTACGCAGACCAGCCGATCCACGAGGACAGTTTGCTCACGGGTCACCTGGAGCCGACCAACGACTCCTACGCGATCGCGAAGATCGCCGGGATCCTCGGCGTGCAGGCGGTGCGTCGTCAGTACGGGCTGCCGTGGATCAGCGCGATGCCGACGAACCTGTACGGCCCGAACGACAACTTCTCGCCGAAGGGCAGCCACGTGCTGCCGGCGCTGATCCGCCGCTACGACGAGGCGGCGGCGTCCGGCGCTGCGTCGGTCACCAACTGGGGGACCGGGAGCCCGCGGCGCGAGTTCCTGCACGTCGACGACATGGCGGACGCCTGCCTGCACCTGCTCGAGCACTACGACGGTCCGCAGCAGGTCAACGTCGGCACCGGCAAGGACGTGACGATCCGCGAGATCGCGGAGACCATCGCCGAGGTCGTCGGCTTCGAAGGTGCGACCGATTGGGACACGACCAAGCCCGACGGCACCCCGCAGAAGCTGCTCGCCGTCGACAAGCTGGCCGACGCCGGCTGGACCGCGCGGATCGGGCTGCGCGAGGGCCTCGAGCACACGGTCGCCTGGTACCGCGAGCACGCAGGTGCGCTCCGGCGATGACCGGAAGGGCTTCGGCCGTGATCGCGGAGCAGAGCGGCGACGAGGGGCAGGACCCGCTCGTCGTCCTGCACCTGCTCGGAGCGCTGCGACCGAGCGGCATGGAGCGGATGCTCGTCTCGGCGCTGAGCGCCTTCGGCGCAGTCGGCGTGCGCGGTGTCGTAGTCGGGCAGGGCTTGGAACACCCCTATGCCGATGACCTCCGGGTCGCGGGCTACGAGGTCCGCCTGATCCCGTCCGTGCGGTCGGTCGACGGGCTGCGGCACCTGTACCGAACCATCAGGTCCATTCGTCCCGACGTCGTCCACGTGCACACCGAGGGTGTCTTCCTCGCGACCGTTCTCGTCAGCGTGATGGCGACGCGGTCCCGCCGAGTCGTCCACACCGTCCACAACGTGTTCGACGGAGGTCCGGCTTGGAGGATTCGGCGCCGCCTCTCGCGAGCGGTCGCCGATCGGTTCCTCGAACGGGTCGTCGTCTGCTCTCCGGACGTGGCGGAGAACGAGCGCCGCTTCGGCAGGCGGTCGACCCTGATCTACAATTGGGTCGACGACCGGTTCTTCGAGCTGCAGGGACAGCGTCGGCCGCCGCGGGGAGACGAGGACCACGTCCTCCTCCTGGGGAACTGCGGGCCGGCCAAGAACCACGAGATGGCGCTGCGAGCGGTGCTGTCCTCGAACAGTGTCGTCTCCCACGTCGGTGGCGAGGGATCGGCGTCCGAGGGGGAACGGGACATGCTCGACAGACTGCAAGCCGCCGGGCGGCTGCGACGACGCGGGGCGGCGGTGCCCGATGCGGCGCTGCTCGAGGCGACCCGGTTGCTCATGCCGAGTCGGAACGAAGGTATGCCCGTCGCGCTCGCAGAGGCGCTGACGATCGGGCTGCCAGCCGTGATCGCGGACGCACCGGGACTGCGCTGGGCCGCAGGCCAGCACGGGATCACCGTGGTGCCGCTGGAGCAGGACGGCTGGACCCGGGCGCTGAAGGGCACAGCCGTGCCGGCCGCTACCGCCCCGCCCATCGACTTCTCGGCGGAACGTGGGGCGGCCGAGTACACCGCGGTCTATCGGGCAGCTGCCCGGACTCGTCAAAGGTGATGCATGTCGCCATCGTCGGACCTGCGGAACCTCCTGAGCTGCACCGGGACCTGGGCCTGGAGCGGGACGAGGTGCCCTCCGGCCTGAACGGCACGACCGTCAACCAGCTGGTCCGCAGCCTGCTCGACCTCGGGCATCGGGTGACTCTCATCACCGCGGGATCCAGTCGCCGCGAGACCTGGCGCGCTGAGCGCGGGCGCCTCTCGGTCGTCGTCGTGCCCTACCGGGCCCGGGCCCGGGCCCGCTTCCTCGACCAGTACCGGCAGGAGCGCAGGGCGCTTGCCGCGGAGGCCGCCCGCGTCGATGCAGACGTCTTCCACGTCCACTGGACGTACGAATTCGCCGCAGGCGCCCTCGCGTCCAAGCGTCGCCCGCTCCTCGTCACGGCGCACGATTCGCCGTGGACGATCCTGCGCACCGTGCCGGACCTCTACCGGCTGGGGCGTCTCGTGCTCGCGCTCCGGGTGCGGCCTCGGATCCGGCGACTCACGGCGGTGTCGCCCTACCTCGCCGAGCGCTGGCGCTCCACCATGTTCTACCGCAGGCCGATCCGGATCGTGCCGAACGCCGTGCCGCAGCTGCGGATCGACGTCGCGGCACGCGATCTCGATGGCCCGCTGGTGCTGCTCGAGATCGCGGACGACTCGAAGCGCAAGAACATCCCCGGGCTGCTCGAGGCGTTCTCGCTCGTCCGGCAGGCGCTTCCCGACGCGCGCCTGCGGCTGATCGGAGCCGGACTCGAGGACGGCGGGCCGCTCGCGGCGACGGCGCGGGCGAACGGGCTCGCGGAGGGGGTCGCGTTCCTCGGCACCATGGATCGTCGGGACGTCGCGGCCGAGCTGGGAGCGGCGACGCTCTTCGTGCACGCGTCCCTCGAGGAGTCCCAGGGGCTTTGCATGCTCGAGGCGTTGCAGGCGGGACTCGCCGTGGTCGCCGGCGCCGACTCAGGTGGTGTCGCGTGGACCATGCTCGACGGCGAGGCGGCGCGCCTCGTCGACGTGAAGGACCCCCGTGCATTCGCCGACGCGGTGCTGATGCTGCACGCGGACCGCGGTGAGCAGCGGCGCCTCGTCGAGGCGGGGCAGGCCGCCCTCGCGACGCGCTACGCCCCGGAGGTCGTCGCCGGTGAGTACCTCCAGGCGTACGCCGCCGCGATCGACGACCACGCGGCTCGACGCTGACCGGGCGCGATCAATTCCGCTGTCGGCCAGGCAGCAGGCCGTAGCGGCCGATGAGCGCGATGACGGGCAACCTGCTGAGCGGGCGGCGCAGCAGGACCGCGGTGACGAGCACGACTAGGAGGCAGGCGACCGTGGCGGGAAGCGTCGGTCCTACGACCTGCAGCGCACCGGCGAGAACCCCGTAGAGTCCGACCGCCACGACCGTCGTGATGATCGAGCTTCGGAGCAGGCGTCTCCCGTCCAGGTAGCCGGCCCGGCTGCACACGACGCCCTGCCAGACCTGGCGCGCGATGCTGGTGAGCAGCACGCCGGCGACCGTGATCACCAGGGAGTGGGTGAGGACGATCGACGCCGCGATGCCGATCTGGAGCACGAGCAGGACGATCTGCGTGGTCCACACCCATCGGAAGCGACCGATGGCCTCGATCGCGGCGGCGAGCACGGTGCCGACGGCCTGCACGGCGCCGGCGAACATCAGCAAGGGCACCAGCTGCCGCGCGACCTCCCATTGCGGGCCGAGCAGGATCAGCACCAGCGGCGGAACGGCGATCGAGCCGATGACAGCGACGGCCATCAGCACCGCGCCCATCACGACGAGGAGATCGGTCCACACGCGTCGCGCCCGTTCGCTCCCCTCGCGGTCGTGTCGGAACTCGGGATAGATGGTCTGGATGAGCGCCGTCTGCAGCTGCTGGAACGGGATGATGGAGACGACCTCGGCGCGATTCCAGTATCCGAGCGCGGAGGCGCCCAACACGTTCGTGGCGACGATCCGCGACACGTTGCCGACGCCGTAGGAGAGCAGACTCGCCAGCGTCAGCTGCGCGCTGAAGGCGAGTTCGCCCACGGCGCTGCGGATCCGCCCGAGGCCCAGGTACCGACGAGCACTCCATGCGCAGAACAGGGTCGTCAGCAGCGAGCCTGCGATGGGGGAGACGAGCAAGCTCTCGGCGGAGCGGAACAGCACGACCGAGACGACGCCGAGGACCATGCCCAGCAGCGTGCCGACCAGCTGCTGCGCCGCGAGCAGGCGGAACAGCCCGAGCCTGCGGACGAGGCCGGTGACTAAGCCGTAGAACGGGGCCACGAAGGCGCTGATCGCCATCACGGCCACCGCGCTGCTGGCGGACGGGGTCGACCACAGCGCGGCCCAGAGCGGCGCACCGAGCCCGAGCGCCGCGGCGGACGCGAGTCCCAGGAGCAGAGCGAGCGTGCAGAGGGCCCGAACGGTGGCCGGGACCACCTCATGCATCCGGCCGATCGTCTGTCCGAGGCCCCCCGTGGCGATGAGGGTGACGAGCGCCGTGATCGCCAGCGTGATCGCGTAGACGCCGAAGGATCGTGGGTCGACGAGCCGGCTCGTGACCGCGGCGTAGCCGAACTGCGCGACGACCGCGACCAGCTGGCTGCCGTAGGTCCACGCGGCTCCGCTCGCGAGCCGACGAGCCGAGACGGGCGCGTCCGGGGCCGATTCCTCCGGGGTCGTCATCGGGTGCCGAGGTGATCGGCGAGCCGACACGCGAGCGCCACGATCGACAGAGTCGGGTTGCAGTGGCCGCTCGTCGGGAAGACGGCGGAGCCCGCGACCCAGAGGTTCGTCGTCCCGTGCACCCGGCAGTCGGCGTCGACGACGCTCGTCACGGGGTCCTCGCCCATCCGGGTCGTGCCGATGTGGTGCGCGTTGGAGTTGAATCCGCCGAACATGTCCCTCGCGAATGCACGCATGACTGTGGCGGGATCCTGCGTCGATCGATAGCCGAGCCGGCCGAGGAAGCGATGCATCGCCTCGACGAAGACCTCGATCGTCTCGAAGTCGGTCCGATGGAAGTCGACGTCCGTTTCGAGCAGCGGCACGCCGTACCGGTCGGTCTGCGACGACAGCAGGACGCGGCTCTCGGGGTGGGGGAGGTGCTCGGCCTGCACCGTCAGGTGGTGGACCCGTGCATCACGGGGCGGTAGCAGCATCGGCAGCCGGTGCCGGGAGCGGCGACGGACCGCCTGCACCACGACATTCGGCCAGAAGCGCGGGGGTGCGGTGAGCAGCACCCGCCCGTAGACGGCGAGCTCACGGGCCGCGCGTCGAACGGTCCGAGGGGAGCGCACGAGCCGTCGCACCGCCTTGGCCGCCTCCGCCAGCGCAGTCAGCGGGTCGAGGTGCACCGACAGCCCGTGCGCCGGCGGTCGTGCGATGAAGCCGATGACGTTGCCCACCTCGGACTGTCGCTGCGCCTCCGGCGTCAGCTGCCAGCGGTGCCGCCCGTAGGTGCGCCCGAGCCGGAAGAAGCCCGTCGCCCTGGGCAGGGCCGGGCCCGTGTAGGAGACATGACTCGCGAAGACGTGGCTCATGTAATAGCGCCCCAGGGCGGGCAGCGTCGGAGCCAGCACCGAGTCGAGCAGCAGACGCGCGTTCTCGAGTGCACCGGCGGCCAGCACGAAGCGCGCTCCCTCGATGCGGACGCGTTCGTCGCCCCGCCTGCCCTGCAGGGCGACGACGCCGCCCTGCTCGTCGATCTCGAGGCCTGTGACGTGCGTGTCCTGCAGCACCGTCAACCGCGGATGTGCGGCCTTCAAGCGGGCCAGCAGGCGAGCGACGTTGGTGGGCGGGCTCCAGAGCTCGATCGGCCGGCCGTCCACCGTGCCGTCGGTCGAGAGGATCGGGTCCGGTTCGGCCCGATGGAACGCCATTGCGGGTACCTCGAGCAGCCGCGCGGCTTCGGGCAGCCAGCGCGCGTACTCGGCGTAGGAGATCGGCCAGCCGCTGTGAGGGACCCAGTCGCGCTGCTCGAAGTCGATCGGGTCGAGCGGGATGCACCGGCCGCCCCAGGCGGTGCTCGTCCCGCCGAGCACCCTCCGCCGGTTCTCCGTCAGCGGGTCGTGCCCCCACACTCCACGGGGCTCGGCGCCCTCGCTCAACTCCCGGTCGCGATCCCGCTCCCGCGCGACGCCGCCTTCGACGAGGAGGACCTCGTGCCCGCGGCGCAGGAGGCCCTCGGCGACGGCGACGCCCGCGGGCCCGGAGCCGAGCACGACGACCGGTCCGGCGCCGCCGCTCGTCATGCCACCGCCTCGACGGCGGCAGCGAGGTGCGCAGGGTTCCTCGTGCCCACGATGATCACGTCCGGCGCCTGGTCCATCGCCGTCAGCATCTGCAGCGCGGTCGCGGGGTCCGGGTGCAGGTGCAGCGCGCGGTTGATCACGATCTCGATGCCCCGTCCCTTGAGCCGGGCCCGTGCGGCAGCGGGGAGCTCGCGCCACGTGTGTGCGGACAGTTCGACGAGCCCGAGGCCGTCCAGGTCGGGGAGGAGGGCGGCGTCGGCCGTGTCGTCCACGGAGACGCCGACCATGTCGAAGGCGCCGGAGGCGCGGAGGGAGTCGAGCACCTGGACCGCCTCGCCCGCTCGGAGCACGCTCGCGGGCGGGTTGTGCAGGCAGTAGGCGTGCACAGGAAGCCCCTGAAGACGCTCCCTCGAGGCGGACCAGGCGCGACGCAGGTGCGCCGCATCGAAGCGTTGCCGTGGCACGAGTGCGCCGACCAGCTTCTTCGCCGGCTGGTTGAGCGGGCGCAGCGGCATCGGCAGGTCCGGGAACACGTACCCGCCCTTGGTGATGACGCGGAGGTCGCGGGATCCGACGCCGGCCGCGGCCGCGGCGAGCGCGCGTTCGGCCGACCCCGCCCCGTAGGTGTCGGCGGTGTCGATGGTCGTGGCGCCGAGCTCGACGGCCGCTCTCAGGAGGGTCGCGACGTCCCGGATCGAGGACCGACGTCCCAGGGACCGCAGGTTGGCGGTGCCGACGCCGATGTGGATCCGGTCGCGGTCCTCGCTCCGCTCGATGGCGTTCACAGCGCGTCCAGCGGAGCTCGGCGGATGTCCCAGGCCTCGCTCGCCGCTCTCGGATCGATGCCGACGCCGACCGCGTTCAGCATCGTCACGAGGGTGTCGTCCTGTCGCAGGTGCGACCACGCGAATTCGCGCGCGGCCAGCTCCGCATCGAGCCGTTGGTCCACGGTGGTGGTCGCGAGCCACTGCTCGATTCGTTGCAGCAGATCCTGGGGCTGGCTGCTCGTGATGAGGAACCTCCGTGTCAAGTCGGGGGGGAATACCGCTGAGTAGCCGGGGTGCAGCGTGGTGGCGAAGACCGAGCCGGAGGCGAGCGCGATCGCCAGGCGGTCGGAGAAGTAGCAGGGCTCGGCGGCGAAGTGGTCCCAGTTCGCGCTCATCCAGGCGGACCGCAGCACGGTCGTCTGCTCGGAGTAGGGCACCGGCCCCCGGGCTGACGGTCCGGACCAGCCGCGCCCGTGGAGCGCGAGCCGGTCGCCGAGCCGGTCCTGTACCGCCTCGATGAAGCGCACCCTGTCGGCCGCGTTCGGAAGCGGCCTGATCCGTGCCCGACCCCGGTTGGCGATGATCACGACGTCCATGGCGCGCTCCCGCTGCCCCTCGCCGAGGTCGATCCGGTTCGGGTCGAAAGCGCTGGGCGTCCACTCGACCCGCCGTGCTCCGGAGCGCAGGAAGTTGGTGGTGAAGGTGCCCGCTCCGACGGTGAACACCACGTCGGCGGCACGACCTGCAGCCCGTGCGGCCGCTGGCAGCGGATGCACGCGGCGGGTGTACGGGTCGGCCTCGTGGTAGAGCAGCGGCGTGCCGCCGCTGGTGAGCTGCTCGAAATCGCCGTCCGTCAGACCGGTTCGACCGAGGTGCTGCATGAACAGGAGATCGGGCGCGAACTCGCGCGCCGCGGCGAGCAGGTCGGCTCGGTGCGCCGCCGCGTCACCGCCGGCATGGATGCGGTGCTCGAGGCTGAAGACCCGGACCTCGTCCAGCATGCCGGCCGACAGCAGGTCCGCGAAGGCCCGCCGATAGCCGAACTGGCGCGCGTCACCCGTCTCGTTGGGGACGTAGAGGATGCGCCGGATGCTCCGGCTCACCGAGCGGCCCGAGTTCGGACGCCTACTGCCCCACCGGTGGGCACCACCAGCGGGGTCGCCCCGGGGCGCCGCATCGGGCCTCGCACCGGCACCGCCCCTCGTCCTCGCGGAGGCGGCTCCGGCGCACCTGCCGCAGCGATGCCGACCACCGCGACGACGAGCAGCAGGGTGGCGGTGCTGCCCTGCGGGGTGAGGGGGATCTCGGACAGCAGCCGCGCTGACAGCGCAAGAGCGAGCGCGAGCGAGAGCCCCCCGGTCCGGCCCGCAGCGCGCACGCTCGTGGCGTAGACCGCGACCAGGAGCGCGACCAGGCTCGCTCCGCCGACGATCCCCGTGCTGCCCAGGGTCTGCACGAACTGGTTGTGCGCCTGGGCGGCGGCGTCGAAGGAGCCGAGGTAGACCGAGCGGTACTGGTCGTCCAGCAGGTTCGGTCCGTAGCCGAAGACCGGGCTGAGGAAGAAGCCGTGCAGGGCGGCCTGCCAGATGGTCGTCCTGCCCGTGAAGGTCCAGAAGTCGGGCGGGAGGAAGTCGTTGACGACGTTCGGGTCGCTCGCGGCGAGGACCAGACCGCCGAGCGCGAGCGCGAACGCGGCGATGCGGGTGGTGCTGCCGAGACGCCCTGCCAGCACGAGCAGGCCGAGGGTGAGCGCGACCCAACCCGTGGTGGACTGCGCGAGCAGCATCGCGAGCAGGGGCGGCAGGGTCCAGAGCAGGCGGCCTCCGCGCAGCTCGAGGATCACCAGGAAGCACGCGAGGATCGCGAGGGTGTTCGGGTGGCCGGTCACGCCCTGCACGCGCTCGATCCCGAAGATCTCGCGGCAGCACTCCTGGTCGTACGCTACGGACGGCAGCAGCAGCACCGAGGCCAGGCTGAAGATCACGATGGCCCGTAACGCCTTGCGCAGGACGTCCGCCAGCCACGACCAGCGGTAGCCGCCGTGCAGCACGAACGGCACCACGAGCAGGGGAGTGATGAAGTACTCCTCCTTCGGAGGCTCGGGCTGGTAGCCGAAGGCGGACGAGAGAACGAGGCAGGCGTAGAAGAACAGCAGCGCCGCCGTCAGCGCGGTCCGGCCGCGGCGCGGTTGACGCAGGGCGGAGACCAGCGCGACCGCGCCCAGCGACCACGAGGCGACCGTGTTGGCGCGGGCGAGCAGGAGGCCGAGCCCCTGCGGATCGGCTCCGTTCGGGTAGGTCAGCTGGATCAGGACGTTGATCGGACCGGCGAGGTAGATGATGCCCGCCAGAGCCCAGTGCCCGCCCGCGTCGGCGGTGCGCCGCATCCAGGCGGGGCCGAGCGCGATCACCCACACTCCGAACGCGATCGCCAGACCGGCTGCCAGCACGATCACGACCGCGCCCTCCGCGCTCCCGTCCTTCCGATCACGTGGCGGGTCACGACGTCTCGCCGGCGACCGTCGGGAGGGCGAGGCGCTCGTAGCCGTAGAGCGCGGATCGCCTGGACGGGACCATGGTGAGCACCGTGCCGAGCAGGGTGCCGTCGACCTGATGCAGCCGCTCCGCGGCGCGGCGCAGGTCGGGCCGACGCGTCCGGTTCGCCGCTGCGACGAGCAGCGCACCGCTGGTGCGTCGGGTCAGGATCGCCGCATCCGAGACGGGGACCAGCGGCGGCGTGTCGAACAGCACGACGTCGAACCGCTCCTCCAGATCCTCGATGAGGCCCATCATGGCGTCGGACTGCAGCAGCTCGCTCGGGTTCGGCGGGATGCGGCCTGCGGGCAGCAACGTCAGCCCGGTCTGCCCGCCCCAGGCCTGCTGCGCATCGTCGAACTCGGTCGCGCCGATCAGCACGTCGGTGAGGCCCAGCCGGCCTTCGAGCCCGAACATCTCTGCGACGCGTGGTCGGCGCAGGTCGGCGTCGATCAGGATCACCTGCCGTCCGGCCTCTGCCAGCACGACCGCGAGGTTCGCGGCGGTGACCGACTTGCCCTCCTGCGGGAGCGAGGAGGTGACGACCATCGAACGGGCACCTCGGTCGTAGTCGAGGAACTCCAGATTGGTGCGCAGCGTGCGGAAGGCCTCCGCGCGCCGGCTGTCGTCCCCCGCCGCGGTGATGAGGGGCCGTTTGTCGGCTCGGGGGTCGTCCAGGATCTCGCCCAGCACCGGTGCGGCGACCACCTCGCGCATCGCGTCCTCGTCGCGGATGCGGGTGTCGAGGCGCTGACGCAGCACCGCGAGCCCGCCTCCGGCCAGCAGTCCGAGGATGACGGCGACCCCGAGGTTCAGCACGGTGTTGGGGCTGCTGGGCGACGTGGGTGCGGTGGCGGGGTCGACCTGCACGACCTGCGCCGCGGCCTGCGCGCCGCTCGCGTCGGGCGAGAGCTCTGCGACTTCGCGCCCGAGGTTGCGGGTGACCGAGTTCGCGATGCGAGCAGCGTCCCGCGGTGCCCGAGCATCGGCAGAGATCGTGATGAGCTGCGTCTCCGCCGGTACCGACGCGGAGACGTTCTGGCGCAGCTGCGCGACAGAGGTGGAGAGGTCGAGCTCGTCGATGACGCGCTGCAGCACCGCGGCCTTGGTCGCGAGCCCGGAGTAGGTGCTGACCAGGTCCTGGGCGAGCACCGCTCCCTGAGCGCGGTCGTTGACGGTCGCATTGGCGCCGTTCGCCACGATGGCGGTCGCCGAGGCCGAGTAGACGGGACGCTGCAGCAGCGTGTACGCCGACGCGACGCTCAGGAAGAGCGCGAGCGTGGCGACGATCACAGCCCAGTTGCGTCGGAGGGTGCGCAGGAAGTCGCGGATGTCCAAGTGCGTCTCTTCCTCGGCGCGGGTTCGGGTTCCGCAGCCGCGTTCACGACGGCCTGTGCGGTCGCATCCGGCCAGGTCGGGCGCCCGAGGCCAGCAGCGAATATAGCCGCTCATCACGGAGAACGGGTTCTCCCGTCGTACCTCGTTCGGGGCGGCCGCGCCGTTGGATTGCCGTCGCCGCCGTCAGCAGCGTGGCGGATGCGGACGGCTCGCGCAAGACTGAGCGCGATGTCCGACGTCGTCGCCCTGGTCTCCTTCACCATCCATCCCACGGCGGGCAGCGAGGCCGGGGTCGGCTGGTCGGTGCTCGACGCCCTGCTGTCGCGATCGGCGACGGACCGGGTGCACCTGCTCTTCGACGCCCGGGACGACGCCGCGGTCCGCAGCGGGCTCGAACGCCACCCCGCAGGCGACCGCGTGGTCCTCCACCCCGTGCCGGTGCCCGGTCCGGTACTGCACCGTTACGGCGACGCGCGGACGCGTCAGAGCTATCTGGCCTGGCTGCCGGGCGCCCGACGCCGGCTCCGACGGCTCGCGTCGAGCGTCCGCCTCGACGTCGCCCATCAGGTGACCTTCGCCTCCGCGGTACTGCCGCCCGTGCTCGCGCCGGGGGTCGCGAAGCGCGTGGTCTGGGGGCCGCTGTCGGTTCCGGCGTCCGCCTCTGGCGGGGCGGGGCGGGTGGCAGCGGTCGGCGCGGCCGCGGTGCGGATCGCCGAGGCCGTCGCGGCGCGTAACGTACGCCGCGCGGACCTGGTGATCGCGAACAACGACCACTCCCGGGCGTTCGTTGCACGGCACGGGCGCCCCGTCGTGCTCGAGCCCAACATCGTCGTGGAGCGCCGGGACCGGCTCGGCTCCGTGTCCGCCGACGCGCTCGTGATGGCGGGGCACCTGGTCCCGCGGAAGCGGCCGTGGCTGGCCGTGCGCGCGATCGCCGACCAGCGCCTGGCCGGCCTCCGGCTCGTCGTGCTGGGCGACGGACCGCTTCGGGCGGAGCTCGAGCGGCTCGCTTCAGACCTCGGCGTCGCGGACCGCGTCGAGTTCCGCGGTGCCGTCTCGCGCGAGGTCGCGCTCGCGACCATGTCCTCCAGCAGGCTCCTGGTGCACCCTTCCGCGCGCGAGGGGTCGCCGTGGGTCGTCGGTGAAGCCGCGGCCGGCGGGCTGCCGGCCGTCGTGATGCCGGGCAGCGGCGGCGAGGCCACGGTGCGCCTGTGCGACAACGGCGGTGTGGTCGCTCCGGTCCGTCCCGATGTGGTCGATGCCCTCGTCGAGGGCATCGTGGAGGCGCTCGCCCGTCCGATGCCCGAGCCGACGGATCGCTGGAGCGCGGGTCGATTGCCGGGGCTGCTCGACGCGTGGTACCAGCTTCCGGCGGTGCCTTCCGACCGCGACTAGCGGGCCCCGACCCTCGACCGCAGCGCTCGGAGCCACCAGCTCGCGGAGCTCCAGAGGAACCAGAACAGCCAGGTGCGCGGTCGGACGCGGCGCAGGACCTGCCGCATGGACGCCGGGTGGCCGCCGCCCTTGACCGACCGGTACGCCGCCCACTCGGCGCGCAGCGTCCGTCGAGCGCTCGGCCCGTGGGACGGGCAGGTGCCGACCGGACGGGGCGCGAGCAGCGGCGTGATGCCGGCCGCGTTCGCCCGCAGCCCGTAGTCGATGTCCGCGAGCGCGTGGGAGTAGGTGCCCTCGATGCCGCCCAGGCGCCGCGCCGCGGGGACCGGGACGAGCACGCAGTTGCCGTTGAGCGTGTCGAGGGGCTGGGGGCGGTCCCCGAGCTCGACGTGGCGGAACCGCAGCGGGTGAGGGCCGATGTGCTCGTACCCCCCGTAGTTCACGTCGCCGCTGTTCGGGTCCGTCGTCGCGCCGACGGCGATGCGGTCGGTGCGGGCGTCGAGCACCTGGAGCAGCATCGAGAGCGCGTCGGGGTGCAGGTGGACGTCGTCGTTCAGCCAGAGGAGGAGGTCGGTGTCGGCGGCCGTCGAGAGCGCATGCGCCTCCGCGGTCGCCATCCCCTTCGCCCAGAAGGCGTCGCCCGAGCCCTGCAGGACCTCGAGCGACCCGGGGGGCATCACCGCGCGAGCGGCATCGGCCGTGCCGTCCGTCGAGCCGTCGTCGAACAGCACCGCGCGCACGTCGACACCGGCCTCCTCGGCCGCGGTGCGCAGGCTCACGAGCGCGCGCTCGGTGAGCGTCCGCCTGTCGTGGCAGGCGAGGATCGCGATGATCACGGGCGGGCCCGCGCGGCCGCGGCGCCGCCGGCGGCGCGGATCGCGGCCGCGAGCCCGTCGGCCGCGGCCTGCCAGGTGTAGTCGGCCACGCGGTCCCGGGACCCCGTGGAGAGTCGACGCCACTCGTCCTCGTCCCGCAGCAGGCGGACGGCGGCGTCGACCCAGTGCGCCTCGTCGAGCGGGAGGACCAGTCCCCCTTCGCCGTCGCGGATCAGCTCGTCCGCCGCACCCGCCGCGGGGGAGATGATCGTCGGCGTCCCCGCAGCCGCGGCCTCGTTCGCCACCAGCCCCCATGGGTCCCAGGTGGTGGGGAAGAGGAAGACCTTCGCCGACGCGTAGGCCGACGGCAGCTCGTCCTGCTGGAGGAAGCCGCGGAACGTCACATCGAGCGCCGGGAACCGCCGGGCCTCCTCGCGCATGGCCTCTTCGAGCTCGCCGGAGCCGGTGACCAGGAGGGAGACGCGGCGCCCGAGTCGCTCCGCCGTCCGTCCGGCGACGCGCACTGCGAACAGCGGGTTCTTCACGTCGGTGAGGCGGCCGGAGAACAGCAGGTCGAACTCGCGGCCCTCGAGCGGGGGAGCGGGGAAGGCAGTGTTGTCGACCGCGAGCGGCGACCAGAAGACCTGGTGCTCGGTCGCCCCGAACGACCGGAACAGCTCCAGCGACTTCTCGCTCGGTCCCGCGTAGGCGTCGGTCCAGCGGTGCGCCAGGCGCCGGACGAGGCGGTGCACCGGGGTGAGGGTCCGCTCCGAGTCGGGGGTGCCGTCGATCTGGCACACGACGCCTGCGCCGGTGCGCCGTGCGTGAAGGAGGACGAGCAGGTCCGTGACGTTGTACCCGTTGGTCATCACCACGTGCGGTCGGATCCCTCGGAGCGTGCGGCCGACGCCCCAGTTGAGGTGCACGTACTTGTTCTCGCCGAGGTTCAGCAGCCGCTCGGTCAGGTACACGGACCGGGCGCGTCCTTCCGCCACCGTCCAGCGCCGGTTCGGCTCCCGTTGGCTGGAGTAGACGACGGTGACGTCCGCGTCCGGCTGGTCGTCCACCAGGTCGAAGACGGGGACGCGGTAGGGCGTCGGCATCTTGTGCACGAGCGCGACGCGGAGGACTCCGGGCATCGCGCCGCCCGGCAGGGCCCGTCGTCCCGAACGGCTGACACGGTGCATGGGGACCTTCGATCGAGCGGGGCGTGCCGGGACCGACGGGTCCGACCTGGTCGAGGACCGGTCCTCGGCACCGATGGGCGTCGGGCGCCGAGGAGCATACAAGCGGGGGACGGACAGGGGCCGCCCCGCCGCGGCGCTCCGTCTCAGGCGGGCACGTCGACGGCGCGGGCGGTCTCGATCCAGAGCGCCGCCGACGGGTGCCAGGAGAATGTGACGGAGGTCCGCGTGCTCGCGCGCACCCGCCCCGGAGGATCGCCGGCGGCGAAGCGGCAGTCCGACGGCCAGGTCACGGCGCGGTCCTGCCCGTCGGCGACGACCTCGACCACGAGTCGCTGACTCGGGCCGCGCGGCGGGTTGACGATGCGCAGCGCCGTGCTGCCGCTGATCGAGCAGCTGAAGTAGTTGCAGGTGTTCGCGTCGATCTCGACCTCGCCCCCGGCGGAGCGCTCCGCGCGGAAGGCGTCGAGCAGCGCACCGCCGCCCGCGATGCCCGACACGTCGCCGTCCGAAGCGGCGGGGCCGGTCGAGAGCAGGGGCGTCGCGCCCTGACCGCTCCGGGCGACGAGCCGGAGCGGGGTCTGCTCCGCTGCGGGCGCCGCCATGCGGAGGGCGGCGCGCGACGAGCCGTCGCGCAGCAGGATCTTCGCGCCCGCGGCGGGGCCGGCGGTGAGGGCGACCGAGTCCGGCGCAGCGATCGCGACGAGGCGCGGGCTCGAGGTGTCGGCCGTCCCGGAGTTGCGGAAGACGGCGTTGAAGTAGTCCCCGCCCATCACCAGGGACTCGATCACGACCGCCTCGGGGGAGGCGCGGGCGGTCTCGAGCTCGAGGAACGCGGTACCGGCGTCCGGCACCTGGTCGCCTCCGGCGATGACGTAGGCGTCCCGGACCACGACGCCCTCGACCGGGATCTCGAACGGGCTCTCGCCGCGGACCCAGATCATGCGGGGACAGGTTCGCCCGTTGCCGCCCGAGTTGGTCTCGAACCAGGCGGCTTGATCGATCAGGAACTTGCCCGAGTAGAAGGCGCCCCCCACGTCCACCGGCACCCCGAGCCGCGTGCGTCCCGATGCCTTCGCCTCGATCGTGATCGCGGACACGGACGGGTCCTCGAACGAGGACGCGCCGCCGATGTGCCAGTGGGGCGCGCCCTCGAAGACGGCGCCCTCCCGGCACTGGGTGGCGTCGGTCTTGGTGATCTCGAGCTGCTGGCTGCCGGGGCCGAAGTAGAACCCGACGTCGCAGTTGCTGAACACGGCCTCGCGGATCTCCGAGAAGTCCGACCCGTGAGCGCCGCAGAAGCCGTACGACAGGCCGATGAAGGAGCACGAGATGATCCGCGTGCCGCCGCTCCCGTTGTCCTGGACGGCGCGGCCGGTCCTCCGGCCCTCGCTCGAGGTGTTGCCGAAGGCGGGGTTGAGGAACTGGATGTCCCGGAACGTCCAGTCGAAGGCGTTCCCCTGGAACGCATCGCTCGGGTCCGCGTCGAAGGGCGACAGCTGCATCCACGCGCCATCGTCGACGGAGGCGAGGATCGTGCTGAAGCGCCCCTCCCCGGAGACCGTGACGCCGGCCTGCTCGAAGGGGTCGAGCGCGCGGGTGAGGAAGACGCCGCGGGGGAGGTGCACCTCCGTCGTCGGGACCTGGCGGCGGCGCTCCGGCGCCACGGAGGCGGTGGCCGCCTGGGCGGCCCGGAAGGCGGCGTTCAGGGCCGCGGTGTTGTCCGTGCCCACGGCGGCGTTGGTGTTCGGACCGCCGTCCCGCTGCGACGAAGCCGCCGCCGCGGAGCGCAGCACGGCCTCCGTGGGGGACCGGACGGACTCGATGATCCCCGTCGCGACCTCGTCGCCCACGCCGCGCCAGACGACGAGCTTGTCGCGGTCCCGCTCGGTCGACGTGAAGGGTGCGGTAGCCGAGCTCACGGTGGTCGAGCCGGCCTGCGCCACGAGATCGCCCAGCACGATCCCGTCGCCCACGGCGCCGAACACCGGGTCCGTCGGGTCGAGCACGGTCGTCCGCACGCCCTCCCCGTCGAGCACTCGGCCTCCCGCGTAGGGGTCGGCCGTCGGCGCGCGGAGCAGGTGCGCCGCGTTCGCGACCGCGGCCCCGGCGATGGCGGTGCCGAGCACGAACCGTCGCGTCGCGATGATCGGGTTCCTCGGGCCGACGCCCGTCACCGGGGTCGGCGGTACGGAGCGCCCGCGGCGGTCCGGACCGATGCGGCTCGGACCGGGTTCGTCCGTCATCGGCGGCCTCCTCATGGCGTGCGACCCGTCCGGCGGAGCGGATGGAGGGGAAGTCTGCCCGGGCGGAGCCGGCGGGGCAACGCGCCCGGCGGGGCGTTCCGGCCCGGGAGCGGCCCGCCTCGCACCCATATGCTGAAGCCATGGGGGCGGGTACGCGGCGCGGCACGGGACGACGCCGGATCCTGCGCAACACCGTGGTCGCGGTCCTCGTCGTCGTCGCTCTCGCACTCGTCACCGTCACCGTGATGCGGATGCGAGCGGAAGGGGCGGACGCCGACGTCGAGTCCCGGCAGTACACGCCGCCGCCGCTCACGAGGCCGACCGCGAGCGCGCTGCCCCTGGTCGCGGTGATCGGGGACGGCACGACCACCCAGTCGGCGCCGGGCGTCGGGGCGGCCCAGCGCTGGACCTCGCTGCTGGCGACCGACGCGGACGTGCAGGTGCGCACCTTCGCGTCCGCCGGCGCGGGGTACCTCGCAGAGGGTGCGGACGGCCGCACCTTCCTCGAGGAGGCTTCACGGGTCCCGCAGGACTCGGACCTGGTGGTGATCTTCGGTGGGATCGCCGATGTCGGAGCCTCACAGCTGAGGGTCTCGCGGGCGGCCTCGCAGACGATCTCCGCGGTGCAGACGCGGGCGCCGCGGGCGAAGATCGCCGTGATCGGTCCGGTCACGGACGACGACGCGCCCGCCGACGCCGTGACCCAGCTGCGGACGACCCTGCAGAACGCCTCGGGCGCGTTCGGGCTGAGCTTCGTGGACCCGATCCAGCAGGCGTGGCTGAACGGCAGCCCGAACAGCCCCGGCGACCTCGACGCGGGGGACGAGCGCACTCTGGCGGCTCGCCTGCAGACCGTCGTCGTCAGCCAGCTGCCCCAGTCCTGACCGGGCGCCGTCCGTGCTCAGCGGAGCCGGGCGTTCCGCACCAGCATCAGCGCGTACTTCTGGTACCAGGCCCCGGGAGGAGGCCCGCCGTTGCACGCGCCGTCGGAGCCTCCCGGGTCCTTGATCCAGAGGTAGGCGTCGAGCCGGCGCACCCCGGTCCTGGCGGTGGGCGCCCGGCCGAGGCCCTTCCCCGCGGGCCCGCACCACTCCGTGTTCCCGGCGGGCATGCCGTTGCGGCTGGAGTCGATGACGAAGTGCCGGCCGCCGACGCGCTTCGAGATCGCGTTGCCGTAGCGGATGAGCTCGCGGTCCGGGCGGAAGTTCGACACGTTCAGGCTGAAGCCGGAAGCCGCACGGATGCCGGAGGCGCGCAGCCGGTTGACCGCGACCCGCGTGCTCAGCCACTTCGAGTGCCCGATGTCGATGTAGGCCCACGAGCCCTGGGCCCGGACCTGGCGGACGGCATAGGCGACGAGCGCGTAGCGGACGAGACGCTGCCGGATCGGCAGACAGGTGGCCATGGCGACGGAGTCGGGCTCGATGACGACGATGGACCTGCGCTTCCCGAGTCCGCGGACGAAGCCGCGGACCCAGGCGCGGTAGGACCGGGGGGTGGTGACCGCGAAGTGGTCGTCCCGGCCGCAGGTCCGGTTCGGCAGGTTGAACATGACGAGCTGCGCGACGGAGCGCCGCTGCCCTGCCCCGGTGACGATGCGCGATACGAGGTCCTCCGCCTCGGCGGGGCTCTGCCCACCGATCCAGTTCGCCATCGGCCTGCTGGCGATCACGCCGATGGCGGCCTTGACCTTCGCGCTGTGGGGCTTCGCGAGCTGCTGAGCGGCGGTGCTGTGCGGGTCGACGGCCAGCGGAGCGCCGAAGCGGCCGTACGGGCGCGGGTCGTCGGGGCCCGCCGCGTGGGCGGGTCCGGCCGCGAGCAGCGGGACGAGCACCACCAGTGAGGCGATCGCTGCGAGGAGGCGGTGTCGGGGGTCACTGATCAACGGCATCGCGAGCACCGTAGGAGCGGGGTGCTCCGATCTTCGGGCACCGCGCGGAGGTCCGCGCGACGAGGACGGAAGCCGATGTCCGGCAGCGGGGTCTTGCCCCCCGTCCGAGGGCCGTTTATGGTTCTGACGTCTCGGGAACACCCAGCCGGAGGCAGCACCACGACGACGTCTGCGCGGATCGACCCTTCGCGGGCGGCCGTCAGCGGCTCCCCGACGCCCGAGGACCCCGATGACCTCTTCCCCTCGCCAGGACCTGCTGGACGAGCCCTCTGATCTCGATGCGCTCGCGGTCGATCCGCTCGGCACGGATCCGTCGCGCCCGCACCTGCTGCTGGCGTCGAAGCCCTGGGCGATGGTCGTCGCCCAGTTCTTCCCGGTGCTGGCGCTGGGGCTCACCTACCCCTTCGTGGTCGAGCAGCTGGACGCCGCCCGGGTCGCCGGGATCGGGCTGAGCGTCCTGATGGTCAGCTGCGCCGTGATCACGCCGACTCTGGCTCAGGCCGTCGCCGCTCCCGTCTACCTGCACCTCCTCGGTGATCGCGGTGCCGACCCGAACCACGTGGCGCGCACGGTCCTCAGGGTCGCGCTGCCGGCGCTCCTCGTCGTGGGCCCGCTCATGCTGTTCGCGAGCATCGGCGTGGGCGCCGCCCGGCAGCTGCCGCTCTCGCTCTTCGGCGCGTTCTTCGGGCTGCTGGTCCTGCACGTCGCGATGGGGGCGCTGATCGTGCCCGCGTACGCCCTGCGTGCGCCGCTGCTGCTGGTGCTGCCGTGGTCCGCGTACGTGGTGGTCCTGCTCCTGGTGCCGACGTGGCTGTGGGCGCCGCCGGTCGCCGCGATCCTGCTGCAGGCCGCCACGCTCGCGGTCGTCGGGCTCCGGCGGCGGCAGCACCGTCAGGCGTGGGAGCCGCTGCAGGTCGGCTGGCGCGCGTCCGCCGTCGCCGCGCTGCGCGGCGCCGCTGAAGGTCTGCCCCTCTGGAGCATTCCCGCTGTCGTGTGGCTGCTCGACGTGCGGCTCTCCTCGATCGGGTTCGTCTACATCGCCCTGCTGCCGGGCGTCCTCGCCCACCAGCTGTTCTTCGTCCGGACGGTCGACCCCGGGTGGCGGCTGCTCGACGGCGCGCGGGACGCCCTGCACGCCCTGCCCTATCCGGAGGCGCGGGCGAAGTTCGAGCGGTTCACCCGTGGCGTCCGGGCCGGAGTGGGCCAGGCGACCGCGCTGCTGCTGCTGCTGTCGATGGCCATGATCAGCGGTGCGGTGGTCATGCACTGGCGCGACGGGCAGCTGCTCGTCGTGGTGGTCCTCGCCGCCTTCGCCGCCGTCGCCGCCATGATGCAGGGCTACACGCTCGGGATGCTCGGGTCGGCGGTGCCGCTCGGGGTGCTCGGCGCCTGCGCGCTCGTGGTCGTCGTCGGCGGCATCTCGATGGGGCTGCCCGACGTCGCCGTCCTGGGCACGGCCGCCGCGCTCTACGGCGCCTACGCGCTCGTCGCCGTCGGAGTGTCGCGTCGCGTGATGCACCGACCCGAGCACGCGCTCTTCTGGCGGCGGGCGGTGCAGTGGTGAGGCGGGCGCTCATCTACTTCGGCACCGACCAGCCGGATGCGGCGTGGTCCACGGCGCAGCGGCACGCCGACGTGGTGCTGCAGCCGTACCACGCCCTCGCCGCGGAGGGCGGCTACGCCGAGCGCTTCCCGCACGCCCGCCGCTACGTCTACGTCAACCCGACCTCGGTCGACCCCTGGCTGCTCGAGCACGGCGCCCCGGGCGCCCCCGTCGCCGGCTGGGACCAGCGCTGGAACCTGCCGAGGATCGACCCGGCGACGCCCGCCGGGATGGACTGGGCGGTCCGGACGGCGCTCGAGGCTCTGGCGCTCGATGGCGGCCGCAGCCGCGGGCTGTTCGTCGACGACCTCGACCGGCTCCTGCCGGAGGACCCGGCGACCGCGCTGCGCTTCCTGCGTCTGGTGGAGGACGGGGCGGAGCGGCCGGTGCGCTGGTTCGTCAACCGCGCCTTCGCGCTCTGGGACCGCATCGCCGGCTTGGACGCCGTCCTGCTGGAGGACATGGCGCCCTCCGTCACCCGGCACGCGCCGGTCGGCGAGGTTCGCTGGATCCGCGAGACGGTGCTGCCCGCGGTCGACGCGGCCCGCGCCCGCGAGGTGGCCGTGCACGCCGTCGCCTACGCGGACCAGGAGGGGCTGTCCTCCGCAGCGCCGGACCTCGTCCTGCAGCAGGACCTGGGCCGGCGCCTGGACTCTGTCGTCACCGGTCTCGCCCGCACCGCGTCGTCCTGGGAGGTCTACGCATGAGCTCGATCGACGAGGGCCTCGAGCCCACGGCCGCCCAGGTGGCGGCCGACTTCCCGGAGGTCGACATCGCGATCGTGTGCGAGTCGACCTACCCCTACCTGAAGGGCGGGCTGTCCGCGGTCGTCCACCAGCTCTGCGAGGCCCACCCGGACTACCGGATCGGGATCATCCACATCGCATGGGACCGCAGCTCGCCGACCGTCCCGCTCTACGACGTGCCGCCCCAGGTGCAGTGGGTGATGCCGGTCTACCAGAGCCTGCAGGAGCACGCGGGCACCTTCAAGGCCTTCAGGCCGCGGGACTCGCGGGTCCCCGGGCGGCACCGCCGCGCGGTCGTGACGCGGCTCTTCGACGCCCTCGACGCTCACTTCGCCGGCGACGACGGGCCGCTGTGGGCGCTCTGGGACGACGGCGTCAACCCGGTGACCCGGACCTTCCGACTCTGGCCGCTGCTGTCCTCGACGGAGTTCATGCAGGCCGCGACCCAGTACTTCGCGGGCTCGGGGCTGTCCTTCGCCGATCTCTTCTGGCAGGTCCGCGAGTTCTTCTCGCTGGCCTACTGCGTGAGTGACCTGCACTTCCCGAAGGCGCACGTCTACCACTCCCACACCACGGGCGCCGCCGGTCTCCTCGCCGCTGCGGCGGCCCGGCAGCACGGCACCAGCTTCTTCCTGACCGAGCACAACCTCTACGTCCGCGACACGATCAACACGCTGATGAACCGCAGCCTCGCCACCGAGGTGTCGGTCGACGAGTGGCGCACGATCACGGAGTACACGACGGCCGACTTCGAGCCGACGACCGCGGTGGTCGACCCGAAGCTGCGGGGCTGGCTCGGCTGGTTCGCGCGCAGCGGCGTCGTCGCGTACCGGGCCGCGGACTTCATCAGCTACCTGTACCCGGACGCGATCCGAGAGGCCGCCGCCCTCGGGGGGCCGGGGGAGAAGTCGCACGTGCTGCCGAACGGGGTACGACCGGCCGACTTCGCTGCGGCGAGGGACGAGTACCGCAACCGGCAGGAGCGCGACGCGGACGACCGCATCTGGCGGCTCGCGTGCGCCGCGAGGGTGGTGCCGATCAAGGGCCAGATGGACCTGCTCGAAGCGCTCGCGCTGCTGCTCGAGGCGGGGGTGACCAACTGGGAGCTCGACGTGATGGGCCCCGAGAACGAGCAGCCCGCGTACGTCGAGGCGTGCAAGCGCCGCGCGCACGAGCTCGGGCTCGACGGACGCGTCCGCTTCCTCGGCACCGTCAACCTGCGCGAGCGGTTCGGGGGCTACGACGCGCTGGTGCTGCCGAGTCACAACGAGGGGCAGCCCATCGTCGTCCTCGAGGCGATGACGGTCGGGCTGCCGACGATCGGCACCTACGTCGGCGGCATGAAGCAGCTGGTCGAGGACGACATCCGCGTCACGATCGACGATGAAGCCGTCCTGCTCGGCCCCTGCGGCCTGCTCGCCCAGCCGCGGCGGCCGGAGGACCTGGCGGCCAAGCTGGGGCGGCTGCTGCAGGACCGGGTGCTGTACGAGGCGCTCTCGCGCAACGCGCAGGAGCGGGTGGAGCGGTACTTCCACCTCGACAGCGCGATGGGCATGTATCGCGTCGTCTACTCCACGATGCTGCCCGGCGGTCCCGACTTCCTCGAGGCGGCGGTGCCGGCCGACGTCCGCTGACGCCTACGGGCGGCTCACCGCGGCCGGGGCGACCGCGCCGGTGTCGGGCGAGTGCTCGGTCGGCATCAGGAGCGCGCCGGTCGCGAGCATCAGCACGGTCAGGAGCCCGCTGAACAGGGCCTGCTGCCTCGTCACCCGCATTGCGTCCCCCTCGCGTCGCGCGGGACCCGATGGTGGCGGACGAGCATCCCGAGCGCTGCTCGGACGAGCGCGACACGCCGCGTCCGTACCCCCCTCTGGGGCGGTCCGGGCACTGTCAGCAGGCGTCGTACCGGTAGTCCGGCTTCCCCTCCGGCACCACCAGACGGTCGCGCAGAATGATCGAGATCCGACCGCCCCGCGCAGCGCACGCGCGGGGGAACGGGTCGCCCGACTCGTCCGTGTACTCGATCTCGAACACTCGCGCGCCGTAGGCGTCGGTGTACGAGTCGCACTCGTCGAAGACCTCGCAGGACTCCGTGATCGCGAAGTCGAATCCTGCGGTCTCGCGGCCCTCGTCCTTGAGCACCGCTCCGTTCTTCTGCGCTGCGGCGAGCCGATGGTCGTGTGCGACGTCGACGAGGGAGCGCGCCAACGCCAGGTTGTCGGCGACGCTGATGCGATCGTTCGACCGGTACCACGAGTCGAGGTTGTCGAACTCGACGGCGTCAAACCCCTTGGCCGCGCAGCCCCGGATCCAGGCGGACACGATCTTCACGAGGGCCGCACGGTGCTCGGCGGTCGACGTGTCGAGCAGGTACTGTCCCGGCCAGTTCGGATCCTCGACCGGTGACCCGTCGATGCGCAGCAGCAGATCGGGGTGCCGCCGCATCCAGAACCCCTCGTCGACCACCTGGGTCTCGAAGGCGTTGACGTAGCAGACGTTGTAGTGGCGCGGCGCGGGCTTCGTGTCCCGGTCGCGCACGACGACCGCGGCACGGGGCTGCGGGGAGTACGGGCCCCCGATCTGGTAGTCGAACCCGGAGTTCGCGGGCGGGAGCCGCCACGGCGGGGCGGTGCGCGATCCACCGGCGCTCTGCTGCGCCGCAAGGGCGAGCAGTGCGACGATCACGACCCCGGCAGCGGCCAGGATCGCGGCCGCCAGGGGCAGCCGGGGTGATCGACGGCGCGGGAGGCGACGAAGCGTCCCCATCTGCACCTCCGAGTCGGTCCTGCGTGATCGCGCTGTGCCCCGAACGGGGGCGTGGAGGCGACGCTCGCGCCCCTCCGTAGACTGCATACACCCACCTCACCTCCGGAGCGGGCGTCGAACTCGGATGCGCCCGGTCCGATGTCGTCTCGACATCCGGCGATTCCTCGCAGTCGGGCTCGGCGCTTCCGCCCCGATCGAAGGATCCCCGTTGGCCCAGTCCCCGTCCCGTGCCGGCCCTTCTGCACCCGCTCGACGTCGTGCTGCGGACGGACGACGGGCGGCGGCGAGGGCGCGGGTGGTCCAGGTCGATCCGCGGCGCGTGCTGGTGCGCGGTGTCGTGATCATCGCGATCACCCTGGTGCTCGGCCTCGTCTCCCGCTTCCTGCTTCCCTTCGGCACCTTCGCCTACCACCTGCTCGACATGGACGGGGAGCGCAGCGTCCCGGCGGTCGTCAGCGGCGGTCTGCTCCTCGCGGGGGGTCTGGTCGTGTTCGTCGTCGCGCCGCCCGCGCTGCTCTACCGGCTGCTGGGGATCGGGCTCGTCTTCTCGGCCTTCGACGAGGTCCTCGCGATCCACGAGCACCTGCAGCGATTCACGGGGGTGAACTGGATCAAGCTCTACCTGCCCGTGTTCGCCGCCTGCATCGTCGTCGGGGTCCTGCTGCTCAGGCGTCTCCGCACGGAGGCACCGCGCGCGATCCCGCTCTTCGTCGCGGGATCCGCCTGCTGGGTGCTGGCGCAGGGCTTCGAGTGGCTCGAGTGGCGGGGCACCGATGACGCGCAACCCGGCTACCTGCCGATGATGTTCGCGGAGGAGACGCTGGAGGACCTCGGCTCGCTGCTGATCCTGGTCGTGGTCCTGGTCGTCGGGCGGACGGTCGCGACCCCGCGCGTGGAAGGCGGGGCGGGACGATGAGCGTGTCCGTGGTCGTGCCGGCGTACGACTCCTGCGAGACGGTCGAGGCCGCGATCCGCTCAGCGCTGAACCAGACCGTGCCGCCGCTCGAGGTGCTCGTGGTGGACGACGCCTCCTCCGACGCCACGGCGGCCGTCGTCGAACGGATCGCGCGCGATGAACCCGCGGTCCGACTCGTCCGCCTCCCCGCCAACGCCGGTGTGTCGGCTGCTCGGAACACGGGTATCGGGCTGGCCCGGGGGCGGTGGATCGCGCTGCTCGACGCGGACGACGTCTGGCTCCCGGACAAGCTGGAGGTGCAGCTCGCGTTCGCCGCGGACGATCCGCGGCTCGACCTGATCGGGGCCTGGTTCGTCGAGCAGTTCGGCGAGCGGCTGGGAGCCGTGCGGGAGGAGTTGTGGTGGCCCTCGGCGCTGCTCGTCAAGCGCGAGGTCTTCGACGACCTGTTGTTCGACCCGTGTTGGCGCACCTCCGAGCTGCCCGAGTTCTTCTCCAGGTTCGACGAGCGCTTCACCCGCGACGGCGTGCGACGACCGCTGCTGCGCTACCGGATGAACACGACCGGTGTCGCGCACCGCACCTTCATCACCGAGCGCATGGCGTGGCTGCTGATCGGGGAGAACCGGCGTCGCCGCCGAGCGGGTCGGGACGAGATCGCCTTCGACGATCTGCAGCGCTGGTTCCGATCCGCCTACTCGGCTCCTCGACAGCGGAGGCTCCACACCAGGTGGCGGTCGGAGCGGCTGCTGCGCAGCGCGGCGATGGCCGCGTCGGAGCGTCGCTTCGGCCGGGCCGTCGTGCTCGGGGTCGGCGGGGTGCTGCTGGCGCCGACCGCGGTCCTCGCCCACCGGAGGCGGCTGGGGTCGGTGCGCCGCGCGGCCGGACAGCGCAGGGTGACCGGCGAGTGAACCACTCCGGAGGTCGTCGCCGCGGTGCGGGCTCGTGCTCCCGGCCGGTGCTCGACGGGTCCGTCCCGCCTGGCGCCTACGCCATCGGCCGGATCTTCTGCGAGCCGCTGACCTATCGGGAGGCCGAGGCGCGGATCGACGGCTTCGTCGACTCGGACCGGCCGCACCTGGTGCTCACACCGAACATGGCGCAGGTCGAGCAGGCTGACCGCTCGCCCCATCTGGCCGAGGCGTTCCGCTCGGCCAGCATGGCGACCCCGGACGGCTGGCCGCTCGTCGCCGCGCTGCGGCTCCTCGGCGCCCGCTCCGCCCGCACCCGCGTCACCGGCTCGGACCTCACGCCGTTGCTCTGCGCACCAGATCGTCGCGTCGCGATCGTCGGCGGCCGGGACGACTCGGCTCGCCTGGCCGCCGACGAGCTGGTGCGGCGCAACCCCAGGCTGCGCGTCGTGCTGGTGGAGCCGGTGCCGCCCGCGGAGCTCGCCGATCCGCGGGCTCGGGAGGCGCTGGTGGCCCGCATCGCCGACGCAGGCGCCGACCTGATCTTCGTCGGCCTCGGCGTGCCCAAGCAGGAGCGGCTGGCGCTCGAGGTCCTCGACGCGCTCGACCGCGGCGTGGTCCTCTGCGTCGGCGCGACGATCGAGTTCATCGCCGGCACAGTGCCGCGGAGCCCGCTGTGGATGCAGCGCCTCGGCGTCGAGTGGCTCCACAGGACGCTCCGCGACCCCCGATCGATGGCGAAGCGCTACGTCACCTCGCTGCCGACATTCGTCTGGCACGTCGCTGGCGCACTCAGGGCGGGGGCCGCCGCCCGGCGCCGGACCGGGGCCGGGAGCACGGGGGCCGGCGACTCCGCGCAGGTCCTCCGGAACGGCTGGTGGCTGGTTCTGGCCGGGGCCGCGGGTGGCTTCGGCGTCGCCCTGATGATGACCCTCGCCGCCGCGTCCTTGCGGGCCGAGGACTGGATCGACCTGGCGCTCGGCATGGTCGTCGGCGCGCTCGCGGGGCTGGGGCTGGCCGTCCTCCGCTCCCGGTACGTCCATGGATGAGCGACGAGCGACGGGCGACATGGCCGCGGCAGGGGAGCTCTGGCGCAGCGCCGCCGGGGAGCGCCGTGACCCGCGCCAGCGAGTCGTCTTCCTCAGCGGAGCGGCCGAGCCGTGGGGCGCGGAGCACAGCCTCCGCGCGATCGCCTCGCGGCTGCCCGAGCACGGGATGGCCGTGGAGGTGTGGTGCTCGTCCGAATCGACCACCGCGTTCCTCCGGCAGCGGCCGGGCCTCCGCGTGCGACGGATCGCCACGGCGCACGGTCGTGCCGCGACCGTCCTCGCGTTCGGCCGCGCGCTCCTCGCCGAGCGCCCCGCTGTCGCCGTCGTGTTCAGCCTCTACCTGCTGCCGGTGGTGGCGCTCTGCCGTGCCCTCGGCACACCGACCCGCTTCGTCCTGGACCTGCACGACATGCCCCGCGGTCGGGGGGACCTGCTGGCCGTCCACCTGCTCGGGTCCCTCTCCTCGGGCCTGATCGCGATCAGCCGCTCGACCGCCCAGTGGGCCCGCCGCATCAGGGCTCCCCAGCGCATCGTGCCGCGGCCGATGGAGGGCCCCGCGGCGCCCCCGCGTGACGCTCCCCGGGCGCCCTTCCGTCTCGGCGTCGTCGGCCGCCTCGACCCGGAGAAGCGCATCGAGCTCGCAATCGCCGCGGTCGCCCAGGTGCCGCAGGCCGTGCTCGTCGTCTACGGCAGCCCCGGTGTCGACGGCGGTCGGTACGCGGAGGGCCTGCGCGACCTCGCCGAGTCCACGGCGCCCGGGCGGGTCCTGTTCCAGGGGCGGCGCCCGCCCGCCGAGATCTACCCCGACCTCGACGCCCTCATGGTCGCGAACGACCGGGAACCGAGCGGTCGCTCGGTCGGCGAGGCGATGCTCGCCGGCATCCCGGTCATCACGCCGGACCGGGGCGGTGCGGTCGAGTTCCACGAGCCGGATACGAGCGGCATCCAGTTCACGGCGGGCGATGCCGACGGTGCGGCCGACGCGCTCCGATCCCTGATCGACGACCGTCGGCGCTACGCGGCGATCGCCGTCGCCGGGCAGCGGCGGCTCCTGGACGAGCGGGATCCCGCCGCCGTCGCCGCCTGCTACGCCCACGCGCTCAGGGAGCTGGCCGGATGACCGGGATCGGGCAGCTGCGCACCGAGGACGTCACGGCGGTCATCCCGACGACCGGGCGGGCGAGCCTGCCCCGGGCCGTGCGGTCCGTCCTCGACCAGACGTCTCCCGTCGGCGAGGTGATCGTGTGCAACGACGGCACCCGGCCGCTCCCGATGTTCGCGGACGCACGCGTGCGCGTCGTCGAGGTCGGACCTCGGGCGGGCGGGAACACGGCCCGGATGGCGGGCGTCCGCGCCGCGCGGACACCGCTCGTGGCGCTGCTCGACGACGACGACCGGTGGTTGCCCGGCTTCGGCGCGGCGCTGCTCGAGCACGTCGCGCCGCTGGGGGCGGAGGAGGCCTGGGTCGCGGGCTGCCGGATCCTGCGGGAGGACGGCTCGGTCTACCCGAAGAGGCTGAAGACGCCGGACGAGGACCTGCTGGGCTACGCCTTCCGTTTGCGCCGAAGCGGGGGCAAGGGGGCCTTGCCCACCTCGACCCTGCTGTTCCCGCGCCGGTTGGCGCTCGAGGTGCCCTGGCGGACGGACCTCCGGTTCCACCAGGACCTGACCTGGCTCATCGACCTCTACCGCGCGCACCCGCACCTCCGCGTCGCGCAGGCACCGGCAGCGCTCGTGGAGATGGACGACAGCCCGGGATCCATCACCAAGTCCATCGACGTCGGCGCCTCCATGCGCTGGGCGGAGGCGGAGCTGCTCGAGTCGTTCGGCCGCCGCCGCGAGTACGGCGACTTCCTCCTGTCCCGGTATCCGCTCCGGACGGCCGTCGACGCGCGTCGATGGGGCCAGGCGCTCGGAGTCGTGTCGAGGGGCGTCGTCCGCGGCCGGCCGGGCCTGCCGGCGGTCGCCTACGCGCTCGCCTACGCCGTCCGGTCGGGCCTGCGCGGCGCGGAAACGGGCCGCGGGAACGCGAGGACCACGTGATGACGGCGCCGTGGCCCGCGTCCTCGCGCATCCTGCTCGGGCTGGTCCTGGCCGGCTCGGCGAGTGCCGTCGCGCTGCTCGGCGCGCCGCTGCTCGGCAGGGGGGCGGTGCTCGGCTTCGCCGTGCTCGGCTTCGCGGCTGCGCTCGTCGTGCCGATCCGGGTCGTCCCGGCGATCGGGCTCCTCGTCTACGCGCTGGTGCCGTATCGGCTGATGCCGCACCTGCTGGCCGCGGGAGTCGCGCCGGGGTCGGTGCTGCTCGTGGTGTGGGCGTTCCGCCGGGCCGCCGCCGGGCGCCGGACGGGGGCGGAGCGACCGCGGCGTGGACTCGTCGTCCGCGCCGTCCTGCTGCTCCTGGTGCTCGTCGCGGTACTCGCCTGGATCCTCTCCCCCCTCCGCTCGCAGAGCGCGCTGTGGACGGTGAACTGCGTGCTCGCCCTCGTGGCGGTCCTGAGCGTCGCCGATCTCTCGCAGGAGGCCGCGGTGCTGCGGCGCGCCTGGCCCGTCATCGGCTCCGTCGTCGGCGCCTATGCCGTCCTGAACCACCTGCTGCGCAGCAACCCCGTCTACGACGCCGTCTACGCCCTCAACGGCGAGGTGGACAAGCAGGTCTGGTCCGTGTACCGGTCGACCGCCTCGCTCGGCCACCCGATCCTGGTCGGCCTCTTCCTCGCGTGCGGCTGCGTGCTCGCCCTCGGCGCGTTCGCCCGCGGCTCCCGCTGGTGGCTGGTCGCGGTCCTGCTCACCGCGGGCGGCCTCGCGACGACGTCCTCCCGCGGGTCCTTCTTCGCGGTGGGGGTGGCGGTCCTCGTCGGTGCGGTCGTGGCGGTTGCGATGAGCAGGGCGGTGCTCCGCCGCTTCGCGTCCGTGCTCGTCGTCGGCGCGGGCGCCGCAGCCGTCGCGGTGGTCGCGCTGCCCGCGCTCCTCGAGCGGTTCGGCAGCTCCGAGGCGCACGGCTCGTTCGTGCAGCGGACGCGCACGTACGACATCGTCTTCAGCGCCTGGACGCAGCACCCGCTGCTGGGCACCGGTGGCGGTACTGCCGCGGACGCGGTCGGCGACGCGATCCTCAGCCTGCGCTACATCGAGAACTGGTACCTGCAGCTCCTGCTCGGCCTCGGTGCCGTCGGCCTGCTGGTGGTCGCGGCCCTCGTCGTCGCGCTGATCACGACCGCGGCCCGCGACCGCGACCTGCCGGCGGCGATGCTCGCCGTGACGTTCTGCACCGTCATCGCCACGTTCGACGCCGACGATCACGCCGCGACTCTCTTCCTGCTCGCCCTCGTGGTCGTCGTGGTGGTCGGAGGGCACGCGCAGTCGCGGCCGTCGGCGGAAGGGTGCAGCGGGCTCGATCTCCTCCGCGCCGGCCCGTTCGGACAGCGCCGGTCGGCTCGTCCGGCTGGCCCGGCGAAGGCGGACGTCGGGGGTGCGCGATGAGGGTGCCGCGGTCCCCGGCCCTCTGGGCGCCGCTCGCGCTGCTCCTGGGCGGGTTCATGAGCGCCGCGGCGCTCATCGGCGCACCGCTGCTCGGGAGGAGCGCCCCGGTGGACGGCGTCATCGTCATCGTCATCGTCGCCGCGCTCTGGCTCGCCGCGGCGTTCGCCGTGCCGACGAGAGCGCTCCCGACGATGGCGATCCTGGTCTACGCGCTCATCCCCTACCGCGTGCTGCCCGGAGCGGTGCTGCTCCTGATCTGGTCGGTGCGCCGGGCGGCCGCGGCACGACGGGTCGGGCCGTGGCCGTCGCGCGGCGGCGTGGCGGTGCTCGCGATCGTGAGCGCTCTGCTGCTGGTCGCGGTCCTCAGCCTGGTCGTCTCGCCCTACCGCGGGGCCAGCGCGGCGTGGACCGTGAACTGCCTGCTCGCGCTCGGCGCCGTCGTCGTCGTCGGCGACTGCCGCAGCGAGGCCGCGTCACTGCGCCGCGTCTGGCCCGCGGTCGGCGCCGTCGTCGGTGCCTACGCCGTCCTGGAGTACGTCCTTCGCCGCAACCCCGTCTACGGCGCCGTCGACCAGCTCATCGGCGGCGCGGCTGTCCAGAACTGGTCCGGCTACCGGTCGACCGCCTCCCTCGACCACCCCGTCTACCTCGGCATGTTCCTGGCGTGCAGCTGCGCGCTCGCCGTCGGCGCGTTCGCACGGGGTTCCCGTTGGTCGCTGGTCGCCGTCGTGCTCACCGGGGGAGGGCTCGTGACGACGCTCTCGCGCGGCGCCTTCCTCGCGCTCGGAGTCGCGGGCGTCGTCGGGGCGATCTTGGCCGCGTTCGCCGGCAGGGCCGTGCTCCGCCGGTTCGCGGCCGTGCTCGTCGTCGCTGCGGCCATCACGGCCGTCGCGCTGCCCGTGCTCCTCGAGCGGTTCGGCAGCTCGGAGGCGCAGGGCTCGGTCACGCAGCGGACGCGCACGTACGACATCGTGTTCAGCGCCTGGACGCAGCATCCGGTGCTGGGCACCGGTGGCGGCACGGCTGCCGACGCGGTCGGCGACGCGATCCTCAGCCTGCGCTACATCGAGAACTGGTACCTGCAGATCCTCCTCGGCCTCGGCGCCGTCGGACTGCTGGTGGTCGCGGCGCTCGTCGCCGCGCTGCTCACGACTGCGGTTCGACGCCGCGACCTGCCCGCCGCGATGCTCACCGCCGCGTTCTGCGTCGCCATCGCCACGTACAACGCGGACGACCGGGCGGCGACCCTCTTCCTCCTCGCCCTCGTGGTGGTCGTGGTCGTCGGGGGAGGCGGGGCCGCGGTCGCGCCCGGGCGGCTCGCCACCGGCCGGGAGACACCCGCCACCCCCATGAGGGTTCCCGATGCAAACCGGAGTGGGGGTGGCGACGAACTCCTGGTCCTGCCCAGAATGCTCCTCTGGCGCCGCTTCGTGCTCCTCCCCAGACGCCGACCCTTGGAACCGCACCTCTCGTGACCTCTCACTCCCACGGCTTCTACGCCCGCTCCTCCCGCTCGGACAGGTCCGGGCTGCGAGGGTCGGGCCGCACGGCCGTCCCGCACCCCTTCGATGAGGCGTCGGTCGCCGGCGTGCCGGTCGCCGTCACGACGATGGACCGAGCAGTGGAGTGGTTGCAGGACTGGACCGAGCGCCGTCGTGGGGGTATCGACGTGCGGCTCGTCAACGCCTACTCGGTCGTGGCCATGCACGAGGACCACGACTACCTCGCGCTCGCTCGCCGGTCCGGTGTCTCCTTCCCGGACGGGGCGCCGGTCGCCGCCGTCCTGCGACTGCTGCGCGGCCGCCGCGACGCGCGCCGGGTCCGCGGCCCGTCGTTCTTCACGGCCTCGTTCGACCGCTCGGCGGGCACCGGGGTCGGGGAGTTCCTCCTCGGCACCACGGAGGACACCCTGACGGGCATCGAGCGCGCTGCGGCTGTCCGGTGGCCCGAGCTGAAGATCGCCGGCGCCTGGGCCCCGCCGTTCCAGGAGCAGGTCGACGCCGACTACGTGGCGCTCTGCCGCGACCGCATCGCTGCGAGCGGCGCGGACCGGGTGTGGATCGCCCTCGGCACGCCCAAGCAGGACCGGCTCGCCGAGCGGCTGGCGCAGGAGCTGCAGATGCCGTGCATCGGGGTGGGTGCGGCCTTCGACTTCGTCGCCGGGAACAAGCGCGAAGCGCCGGAGCTCCTGCAGCGGCTCGGCGTCGAGTGGCTGCACCGCCTCCTGACCGAACCGCGGCGCCTCTGGCGGCGCTACCTGCTCGGGAACCTGCAGTTCCTCTGGCTGGTCGTCCGTCACCGCTGAGCGGCGACGGCGCAGCCGATCGGGTCAGCGGCCGGCGATCCAGCGCTTGACGTTCCGCTCGAACCTCCACCGCGCGCGCAGCTCGAGCCTCGCGCGGCCGAGCCGCAGCGGTCGGACGTTCCGGATGTCGTTGGGGATGATGCTCATCATCGAGTGCTCTCCGTCGGGCGTCGAGGCGGGCGCGTCGTCGCTGCCCGGTCGCCGCACCGTAATTGATCCGTCGCGGCTCCGCCAGACCTGCCTCGCCGGGGTCGCCGGTGATCGGCCTCCTCGGCGACCGGTGCTCCTCGGCTCGCTCCGCGCGGGAGGGGCGCCGGGAGTCGTCCGTAGACTCCTGTACGGACGGGCGGTCGCTCGTCCGCACGCGGTCACGCTTCCACGCTCGGCCGTCGGAGAGGCGGAGAGGGTGAGCGCCATCCGCACCGCACTCCGGCCGGACCACGCGGGACCCGGGCGGCGCGTGCTCGAACCGCGGTGGGCCTGCGAGGTGAGCGCCGCGTGAGCGCTCGACGACCCGCGGCGGCGTCGAGCGCGGAGCCCGGGGTGGAGCGCCCGCGGACGAGGTCGTTCCGCGGCGGCGTGGTCCTGTCGCTGCTGGGCTACGCCCTGCCGCCCGCCGCGTCGCTCGCCGCGACACCCCTGCTCGCCCGGGCGCTCGGGGTCGACGGACGGGGCTATCTGGCTGCGGCGACCGCTCCGGTGCTGCTGCTGGTGACGATCGGGGCGCTCGGCCTCCCGCAGGCCCTCACCTACTTCGTCGCGTCGGGTGTCGCGAGGGTGCGGTCCCTGGCCTCGAGAGCCCTCCTGCTGACGGCGATCGTCGGCGCGGTGCTGACCGCGGTTCTGATCGCCCTGGCGGATCTGATCTCGGGCGGATCCGTCCCCCGGACCGATCTCGTCGTCGTCGCCGCGCTGTCCATCGTCCCGACCTTGATGATCGGGGTGCTCCGCGGCATCGCGATGGGGCGGCACCAGTGGCGTGCGGTGGCATGGGAGCGCGCCGTCTCGTCGATCGCGCGGCTCGCCGTGATCATCGCGCTCGCGGTGCTGGGCGAGCTGAACCTCTTCACCGCGGTGCTCTGCTCCGTGTACGTGCCGCTGCTCGGCGTGCTCCCGTACGTCGCGCTCGCGGTCTTCGGGCGCCGGCACGAGCACGCACCGGTGGGCGACCCGGTGGGCTGGCGCCGCTTCGGTGGGTACGGGCTGCGGATCTGGGCCGGCTCGCTGACCGGCGTGCTGCTCATGCGGGTCGACCAGGCGCTGATGGCGCCGCTGTCGACCGCCTTCGAGCTCGGCCTCTACGTCGTGGCCGTCAACGTGAGCGAGGTGCCGCTCATCGTGAACGCGGCCTTCCGCGACGTGACCTTCGCGTCCGAGTCGCAGCGGGTCGACGACGGTCGAGTCGTGCGTGCCGCCCAGTCCTCCCTGCTCCTGACCGGCGCGATCGGGCTGGTGATCTGCGGCTCGCTGCCGCTCTGGCTCGTGCCCCTGTTCGGGGCGGAGTTCGCCCCGGCTGCACCCCTCGTGGTGCTGATGACGGCGGCGGTCGTGGTGGGTACGCCCGGGTCCATCGCGGGATCGACCCTGAGCGGACGCGGTGCGCCGCAGCTGCGCAGCTGGTCGCTCGCCATCGCCTGCCTCGTAAATGTCGCGCTCGTCGTCCTCCTCATCCCGGTCCTCGGGGCCTACGGCGCAGCGCTCGCGACCCTCGTCGGCAACCTGGTCTCGAGCAACCTCAACATCGTGTGGCTCACCCGCCGCGCCGACCTCCGATTCCTCGACTTCTATCGCATCTCGCCGGAGGTCCTCGTCGGCGCGGCGCGCGAGATCCCCCGTCTTCACACCCGCCTCCGTCAGCGCGGCGCTCGAGGGCGGCGGTGATCGCCCGGCTCCGGCGGTTCCTCAGACTGACCCGCCGCGCGATCGTCGCGCTCGTCGTCGAGTGGTACTACACCGCGTCCACGCCGCTGCGGGCCCGCCGGCGGTACGTGCCGACCTCGGGGATCGAGGTCTCGCTGACCTCCCACGGTGAGCGCCTCCAGCGCGTGCACGTCGCGGTCGAGTCGATCCTTCGCGGCGCAGCGCGGCCGCGGCGGGTGATCCTCTGGGTCGACGACGCCGTGTGGGCGCGGCATCCGCCGAAGCGGATCCTGTCGCAGCTCGGTCGGGGCCTCGAGGTCCGCCTGAGCCAGGACTTCGGTCCGCACACCAAGTACTTCCCGTACTGCACCCGGGTCGCTGGGCCCTCGGGCACGGCCTTCGTGACGGCGGACGACGACATCATCTATCCCCGGCGGTGGCTGTCGGGCCTCCTGCGGGGCGCAGCGGAGCACCCGGACGACGCGATCGCCTACCTGGTGCGTCGGATCGAGCTGCACGACGGGGAACTCCTGCCGTACCGCCGCTGGGGGCCGGTCCTGGACGGCTCCATCGGCGTCGAAAACTTCGCGCTCGGGGTGTCGGGGGTGCTCTACCCGCCGGCGTTCGCCGCGCTGGTGCAGCAGCTGGGGGAGCGCTTCCTCGTCGTCTGCCCGCGGGCCGACGACGTCTGGATCAACAGCGTCCTCCTGCAGGCGTCGGTGCGGGTGCGCCCCGTCGAGCGCGCCGCGCCCCTCTTCCCGACCGTTTGGAGCACGGACGCGTCCGCGCTGCGGCACGCGAACGTGGCGGGCGGGGAGAACGACGCGCAGATCGCCGGCACCTACACCGCGACCCTGCGGGCACGGCTGATCGAGGCGGCAGGGCCGGGGCGGCACGGCTGACGGGCCGCATCGGTCCGGGCGATGCCGGCACGGAGCGTCGCGTACCGGTGGCGGCACGTCGGGGAAGGCCGTGCTGGCCCCTGAAGTCGGGATGGGCGCAGCGGGCTCCGATTCCTATGCTGGCCGCACCCGACCCCGCTGCCCAGCGCGCCCACCCAGCGCCCGGGGAGCACCTGAGGAAGCACCCGTGGACCTCCGCGCCTATCTCTCGACCCTCCGCCGAAGCTGGTACCTGCTCGCCGCGCCCGTGGTCCTCGGCCTCGTCGCCGCGATCGTCGTCCTCGCCGTGCAGACGCCGAAGTACCTGTCGACGGCGAACGTCTACGTCTCCGTGGGGAACGCGTCGAACGCGAACGACCTGAGCCAGGCGAACAGCTTCGCCCAGTCGGCGGCCGCGAACTTCGCGGCGCTCGCGGAGCAGCCGTACGTGCTGTACGCCGTCAAGCAGCAGCTCGGGCTCTCGCTCACCTCCGACCAGATCGCGAAGGAGATGACGACGAGCGTGCAGCAGAACACCTCGATCATCTCCATCGACGTGCTCAACCCCTCGCCGACGCAGGCGAAGCGGATCGCGGATGCGACGGCGGAGCAGCTGTCGACCGCGGTGTCGGTGCTCAACCCGAGCGCGGCCGACGGCACGCAGAGCGTCAAGGTCACGGTGGTCCGGACCGCGACGGTCGCCGAGTCCGCCACCGTCCCGAATCGACCGCTCGGCCTCGCCCTCGGGCTGCTCGGCGGGCTGCTGCTCGGCGTGCTCCTCGTGATCCTCCGCGAGCTGCTGGACACCCGGGTCCGCAGCACGGGAGACCTGCAGAAGCTGGTCGGGTCCCCGGTCGTCGGACAGATCCCGCGCACCCCTTCGGTGGCGGCTCACCCGCTCGTCCTGGTCGACGACCCGGCGAGCGCGGCCGCCGAGGGATTCCGGCTGCTGCAGCTGAACACCGAGTACCTCCGCGCGCCCGGCGGCGCGGTCACCGTCGGCATCGCCTCGGCGACGCCGTCGGAGGGCAAGTCGACCGTCGCGGGCAACCTCGCGCTCGCGCTCGCGGCGGCGGGGCACCACGTGGCGCTCGTCGACGCCGATCTGCGCCGCCCCCGGCTCCACGAGATGTTCGGCCTCGACAACGGGCTCGGTCTGACGGAGGTGCTGGTGGGCCGCGCCGACGTGCACGACGTCATGCAGACGTGGGGCGCCGGTGACACCCGGCTCGTGGTGGTGCCTGCGGGGGCGACGCCGCCGAACCCCGGAGAGCTGCTGCAGTCGCCCCGGCTCCGCACCGCCCTCGAGCGTCTGGCCGAGGAGGCCGACGTGGTGATCGTGGACGGCCCGCCGCTGCTCGCGGTCGCGGACTCCGCCGTCCTCGCCCGGACGGTCGATGCCGTGCTGCTGGTGGTGTCGCTGCAGCGCAGCCACCGGGCTCCGGTGGCGCGAGCGGTCAGCGCCCTGGAGAACGTCGGCGCGAGCGTGCTCGGCACCGTCGCGACCATGACACGGCCGACCCGGGCCGACTCCGACGCGTATCTGCGCTACACGAAGCACGCCGAGGAGACCCGCTCCGAGCAGGACGGGGCGACCCGCGCCGACGCCCGCCTGCGGCTGCCGCGGCTCGGCCGGCGGGACGGGGCAGCCGGCCCTTCGGCTCGGGACCGCGCGGACGAGTCCGCCGCGGCCACCGTGGACGCGTGGTTCCGGACCGAGCCCGAGCCCGAGCAGGCGCGGGAGCCCGAGCAGACCGTCGCGCCGGAGCACGAGCCGGTGGTCGAGCCCGAGCCCGAGCCCGAGCCCGAGCCCGAGCCCGAGCCCGAGCAGGCGCCGGAGCCGGAGTCGGAGCACGAACCGGTGGTCGCCCGCGCGGAGGAGCCCGCCGTCGAGGAGCGGGCGCCGACGCGCACCGGAGGCCGCCCGACGCGGGTGCCCGCAGCTCGCGACATGGACGCCCGCGCCCTGCGGGCCGTGAAGCGCAGCATGTCGGCGGAGGAGCTGCGGATCCTGCGCGGTTTCTCCGACCGGCGGGACTCCCGCTTCGGAGCCTGAGGGCTCAGTCGACGCGCCGCGGCTGCCGCGGCCGTGCCCAGAGCAGCACGGCCAGCGGCAGCAGCGGCGTCAGGTGCCGCAGCGCCGACCCGTAGTCCGGTTCGAACAGCGCCTGCACCGCCACGAAGGCGAGCAGCAGGGCGGCGCAGGAGCGCTCGACGACGTCGGGCCCCGCCACGAGCGTGCGCCGGACCGCGATCGCGGTCCGCACCCAGAACACGGCGAAGACGAGCGCGAGCACGGCGTAGTAGACGCCGCCCTTCAGCATCAGCGGCAGCGGGACCATCAGTGCGAGCAGCTGCAGCGGTGCGTTGAGCATCCCCGTCAGCAGCGTGCCGCCCGGGACGAAGGCGGTGATCAGCGTCGCGGCGTCGTCGGAGCCGACGCGGTACTCGTTCGACGACGTCCGGATCGAGTCGGCGGAGCCGCCGAGCGCCACGCCGACCGCACCGGCGAGCAGCACCGAACCGGCGAGCAGCGCGACCAGCAGCCAGACCAGGCGGGGACGGCGGGCGAGCAGCACCTGCAGCGCGACCCACGCCCCGAGCACGATGAACCAGTAGGTGCGGAACACGAGGGCGTAGCCGATGATCGCGAGGCCGGTCAGCACCTGCGCGACCCAGCGCCGTCCGGGCAGCACGGCGAGCAGGACGATGGGGAGGACGAAGACGTCCTTGGAGTAGGTGCCGAGGTAGACGGCGGACAGCAGCACCGCGACGAAGAAGAGGACGGTGGCCGAGAGCGCTGCATCGGGTCGGAGCAGGCGGCGACCGGCGACCGCGAGCACGGCGAAGGCGGCGAAGAACCCGAGCAGCGAGGCGAGAGTGGCGTCGTCGATCAGCCCGAGCGCCTTGTAGACGGCGGCGACGGACTCGTAGGCCGGGTCGACGACGTGCAGCGTGCCCTGCCCGATCGCCTGGATGCCCTTCGCGTCGTAGGAGAAGCGCTCCGGCAGCACGGTGTCCCGCAGCAGCACCAGGATCACCCCGGCGATCAGCGTGGCGACGACGATGAGGCCGCGGATGACGGCCGTCCGGCCCGCCGCGCCCTCGTCGACGGGGGGCCGCCCGGGGTCGAGCCGGACGGGACTGGTCATCGCAGCACGCTACGCGCGGCACGCGGCTGCGTCGCGGAGGCGGTCGCCCCGAGACCGGGGGGCGTCGGGGCCTCGTCCACAGCCCTCCCTCTGGGGCGTGTCCGCCTCGGCTGCTCCGAATACGGTCGAGCCGTGGCTGCGATCGATCCGGTGGAGTCGCGACGGCGGCGCATCGCCGACTTCGCGACCTGGTGCGTCGACAGCGGCCGGGGCAGCGTCCGACCGTGGCTCCGCCGGCCGGTGACCGCCCTCCGCGTGGTCGCGGATGCCCGTCGCCTGCCCGTCCTCGACGCGAGGCTGTCGACGTCGAGGGAGGCCGACCTGATCCGTCGGGGTCTGACACGCACCCGACGCACGTTCACCGCGGTCGACTCGCTCGCCGGCGTGCTCGCGCTGCCCACGACGCTCGAGGGGTACGTGCAGACGCCCGCCCGCCGTCCGGTGCGCCGCAAGGTGCGGGTCGCGCACAGGGTGCCGGTCACCTGGCGCCCGGTGTCCGACGAGGCCGAGCGGCGAGCGCTGCTCGAGCTGGCCGATGCGCGCGAGCGCATCCACCCGGACGAGCAGTACCGCCACGAGGTCCCCGACCTCGGCGACCTGCTCGACGTGCGCCTCTGGCTGGTGGCCGAGGGGCCGGAGGGCGCGCTGATGCTCGTCGTGATCCCGGTCGACGGCGAGTGGGCGACGCTGCGCTACTTCCGCACCCTCGTCGACGGCGACGCCGCATCGGTCGCGCGCTACCTGATGACCGAGGTGCTGGTCGGACAGCTGATCGAACGCGGCGTCCGGCATCTCGCCGACACCGAGAGCCCCTTCGTGCTGCCGAACGGGCTGCGGCACTTCCAGCGGATGGTCGGCTTCGAGCTCTACCGCGTGCGGCTGCGTCCCGGGGCCGCATCGGAGGCGCCGGTCGCCTCGCCGTACAGCGTCGCGTAGCGCTCGGCGACCGAGTCCCAGCCGAAGCGCGGCAGCACGTGGTCGCGCGCGGCCCCGCGGATGCGCGTCAGCTCGGCCGGCTGCGCGAAGAGCGCCACGACCGCGTCGGCGATCGCGCTCGGCGAGCGGTCGCTGCTGACCAGCAGCTCGCTGAGCCCCTCGACCACCTCGGCGTTCGCGCCGACGGGGGTCACGAGCGCGGCCGTGCCCGAGGCGAGCGCCTCCGCGGTGGTGAGCCCGAAGCCCTCGAGCTCCTGGGTCGGCGTCACGACGAGGTCGGCCGCGCGGTACTCCTCGACCAGGTCGGCGTCGGGGATGCGGCCGAGCAGCCGCACCTGCTCGCGGAGCCCGAGGCGTTCGATCAGGGCCTCGAGCCGCTCGCGCCGCGCGCCGCTGCCGGCGATCCGGAGCCGGGCACCTGGCAGCGCGGCGAGGATCGCGGGCATCGCCTCGATCAGCTGGTCGATGCCCATCCGGTCGACCAGCCGCCGCGCGGTGAAGAGGCGGGGCCCCTCCGGCCCGCCGGCCGGCGAGCCCGCGGGCCGGAACCGCTCCCCGTCGATGCCGCCGGGCACGAGCCGGTGCCGGGCGGGGTCGACCCCGAGCGCGATCGCCTCGTCCCGGACGAAGCGGCTGAGCGTGATCACGAGCCGCGCGCGCCGCAGCAGCAGCCCCTCCATCCGGCGGAACAGCGCGACGCCCGCGCGGCCGAGCGGCGCGGGGAGGAAGTAGGCGTCGTGGCGCTCGGGGAGGATCTCCCGCCAGACGGGCGCATGGAACGTGTAGACGTACGGGACGCCGAGCAGCATCGGCACGAGCGCCGGCACCGGGTGGTGGACGTGCACGACGACGTCCTCACGGCCCGCTCCGGCGCGGCGCAGCAGGCGGCGCACGTCCGCCGCCACGACCAGGGGGTAGAGGGGCACGAAGAGCGGGTTGCGCTTGGACGGCACGCGGTAGCGGGCCGTGATCACCCCGTCGTGCCCGGTCTCGTGCAGCGGCAGCTCCGGGCGGACCCGCTTGCCGATGACCAGGACCTGGTCGCCGCGCGCCTGCAGCGCTTCGGCGAGCTCGCGGACGTACCGCTCGAGGCCGCCCAGCTTGTCGGGGGCCACCGCGTTGGTGAGCATCACGATCCGCACGGTTCCTCCTGACGGACGCGGCCGCCGCGGGGCGGGTGGGACGCGGCGTCGACCTCGAGCGTGCACCACGGATCGCGACGGCATGACGTGGAGCGGACCCCCCAGTCCGGGTCAGAACGCGCAGGCCCTCTGGCGCTGGGAGATCGCCGGGAAATAACCTGCCCGGGTCGGCAGCGTACCCGCGCAGCTGCCCAGCACGTCGACGCACCCACCCACCGCGCCGTACCCGAACGGCGATGCACCCTCCCCGAGGCACTCGTGTCCATCACTCGCGACCCCGCGCACCGCGGCTCCGCTCCACTGATCCTGCACGTCACCGAGGCGATGGGGGGCGGGCTGGAGGACGCGGTCAACGACTTCGTCCGGTCCGCACCCGGCTACCGCCACGCCCTGCTCTACACGCGGCGCGGCGCCTTCGGGACGGCCGAGCAGCGGCCCGGTCTGGTCGAGGTGATCGACGCCGGCCGAGGCGTCCGATCCCTCCGTCGCGTCTACGGCTCGACCGTGCGCCGGCTGGCGCCGGACGTCATCCACCTCCACTCGGCCTGGGCGGGCCTGATCGGCCGGCTGCAGACGCGGGGCCCGCGGAGCGCGCCGATCGTCTACTCGCCGCACAGCTACTTCTTCGACCGCCGCGACCTGTCCGCGCCGGCGCGGCTGACGGCACGGCTGCTCGAGCGCGTGCTCAGCGCACGCACCGACCTCACCGCCGCCGTGAGCCCGTTCGAGGCGGAGACCGCTCGCCGGCTCGGCAGCGGCGCCGAGTACATCCCGAACATCGCCCGCCTGCCCCGCGACCTGCGGTGGGCGGGCGGGACCGGGGCCAAGGAGGTCGTGCTGGTGGGCCGGGTCACGGCCCAGAAGGACCCCGCGTTCCTGCTCGCGATGCTGCCGCACCTCGACGCCGACGTGCGGCTCACCTGGGTCGGCGCAGGAGACGCTGCGACGGAGGACCGACTCCGCGCCGCAGGCGTCCGCGTGACGGGCTGGGTGCCGCGCTCCGAGTGCCTGACGCTCATGGCCTCCGCCGACGCCTACCTGCACACCGCGGCGTGGGAGGGCAGCCCGATCACGCTGCTCGAGGCGGCGGTGCTCGGCGTGCCCGTGGTCGCCCGGGCGATCCCGGCGCTCGACTCGCTCGGCTTCGACCCGCGCCTGCGCACCCCGCGCGCCGTCGCGCTCGCCCTGACCGAGCTGCTGGCGGGCGGCGTCGCTCCCGTCGCGCCCTCGGCGCCTTCGCCGCAGGAACAGGCGGACGCCATCGGCCGCGCCTACGCCCGCGTGCTGCGTGGTCCGCTCCGCAGCGAGCAGCCCGTGCCCGTGCCCGTGCCCGTTTCCGTCGAGCCGACCGCGACCCGCTCCTCGGTCCGGCGCCCCGAAGAGGGAGTCCCGGCAGGACGGTCGCGGTCCTAGCGTCGCGACAGCGCATGCGTCGAACAGAGGTGGACGAGCCGGGTGATCGGCCCGGGAAGGAGGCCGGCATGGCCGGTGGTGCCCGCTGGGCCTCCCGCCTGTCCGGCTTCGTCCTCGCGACCGCGCTGACCGGGATCGTCGGCTTCGCGACGATCCCGGCGCTGATCGCCGCGAGCGGCGCGGGGGAGTGGTCCCTGATCGCCTTCGGGCAGGCCGTCGGCGTGCTCGGCACCGTGCTGATCGGCTGGGGCTGGGCGGTGTCGGGCGCGGCCGAGGCGGCGCTCGCGACCGAGGAGGAGTCGGACGCGCTGCTGCTGCGCTCGATCGCCATCCGGCTGCTGCTCGTGCCGCCCGTCGCGCTCGTCGGCGGCGGCATCGCGCTCCTGCTCGCGCCCCACGATCCCTGGCTCGCCGCGATGAGCGCGGTCGCGTACAGCCTGAACGGCATGACCGCCGCCTGGTTCTACACAGGGATCCGCGCGCCCCGGCTGCTCGTGCTGCGCGAGGTGCTGCCCCGCTGCGGGGCGATCGTCATCGGCCTGGTCGTCTGCGCGCTGCTGCACTCGGCCTACCCGTTCCCGCCGCTGATGGCGGCGGGGGTGCTGCTCGGCGTGGTGCTGAACGTGCGCGGGGCGGGGGGCTCCTTCGTCGGGCTCCTCCGCCGGCACGGGCGGGCGCCGCTGCCGGAGCTGCGCCGCCAGCTGCCTGCGCTCTGGTCGATGCTGGTGTCGACCTCCTACGTCGCCTCCCCGATGATCCTCGTCGGCGTGCTCGCGCCGCAGGCGCTCGTCGTCTACGCCCTGGCCGACCGCCTGTACCGCACCGCGAACATGGCCGGCCTGCCGATCCTCAACCTGCTGCAGGGGTCCATCCCCGCGCACGACCCGGACGTCTTCCGTCGCCGCGTGCTCCGCGGCCTCCGCACGCTGCTGGTCCTCGGCCTGACTGGTGCCGTCGCCTTCGCAGTCGGTGCGCCGCTCGTCGCCCCGCTGCTCACGAACGGCGAGTACGGCCTGCCCGTCGACCTGACGATCGCCTTCGGCGTCACCCTGATGGCCAGCTACTTCTCGCAGGTGCTCGGGCTCTCCGTGCTGGTCGCGCTCGGGCGCGTGCGCTCGGTCGCGATCAGCTCCACCGTCGCCGCCGTCGTCGGCGTGCCGGTGCTGGTGCTCGGCACGATCCACTTCGGCGCGACGGGAGCGGCGGCCGGCGTCGCGCTCGCCGAGGTCGCGGTCACGCTCTACCAGCTCTGGGCGCTGCGCGACGGGCTGCGCGGCCTGCGGCGCAGCCCGCGGACGCTCAGCGTCGACGCCCCGACCGACCGTCTCGCCGGCGCCGCGGGCCCCCAGGGGGAGGCGGCATGACCGACACCCTCACCCCGGTCGACGACGTCGTCTCGGACTCGAGCTCACCCCGCCTGCGCGTCGCGATCATCGGCGCGGGCGTCTCGGGGGTGGTCGCGGCCCGCACCCTCACCGCGGTCGGCGCCGAGGTGACCGTGTTCGAGCAGGCGCCCGACGTCGGCGGCGTCTGGAGCGCCTCCCGCGCCTACCCCGGCATCGCGACGCAGGACGACCGGCACAGCTACACCTACAGCGGCCGGCGCATGCCGCCCACCGCTGCGGAGCACCCCGCGGGCGCCGACGTGCGCCGGTACCTCGCGGACCACCTCCACGAGGGCGTGCCCGCTTCGCAGGTGCGGCTGTCGACCCGCGTGCTGCGCGCCGACCGGCTGCCCGACGGCACGTGGCGCATCGACAGCGAGGGCCCGGACGGGCAGAGGTCCGAGGACTTCGACTGGCTGGTGGCCGCCAACGGCGTCTTCTCGCGTCCGCACGTGCCCGACTGGGCCGGACGAACCGAGTTCGAGGCCGCGGGCGGCCGGGTGCTGGCGCCGGGGCGGCTGGGCGACGGCGCCGCGCTCGAGGTCGCGCGCACGGTGGTCGTCGGCTGGGGCAAGACCGCCTGCGACGTCGCCGCGCACGCCGCGACCCGCAGCGCGTCGACCGCGGTGATCGCGCGGACGCTGACCTGGAAGTACCCGAAGCGCCTCGGCCTCGCGGGCCTGACCTTCCACCACCTGGTGCTGACCCGGGCCGGGGAGCGGCTGATCGGCACCCGCTACCGCTCCTCGACCGGCCGGCTGCTGCTGCGGCGGGTCCCGGAGCGCCTGCCCCGCGTGCTGCTCGGTCGCGTCATCGCGCGGGCCGTCGACCGCACCTCGAACCTCTCGGCGCTCGGGCTGCTGCCGGACACGGAGATCCGCACGTCGAACAGCCTCGTCACCGACGGCTTCTTCGAGGGTGTCGCCGACGGGCGCATCCGCGTGCACCGCGAGCGGTCCGTCGCCCGGCTGGGCGCCGACGAGCAGGGACCGTTCGTCGAGCTGTCCGACGGCACCCGGCTCCCCTCCGACGTCGTGGTCGCCGCGACCGGGTACGAGCAGGGCGTCGACTTCCTCGCGCCGGCCGTGCTGGAGCGCGCGACGACGCCGGACGGTGCGCTGCTGCTGCACGAGCGGGTGCTCGCGGTCGACGTGCCGAACCTCGCCTTCATCGGGTGGGCGCACACCTTCCGCAGCCCGCTGACCAGCGAGATCGCGGCCGCGTGGCTGGCGGGGGTGGTCACCGGCGCCGTCCGGCTCCCGAGCGCGTCGCGGATGCGGCGTGCCGCGGCCCCCTTCCCGGTCGCCACGGAGCGCGCCCCCGAGCGCCGGACCACCGCGCTGCCCCCCGTCAACCTGCGGGACCTCGACCGGGTGCTCGCCTCCCTCGGTGTCGCGCTGCCGAGGTCCGTGCGCCGCCGCCAGCTGCTGCACCCGATGGACCCCGCCGACTACGCGGAGGCGCTGCGGACGGCGCTCGCACGCATGCCGTCCCTGCAGCGCGCCCGCCCCGAGGCCGCCGATGGCCGAGCCCGTCGATCTTCCGCCGGTTGAGCCGGGCGCCCCGCGCCCGTGTCGAGACCACCCCGGCCGGCTGACCCCATGACCCCGGATCAGGACCGCCGCCGCACCGTCGCCCAGCTCCTCGCAGCAGCGGCGGCGTTCGGCGGCGCCGCGGGCACCCTCGCGGCCGGCGCCCGCGCCCCCGAACCCGTCGTCAGCACCAGCGCGGGCGCGATCCTGCTGCAGGGCGACGGCATCGACCCGACGGGCGCCGCCGACAGCCGTGCCGCCGTCCAGGCGGTCCTCGACGCCGCACCCGTCGGCGCGACGATCGTCAACCCCTCCGGCAGCGTGCTCCGCCTCGGCGGCGGGCTCACCGTCCGCGCCGCGCACACGCGGCTGACGGGTTCCGGCGAGTGGCGCTTCGTCGCAGGCGGGGACTACGGCGTCGACCCGGAGGGGCAGAACGGCTTCGTCGACGTCCGCGCGGACCACTGCTGGGTCGACGGGATCCGCGCGACGAACCCGGACGGCGTGCTGAACCGCGGCCTCTGCTTCCTCGCCGACTTCGGCCGCGTGACCGGTAGCACGCTCGAGGGCTTCGGGCAGGGCATCACGATCTCGCCCGCCGGCGAGTTCCACGACTTCGTCGTCAGCGGCAACCACGTCCTCGACGTCCTCGGCCGCGGCGGCGGCCCGAGCGACACCAGCAGAGCGGGGGAGGACTACGGCGACGGCATCGTCTGCTGGGGCGCCTCGGCCACCGTCACCGGCAACGTCGTGACCGCGCAGCGGGGACGCGACGCCCGCATCGGGATCCACGCCGAGGGCCTCGACGACCAGCGCCGGACCGAGTGGACGCACGACCACCGGATGGTCGTGATCGCGGGCAACGTGATCCACGGGCCGTTCCGCCGCGGGATCGTGTCGGAGGAGGTGCACCACATCGCGATCACGGGCAACGCGGTCGCGGATGCGACCTGGTGGTCGATCGCGCTGATCGGCGCGGACTCCGGCACCGTCGTCGGCAACACCCTGCGGTACACGCGCACCGCGGCGGACACGCAGGGCTCCGCGTGGGGTCCGGTGCACGCGGCCATCACGCTCTACGGGATCGACGCGGCCCGCCCGGTGCGCGACGCGGTCGTGGCGGACAACACGATCGACGTGCCGCGCGGCGCGACGGCCGACGCGGGCGTCGCGGTGCTCGGCAACGTCGGCGACGCGGTCGCCGCCCGCGGCTGCCGCATCGCCGGCAACCGGATCCGCGCCGAGGGCGAGCTGCAGCACGGCGTCTTCGCGCGCCAGCCGAGCGAGGACCTCGAGGTCGCCTCGAACCGCGTCGAGGGCGCGACGACGACCGGGGTGCGGCTGCAGTCCCCGAGCGGCGCGCAGGTGCGGCAGAACACGGTCGTCGGCGCGGGCGGCGGGCTCGGCGTGGACGTCGAGGGCGGCACCGGCCTGCTCTGCGACGCGAACACCGTCCGGGCGGTCGGGACGGCCGTCCACGCAGCGGGGTGCGCGGCCGGCACCCTCATCCGCGACAACGTGCTCCGTGCCGGCGGCATCGGTGTCGACGCCGCCGGCACCACCGGCGCGGTCGTCTGCGACCGCAACCTCGTCACCGCGCCCACCCCGTACACCGGTCTCCCGCCGAGCACGACGGGTGACGCCGCCCCCGCTGGTTGAGTCCGTCGAACCCGCTCACCACCCGCCTGCCGCGAAGCACCACGGGCGATACTGGGGTGGACCGAGGAGAGGAAGGCCGATGCCGAGCCAGGCCGAGCTGAACGACGTGGTGGCGGAGATCCTCGAGCTGCCGCAGGACGACGTCACCGACGGCGCCGACCTGGAGGAGCTCGGCTGGGACTCGCTGTCGAACATGACCTTCATCTCGATCGCCGACGAGCGGTACCGGACGCTGATCGACCCGCAGGCGCTCGCCCGGAGCGAGACCCCGGCGGACCTGCTGAAGCTCTTCGGCTGATCGTGCCCGCCGCGATCGCCGCGATCGGCGTCCACCTGCCGGAGCGCGTGCTGACGAACGAGGACCTCGCCGCCGAGTTCCCCGACTGGACGGTGGCGAAGATCGCCGGCAAGACCGGGATCGACGGGCGGCACATCGCCGCCGACGACGAGTTCTCCTCCGACCTCGCCGTCGGTGCCGTCCGGGCGCTGCAGCGGGACCACGACGTCGACCTGTCGACGATCGACCACCTGATCGTCGTGACCCAGACCCCGGACCACCCGATGCCCGCGGTCTCGTCGATCGTGCACGGCGCGCTCGGCCTGCCGACCGACTGCGGCACGGTCGACCTGGCGCTCGGCTGCTCGGGCTACGTGCACGGCCTCGGGCTCGCGTCGGCGCTGCTCGACGCCGGGCAGGCGTCCCGCGTCCTGCTCGTCACCGCGGACACGTACAGCAGGCTGCTCAACCCCGCGGACCGCGGCGTCCGCACGATCTTCGGCGACGGCGCGACCGCGACCCTGCTCGAGCCCGCGGCGCCCGGCAGGGGCGCCTCCGCGTTCGTCTACGGCAGCGAGGGCAGCGGCGGCGGTGCGCTCTGCGTGCCCGGTGGCGGCCTGCGGGACGGCGGGCTGCCGGAGGCGGCCGACCCGGCCCGGCGCGGCCTGACCGCGAGCGGCGCGGACCTCTACATGGACGGGCCTGCGGTGTTCGAGTTCACGCTGCGGGTCGTCCCGCCGGCGGTCGAGCGGGTGCTGGCGAAGGCGGGTGTCGAGCGCGATGCGATCGACACGTGGGTCTTCCACCAGGCGAACGCGTTCATGCTCGGCCACCTGCGACGGAAGCTCGGGGTGCCTGAGGACCGGTTCGTGGTCGACCTCGCGGACGTCGGCAACACCGTCTCCTCGACGATCCCGATCGCGCTCGCGAGGGCGAAGGACCGCGGAGCGCTGGCCGAGGGCAGCCGCTCCCTCCTCCTGGGCTTCGGCGTCGGCCTCGCCTGGTCCGGCGCGATCATCGACTGGTAGCCCCTCTCGCCTTCGCCCCGCCTCCTCCCGCCGGTCGAGGTGCGAGCGCAGCGAGCCTCGAGATGACTTTCCCCTCTTCGCTGGTTGAGGTGCGGAGCGCAGCGGAGCCTCGAAACCACCCTGCCCCTCCCGCTGGTCGAGGTGCGAGCGCAGCGAGCCTCGAGACCACCCCCGCTAGCTGTCCTGTCCCGCGCGCTCCCGCACGATCCTGCGGAACGCGTCCTCGAACCGGTCGAGGTCGAACCGCCCGCTCGTGCTGTGCACGGAGACGTGCACCGCGTCCTTCGTCTGCCAGGCGAAGCCGAACGTCGGGGAGCCCCCGATGGAGGTCGCGAGCGCCGCTCGCACGGGCACCGGGAAGGCCCGTTGCGTCGCCGCGAGGGTGAGCACGACCTCCTCACCCGCGACCGGCCGCCGGCCGAGGGCGCTGCGCAGCAGCCATCCCGTCGTCGACCACACGAGCGACAGGGCCTGCCCGGGGCCCTTCATGGCGACGAGCCGCGCTGCCAGCGCTCCGGGCGCCCACTGGTCGCCGTGCAGGGTGCCGATCTGCTCCCGCCCGATGAAGTTGCCGTCGACGCGGCCGTCGACGAGGTGCCGCAGGTCCGTCGTCATCCACACGGGGACGTCGCCGTCGCCGACCTGCACCTCGCGCAGCGCGGTGACGATCAGCCCGGCGATTCGGCTGAGCAGCGTCGGCCGGCCGGCGCGGTCCGGCTCGCGGTACCGGCGGATCGCCACGAGGTCGGCGCGGTCGAGGGCGAAGGCGGCGGTCGAGGTCCGCGGCACGATCGTCGCCCCCTCCGCGGGCGCTGCGCCCGGGTCGCGGTGCCGACGCGCGTCCACGAACCGGCGCACGTCGGCGAGGCGCACGCGCCGCAGCGCGGCCCGGACCGGCGCGCGCGCCGCGACCGGCTCGGGCGCGAGCGGCAGCCCTGCGGCCGCGTCGAGCAGGTCGTGGACCAGCTCGAGCGAGGCGGTGCCGTCGTAGACGGCGTGCGCGGTGGCGACGACGCAGCGGTCGCCGGAGCGGGTCAGCGCGAAGGGCAGGCCGTGCAGCCCCGCCGCGTGGGCAGCCGCGATCAGGTCGGGATCCGAGAGCCCGGCCGGCAGGTCGCGCACGTTGCGCGGCACCGCGGACTCGGCGCGCGCGGCGGGGGAGAAGCGCGGTCGCAGGACCGGCCCGGGCCAGCGGCGTCGCGCAGCGGTGCGCGCACGGACGACGGTGCGTGCTGCGGCGGGCAGCGCATCGAGCGTCGCCTCGTCGAGCCCGGCGACCAGGAACACGGACACCAGCGGTTCGAAGAGCACGTCGCGGTACGCCATCGGTGACCTCCTCGCCTGCCCGGGTGTCCTCGAGTCTTCCTCACGGTCGGCTCGTGCTCAGCGTGCCGGTCACGAGCGACGGCTCAGCGCAGCGCCGGCTCTTCGGCCGTCGCCGGTCGCGCGACGGCAGCACCGCGGACGACCACGGGCACGGAGCTGGTGACGGGAGGCCCATCAGCGCGGGTCCGCTGCGACTGCACGAGCTCGCGGGACGCGGCCGCCACGGCCTTCCCGGCGCGGCGGGCCAGCCGGTGGAACGGCTGCTCGACGATCCAGGCGAAGAGGACGGCGGCGAGCAGCGCGAGCGGGATGGCGATCGCGATCGACACGGCGGTCGGGACGTGGTGCCGCACGAGCAGGAAGCGCACGGCGATGACGATCGGTTCGTGCACCAGGTAGAGGCTGAACGAGATCCGGCCGAGCCACTGGAGCAGGCGGGTGTCGAGCAGCCGGACGGCGGGACGCCAGAACGCGGCCGCGAGCAGCAGCGCCACGACGCCGGGTACCGCGATCCACGACATCCGCTCGGCGCGCCCTGCGGACACGCCGAGGCCCTGTGCGCTCCACACCGCGCTGGTGCACAGCAGCGCCGCCAGCACCACGACGGGCCACGCCCAGCGGCGGGTCGACATCCGCCGACCGAGCCGCGCGACGCGGTCCCACAGCCCGACCAGCACCGCGCCGATCGCGAACATCGCGAGGTAGAACATCGCCTTGCCGGAGTAGAAGGATCCGAGCACGAGTGCCGCGGTGACGACGGCGAGGACCGTCCTCGGACGGCGCCGCACCAGCAGCGCGATGGCCACGAAGAACGGCAGGAACGCGGAGAAGAGCATCTCCCACTGCAGCGACCACAGGGGGCTGACCGTGCCGGAGGACCCGTCGACGAGCACGAGGTCCTTCAGCACGTCTCCGACGCTCACCGTGTTCGGCCGCGAGTTCATCCAGTGCCCGAGCACGTGGTCGTTGAACCGCGGCACGAGCAGCGTCAGGACCAGGCCGAAGGCGAGCGCGGCGGCGACCGGACCGTAGATCCGCACGATGCGGCGCGGGTAGAAGGCGACCCAGTCGAACCCGGGGCTGCGGAGCGCGGGCAGCGTCACGACGACGCCGCTCAGCACGAAGAAGAGGAACACCGCCTCCCTGCCCGCCCACGCGAGGTGGAGGGGGGAGTAGGCGAGCCACCACGCGAGGGTGCCCTCGGGCACGGAGGCACCGGAGTCGGCGTAGGCGCGGGCCAGCAGCGGCACGGTGAGCAGCGCGTGGTGCACGAGCACGACGACCGCCGCGACGCCGCGCAGCCCGTCGAGGGAGCTGAGGCGCTCCGGCAGTGCGGGGCTCAGCGGACGAGCGGGTGCCATGTCCCACAGCCCAGCAGAGGCTCGCGCGAGCAGGAGGAGGCGGCCGGGCGTGTCCCCCGAACGGGGGACCGGCGCGATCGGGAGCACCCCCGGAACGGGGTCTGGTCGGCAGCGGCCGGCTCCAGCAGCCTGGATGAGCGCGGACCACCCATCCGTGCAGCCCCCAGCCCGAGGTCTCCACCCCCATGCGAACCCCTCTGCAGGGGCGCGCTCCCGGGCGCCCCGCGACCAGTCCTTCCGCCGCCACTCCGCGCCGCATCCGCCGGCAGTGGGGCTCCGAGCGCAGCCGCGCGGCGCTGCCGATGGTGCCGCCGCGCCCCTCCGACCGCCGGATCACGCTGAGCCGCCTCGCGCCGGTGGTCACCGTGCTGCTCTGGCTCGCCTACCTCGTGACGACCGTGCTGCAGGAGTTCCTGAACCACGGCCAGCTCGGCTTCCGCTTCACGATGGAGGAGATCAGCTACGTCCTCGTCGTGACGCTGCTGACCTTCTCCGCGCTCATGTACCTGGTGCAGCGCAAGGGCGCGCTGGAGCGGTTCCGCGACCACCACCGCGCGCCGCGTGCGGAGCTGGACCGGCACTTCGCCGGCCGCAGCGGCTCGATGACGGTGCTCGTGCCCTCCTACGCGGAGGAGACGGAGGTGATTCGCACGACGCTGCTGTCGGCGGTGCTGCAGGAGTACGACGGTCTGCGGGTCGTGCTGCTGGTCGACGACCCGCCCTTCCCGACCGCCCCGGCGGTGCGCGAGCGCCTGGACGCGACGCGCGCCCTGCCCGGTCGGCTGCAGGCCCTGCTCGCCGAGCCGCTGACGATCGCGCGGGAGGCGGCGGCCCGGTTCGGGCTGCAGGTCGACCTGGACGGCCGGGCCGACGCGGCGCTGCTGCGGCCGCTCGCGGACGCCTACTCGGCGTGCGCGGCCTGGCTGCACGCGCAGGCCGACCGCGAGGACGTCGCCGACCACGTGGGCGAGTTCTTCGCCGAGCGGGTGCTGCGCGACCTCGCCCGCGACCTGCAGGTCACGGTCGACGCGCTCGAGGCCGCGATGGGGGAGGGCGCGAGCCTGCCCGTCGAGCGGGCCGCGGAGCTGCACCAGCGGCTGCTGCGCGTCTTCGCCTGCGAGCTCGAGGTCTTCGAGCGGAAGCGGTACGCGAACCTGTCGCACGAGGCGAACAAGGCGATGAACCTGAACGCCTACCTCGGCCTGATGGGCGGCGCCTACCGCACCGTGCAGACCCCGGAGGGCCCGGCGCTCGTGCCGGCCGGCGCGCGGCGGGCCGAGCTGCTCGTGCCCGACGCGGAGTACGTGCTGACCCTCGACGCGGACTCGGTGCTGCTGCGGGAGTACTGCCTGCGGCTCGTGCACCTGATGGAGCAGCCGGGGAACGAGCGGGTCGCGGTCGTGCAGACCCCGTACTCCTCGTTCCGCGGCGCTCCGACCCGCCTGGAGCGGCTCGCGGCGGCGACGACCGACCTGCAGCACATCCTCCACCAGGGCATGACGGCGCACGGCGCCACGTTCTGGGTCGGCGCGAACGCGGTGATCCGCAAGCGCGCGCTCGCCGACATTGAGGAGGTGGGGACCGAGCGCGGGCACGTGGTCCGCCGGTACATCCAGGACCGCACGGTGATCGAGGACACGGAGTCGAGCCTCGACCTCGTGTCGCACGGCTGGTCGCTCGTGAACTACCCGGAGCGCCTCAGCTACTCCGCCACCCCGCCGGACTTCGGGGCGCTGGTCGTGCAGCGGCGCCGCTGGGCGAACGGCGGGCTGCTGATCCTGCCCAAGCTGGCGCGCGAGGTGCTGCGCCGTCGGCGGCAGGGGGAGTCGCCCCGCCCAGTCGAGGTGCTGATTCGCGTCAACTACATGGCGTCGATCGCGTGGGCGAGCTTCGGCCTGGTCTTCCTGCTCGCGTACCCCTACGACAGCCGGCTGCTGAGCCCGATCATCGTGCTCGCGGCGCTGCCGTACTTCCTCGCGCAGGCGTCGGACCTGAAGGCGTGCGGCTACAAGCGCAGCGACGTGCTGCGGATCTACGGCTTCAACCTGATCCTGCTGCCGGTGCAGCTGGCCGGGGTGCTGAAGAGCCTGCAGCAGGCCGTGACGGGCAAGAAGATCCCGTTCGCCCGCACCCCGAAGGTGAAGAACCGGACCGCGACGCAGGCGCTCTACGTGCTGTCGCCGCTGCTGGTCGTCGGCTTCTCCGTCTTCACAGCGGTGCGGGACGCGCGGCTGGAGCACTGGCCGAACGTCGCGTTCGCGTCGTTCAACGCCCTGCTCGCGCTCTACGCGGTCGTCGCCTTCATCGGCGTCGGGCACGGGATCGCGGACGTCGCACGCGGCTTCGTCGGCCTGTTCCTCGTGGAGCGCGAGCCGGAGCGCCGCGCTGAGGAGACGGCGGCGGACGCGTCCGTCGACTGGGAGGGCCTGCTGTACCACGGGGCGCCGGGGCTGCCCGCGCCCGTGCTGACCGGAGTGGTGAAGGAGGCGCAGCGATGAGCGTCATGGAGGGCAAGCGCCTGTCGGCGCCCCGGGTCGTGCTGGGTGTCGCGGTCGCCTCCGCGCTCGCCGCGGGCGGCGTGGTCGGCACGCAGTGGTGGTCGGCCCGCGCCGACACCCCGCACGCCGCGCCGTGGACCGCCGGCTACGTCGACGTCACGGCGACCCCGACCTACGCGTTCGAGGAGGGCCGCTCCGCGGACCACCGCGACGTCGTCCTGTCGTTCGTGGTCGCGGGGAAGGGCGGCGGCTGCACGCCCACGTGGGGCACCGCCTACACGATGGACGAGGCCGCGGACCGGCTCGACCTCGACCGCCGCATCGCGCGGCTGCGGCAGCAGGGCGGCGATCTCGCCGTCTCCTTCGGCGGCCAGCGCAACCGCGAGCTCGCGATCACCTGCACCGACGCGACCGAGCTCGCCGCCGCCTACGGCGCCGTGCTCGACCGGTACGACACGGACACGATGGACCTCGACCTCGAGGGCGCGGCTCTCGCCGACGAGGCGTCCTCCGTCCGCCGCGCCGAGGCGGTCGCCGACCTGCAGCGGCAGCGCCGCGCCGCGGGGGAGTCGCTGGCGGTGTGGCTGACGCTGCCGGTCGCACCGACCGGGCTGACCGAGGAGGGCACGACCGCGGTCGACCGCTTCCTCGCCGCCGGCGTCGACCTGGCCGGCGTGAACGCGATGACGATGGACTACGGCGCCGCCCGAGGCGATGCCTCGATGCTGCGGGCCTCCGAGGACGCGCTGACGGCGGTGCAGCGCCAGCTGGGCGTGCTGTACGAGCGTCGCGGCACGCACCTGTCGGACGGCACGCTCTGGTCGAAGGTCGGCGCGACGCCGATGATCGGCCAGAACGACGTGCGCGATGAGGTGTTCACCCTCGACGACGCGAAGGCGCTGAACGCGTTCGCCCACGACCGCGGCGTCGGCCGCATGTCGTTCTGGAGCGCGAACCGCGACGCGACGTGCGGCAGCAACTACGTCGACGTCCGCATGGTCTCGACCGCGTGCAGCGGGGTGGCGCAGGGCGAGGCCACGTTCACAGACGTGCTCGGGGAGGGCTTCGACGGCGCGCTGAACGCCGGCGCGGGTGCGCGCACGACGCCGGAGCCGACCGAGACGGCGCAGCAGGACGACCCGGCGACGAGCCCGTACCCGATCTGGCAGCAGTCGGCCGCGTACCTGAAGGGCACGAAGGTGACGTGGCACCGCAGCGTCTACGTCGCGAAGTGGTGGACGCGCGGCGACCTGCCTGACGACCCGGTGCTGAACGCGTGGGAGACGCCGTGGCAGCTGGTCGGCCCGGTGCTGCCGGGCGACCGCCCCGCTCCTGCGCCGACCCTGCCCGCCGGGACGTTCCCGGAGTGGAGCGGCAAGACGGAGTACCGCAAGGGCGACCAGGTGCTGCTAGAGGGAGTGCCCTATGAGGCCAAGTGGTGGAACCAGGCTGCGTCCCCTGCGGCGGCGAGCGTCGACCCCGACGGCTCACCCTGGCGGCAGCTGACGATCGAGCAAGCGGACGCGAGGTAGGCGTCAGCCAGACGCCGATCGAATGCGCCCGCGGGCGCGTCGCGCAGCTGCGCCAAGGGCTTCTATTGAAGGAGAAGTCGACCTCGCCGAGGTCTGCAGCCCCTCGGGTTGACCCCTACCACCACCTGGCGACGAATGTTCGTCCTTGTGGTGCCCGAGCGTCCTCACTATTGTTCGGGCACCCCTCTCGCGAGCACCCACTCGCGTGAACAGCCGCGAGCGCCCACTCGCGGTCCCCCTAGCGAGCACCCACTCGCGCCCAGGAGTACCCGTGACCTCCCCCCGTCGTGCCGTGGCGCACGTCTTGATCGCTCTCTCCGTCATCGGTGGCGTACTAGTCACTCCATACGTCGGGCCTGTGGAGTCAGGCACCGCGGCGTTCGCTGCGCCCGTCGCTGCCTCGGCGTCTACTGACTGCGACGCGATGGCGCACGAGATGATGGACCCGGCCGCTCACGGCGGGATGCTGATGCCGACCGGCGCCTCCTGCACGGCGTTCCGGCCCGCGCTCAGCACGAAGGGCTGGTCGATCGCCGCCACCAGCGCTGTGAAGGGGCACCTGGCGAGCGCGGCGCTGCGCCCCAGCACGCGATCCTGGTGGCAGTCGAAGAGCAGCCGACAGGGCCGCCCCTTCAAGACGCAGACGCTCACCTTGCGGACGCGCTCGCCGAAGATCGTCAGCGGGCTTCGCTACCTGCCGGCCGCGAAGCGGGGTGCGATCGGCCGCTTCGAGGTGCGGGTGTCGCGCGACGGACGCCGCTACGGCGGTGTGGTCGCCAAGGGGCGCTGGGAGCGCAACAGCATGACGAAGCAGGTCGCCTGGTCGCCGAAGCGCGTGCGATCGGTCAAGGTGACCATCCGCTCGGTGTCCCCGGCTCGCTCGCGCAGCGTCACCGCTGCCTCGATCCGTCTGCTCGGTGCTCCGAAGGCGGTGGCGGCACCCGCGACGTCCGTACCCGCCGCCGCTCCGGCGGCACCTCCATCGGACACGTCCACGACGGCGGCACCGGTGCCCGCCTCGTCCGCACCGACGGCGCCCGTGCCGACGGTACAGGGGGACCCCTCGGTCGTCGGCCGCTGGGGGCCGACGATCGCGTTCCCGCTGGTGCCCGTGGCTGCCGCCGCCATCCCCGGCAACCGGCTGGTGGTGTGGGCGGCCGATGAGGACCTCAACTTCGGCCAGACCGGCGCCGCCGCCACGCAGACTGCAGTGGTCGACCTCACAACCGGCGCGGTCAGCGCTACGCGGGTCAGCAACACCGGCCACAACATGTTCTGCCCCGGCATCTCGATGCTCGCCGATGGGCGCATCCTCGTCACCGGCGGCATCAGCAACACCGAGACGAGCATCTACGACCCTACGACCGACCGCTGGTCGGCCGGACCCCGCATGAACATCGAGCGCGGCTACCAGGGGCAGACGACGCTCTCTGACGGCCGCGCGTTCACCGTCGGCGGCTCCTGGTCCGGGCCCATCGGCGGCAAGGTTGGCGAGGTCTATACGCCTGGAGGTGCCTGGCGGACCCTGCCCGGCGTCCCGGCCGAGCCGATGCTCACTGCGGACAACGGCGGCGTGTACCGCTCGGACAACCATGCCTGGCTCATCGCGTCCTCCGGCGGCACCGTGCTGCAGGCCGGGCCGTCCAAGCAGATGAACTGGATCTCGACCTCGGGCGACGGTGCCGTCTCGCCCGCCGGCTCCCGCGGCGACGCGGGCGACCAGATGAACGGCAACGCCGTGCTCTTCGACGTGGGCAAGGTCCTCACGGTCGGCGGCGCGACCTCGTACCAGGACGTCGACGCGACCGGCGCCGCGTCCGTCCTCGACCTCACCGGCGGCTACGGGCGGCCGGTCTCGGTCGAGCGCACCGGCTCGCTGGCGCATCCCCGCAGCTACGCGAACAGCGTCGTGCTGCCCGACGGCAGCGTCTTCACCGTCGGCGGAATGCAGCACCCGGTGCCGTTCAGCGATGCCGGCTCCGTGCTGACGCCCGAGCTGTGGAACCCGGCGAGTGGTGCGTGGGCCGAGATGGCCGACGCCGCCGAGCCGCGCAACTACCACTCGGTCGCCACGCTGCTGCCCGACGGCACCGTGTTCTCGGGCGGCGGCGGGCTGTGCGGCAGCGGGTGCGCGACGAATCACCCGACCGGGCAGATCTTCTCCCCGCCCTACCTGTTCGACGCGGACGGGACGCCGGCTGCCCGGCCCATCATCACCGGGGTCCCGGCCGCTGTGCGGCCCGGGCAGACCATCACGGTGACCACGGGAACGACCGCCTCCTCGTTCGTGCTCATCCGTGCGGGCGCCTCGACCCATTCGGTGGACAACGACCAGCGCCGCGTGCCGTTGACCGTCAGCAGCCGGAGCGGCAGCGCGGTGACGCTCGCCGTCCCGAGCGACACCGGTGTGGTGCTCCCCGGGCGGTACATGCTCTTCGCGGTGACGGACCGCGGGGTGCCGAGCATCTCGGCTCCGGTCAGCGTCAGCCTCGGGGAGTGAGGGGCCGAGCAGCAGGCCGGGGCTCCGGTCACCCGGCGCGGTAGGTGATCGTCCGCGAGGGCCGCTCGTGCGCGTCCACCTCGGCGGTGACCCGGAGGCGGTAGCGACCCGCGGCGAGCCGCGGAAGCGCGATCGACATGGCGGCGGCGGGCTGCTTGCGCACGTGCAGGATCCGGACCACGGCAGCTCCTCGGACGACTCGGACCGTGTACCGGTGCACCTGCGCGGCCAGGGCGCGGTCGGGCCGCCAGGTCAGCAGGAGCCCGCCTCGGGTCGAGCGCGCGCGGACCTTCACGAGCGGGTTCCGGTCCGTCGTGAAGGACCGGCTCATCAGCACCCGGCTGCTTCGGCCCTGCTGCTGCAGCACCTGCAGGCGATAAGCGGTCCCCGGCTGCAGGTGGTCCGCGACGCGTGAGGTCGAGTTGCCGCCGACCACCCGCCACGGCCGTCCCGGCTGCTGGAGACGCACGACCAGCGAGCGCCCCGCGGTCGGCCGCCAGCTCGCGGGCAGGGACAGCTGCGCGCTGGTGGCGCCGGCGTCCAGGTTCGGGGTGCGGATGGGGCCCGCCGTGGTCGACGGCCTCGGCGGAGGCGCGGTCGGCGTCGAGACCGGCGGCTTCTGCACCACGGGCGCGGTGGTCGTCGGTTCGACCAGGCTCGGCGTCGGTTCCCACCTCGGCTGGACAATCGGTGCCGGGGGCGCGGGAAGTGGTTCCGGCTCCACGGGGCCGGGCACAGGTGCGGGCGCAGGTGCAACGGGCTCCGGTGCCGGCGCGGGATCGACGGGCGTGGTGTCCGGGACCTGCAGCTCCACAGGTACCGAGGCGATCGGTGTGGGCACCGGGCTCGCGGTCGGCTCGGGGCTCGCAGGAGGAGTCGGCAGCGTCGCTGCCGCGAACCCGTTGACGGCTTCTGCTTCGTAGGCGTCGGCGTTCACGAAGTCCCAGCCAAGGTGGGCGAAGCCGTCGCGGCCCCACCAGCGGCCCCAGGAGTTCTCGATCCAGACACCCGTCGAGTCGTAGCCCAGCGCCGCGACGTAGTGCCCGCCGTAGTTCGGCCCCGTGGCTTTCGAGAGCGGGAACTCGGAGTCGGTGGCGTCCAGCTCGTAGAACGACTCGTAGATCGGGATGGCGATCCCGACCGGCGCGCCGTGCGCCAGCGCGGTCTTGATCGCGACCGCCGCACCGGCTCCGATCCTGCCCGCGCTGGAGAAGAGGAGCCTCCCCGCCCCGAGCATCTTGTAGCTCGCGGCCTCGGTGTGCTGCGCAGTGGTGGGCGGGGTGGTGAAGTCGTAGTCGCCCTGCGGCTGGTAGCCCGCGAACGTCGCGGCACCCTGCTGCTGCAGCACGGACAGCGCGTCCCGCACATAGCTGCCGCCGCCGCCCGAAGAGTCAGACAGGTGCGTCTGCGAGTAGACGTACATCGGAGCGAGCCTGGTCGGCGTGCCGAGCCTGTTCGCGTAGAAGCCCGCGATCGTGTACGTCAGCGCCCACGAGACGCAGGAGTCGACGGACCCCTGGTCGCCGGGCGACACCGCCCACTCGGTGAGGTCCACGCTCTCGGGGAGCTCCGCGTCCGACGCCGTGGCGGGAGCGGCGCTGAATGGTCGCGCGTCCTGCGGCGGCAGATAGCCCCCGCCGGGACGCCCAAGCGGCACGTCATCGGACGAGGCCGCCTGAGCGGGGATGGATGCGCCGAGGAGGCCGACGACCGTCAGCAGTACGACCGCGAAGTCCCTCGTCGCCCTCATGCTCACCTGACGTCTCTTCGAGGCGACGAAGGCCGCCTCGCGGAAGTGAACAATGGTTCGGGCTCGCGCTCTCGCCCCAGTTCCGGGGAGCTCGGCGGAACGGTCGGCTCGAAGGCGCCCCACTTGGAGCTGCGGCTGCGAGGGCTTCGGGCTCTCGAGCGGCCCCTGGACTGGGGGGCCCGGCCTCCCGTGATGCGGACCGGCCGTTTGGTGCACTGCACGGACTTCCCCCTCCAGGAGCCTCCGATGCAGCTGCGTCCCCTCGCCCCTCTCGCCGTGATCGGTGCTGGTCTGCTGATGGTGTCGCTCGCGACGCACTCGGCCTCCGCGGACGACGGCGGTGCACCCGGCGCTGTCGACGTCGCCTCGGTGGATGGCGGACTCGTCGTTTCGTGGGCGCCCGCCGGCTCGAATGGGCTGCGGGACTACGACCTGCTCGTCTCGGACCCGGCGTCGGGGAAGCAGGTGCTGGAGCGCAAGGTCGACCCCGACACGACGCGGGCGAAGATCGACCTCGCCGACCTGCAGGGGCTGACGGAGCTGTCGGTGTCCGTCACCTCGGAGTACGGGGCGGGGGAGCACTTTCCGGGGACGACCGTGCGCGTGTCGCTGCCCGCCGGCCCCGCGAAGCCGGAGACGCCCCCGGCGGTGCGGGCCGAGGGGCGGGTGCTGACGGTGAGCCTGCGCGGCGCGCCCGACGGCGTCACCGCGAGGGTGCTGCACCTGTTCCGTGACGGCGAGGCGTGGAAGACCCTCTCGGTGTCGGCCGGCAAGGCGGTCGTGACGAAGAAGGTCGCCGCCGGGCACGCCTACCGCGTCGCCTACCAGGACGTGGACGGCACGAACGCCGGTGCGCTCAGCGAGGAGAGCGGATCCGTGACGGTCGGCGACCAGGCCGGACCGACGGCCGTGTCGCGCATGAAGGCCGCGGCGACCGCAGAGGGCCTCGCCGTGCGGTGGAGCGCCGCGACGCCGCAGGAAGCCGTGATCGCCCAGTACCGCGTGACCGTGACGAAGGACGGCGAGCGCGTCGGCTCCGCCTACACCGCCGCTGACGTGCGCCGGGTCGTGCTGCCGGTCGCGGTCGACGGCGGGGCCTACGGCGTCACGGTCGTCGCGAAGGATGCGGACGGCGGGACGAGTTCCAGCACGAAGGCGGTCGTGCCCACCTCCTAGGTGTGCTGTCCAGGCAGTCTGCTCAGTCTGCTGATGGTCGGGTGGGCGCCGATGGCGGTGAATGATCGGTGGTAGTCGTGGGTGTCGAGCCCGGCGGGAGGGGCTGCTCTGCGGGCCGATTCGAAGGCGTGGAAGCGGCCGTGGACCCAGCCATCGGCGAGGATGCGGTACAAGCCTTCGACTCTCCCGTTCGCCCGCGGTCGCCGCGGTCTTGTGGACTTCGGACGGATAGCGAGCTCTTGGCAGGCGGCGCTCCAGGCGCGAGATCGGTATGCAGAGCTGTTGTCGGAGAGGCCGCGTTCGACGGAGACGCCGCGGGCAGCGAACCTGAATGACGCTCGGCGGAGCACACCGACTGCAGTCATAGCGGTGTCGTCGGCGTGGACTTTGGCGTACGCGACGCGGACGCGGTCGTCGATGACGGTGTGGTCGAAGGCGGTCCCGGTCGCTCTAGCGCCGTGCCGGTCACAGAGCCCGCTCTTCGCCGCGGTCGCGGGGCGGTACTTCTCGCCCTGCGGCGGCCGACATGGCACCAGCCGCCGCCGTAGGGGATCGTTGCCGAGCTTTGACCGTTCGCCCCTCGACCAACATCCATGAGAAGAACAGCTAGCGCGATTCCTAACTCGAAGGCGGCGCTGGGCATCGTCCACATCGTCGCCTGAGCAAGTGCGGGAGACGACAGCGTCGCCCTGTGCTCTCGTCATCGCTTCGGCAAGTTGCTCCAACTGCCCAGCACCCGTTCACTTTCCGGATCCCCGAAAGAGAGCCCAAACGCATTGTCTGCAGTGGCGCTCACATCCCACAGGTATCCGCCGTCGAGGTCGCTGTTTGCGAGTGCCCGCCGAGCATTATCGATGAACGTCCTCCGACCTGCTTCGGAAGCGCCGGGGTCGCTCAGCGAGTAACCCACCTCGCCGACGATCACGGGGCGATTGTACTTATCTGCAGTAGCGCGCCACTGCTGCACAACTTGGCCCAACTCCGCGCTTCCGGCGTTCGCGGCGAGGTATTTCGGGTACAGGTGAGCGGAGCAGAGAGTGACGCTGGGGACGCTGCAGAGGGTGGCGAAGTTCTCCGTCGACTGCCCTGCCAGCCGAGGATCAGCCGGGTAGTTCGTAGAGAACCCTTCGCTGCCCACGGTGACGAGATGCCGCTGGTCCAGAGCGCCGACGAAGGCGGCCTGATCTGTGACCCATCGCTTGATCTCTGCCATCGAGGTGGTGGCTGAGGCACGCGGTTCGTTGATGAGGTCCCAAGCGAGGAAGGCGGAACGATCGCGGAAAGGTACGCCGTCCGCGCCTCGGTGGTCCAAAAGGCGCCTCACCTGGGCGCGGTACTTGACAGCTGCAGATGTGGATGTATAGAAATCGCCGCCGAAGTGCTCCGTGCCGCCATAGTCCGCATTGCTGTTGGCGAGAACGCAAACGATCTTCAGACCGCGGCTCCGTGCCTCGTCTGACACGAGATCGAGGCGTTCGAGTGCGGCGTCCGACAGCCCGCCGTCCTTGTCGAAGCACCACGTCCGCAGTGTGTTGAAGCCTGAGGCAGCGATCGAATCGACCCGCTTGACAGCAATCGCGTCTGGCTGAGCAAGGAGGTCGTAACTATTCACGCCCACGCTGTTCCATCGAGTACCGTCGATGCTGAGGTGCTGGCCCCGCTTCACCACGAGACCAGAGGTAGACGGACGCCTCTCGAAGACGTGGATCTGACCGGAGGTGTAGACCTCGATGAAGTGGTCGTCGAGGATAGCGCGGGACTGGGGCGTGAGTGCGGACCAGACCGCATCTGTTGAAGCCTCTTGCAGCACAAGCCACGTTGCGAAACGGCCGGGGTTGTCGAGGCTCTCCTTCCAGTAGGGCTTGTTCCCGACACCGATGAAGTTGTGCATGGGCACACCAGACTCGACCGGACCGATCGGTCGGCGGTAGTCGTCCATGAGTACAAGTCCGCCGGTGTAGTGGGCGCGCATCCAAGCTTCTACTTTCGGGCTGTCCGGGCCCTTACTGACCTTCTGTGAAGAGAGGCCGTTCGTGCCGTCGTTGTATGACCACACGTTCCGTGTGGTCATCGCCCAGAAGGAGGACGCTGCCAGTCCAACGATGAGGACTGGTGCGATGAGACGAGGCCGCAGCGAGGCCAGCGCGGCCAATAGGACACCGATGACCAGAAGGGCCTGCAGCCCATAACGGATGTTCGACATCGTGTACAGCGCGCCTGGTCGGGCCAATGTAGGGAGGATGAGGCTGGCCTGGCCCGTGTACAGCGAAACCACGTAGAAGGCGAACGCGGAACCTGCCGCGACGACGATGGCGAGGGGCGCGAAAGATCGACGCCGGACTGCCCACCAGCTGGTCGCCGCCAAGCCGACGGCCGCTGCGATAAGGGGTGCCGTGCCCACGATGAGACGGACGTCCTCCAGCCAGTAGAGAATTGACAACGGCAAGGAGTGATACGTGGGGAGGTACCCACGGGCGAGAAAGAACTTTTGCTGCTCCGACGAACCATAGACGGAATCGGCGAAATACAGAGGATTGCCGAAGATCAGTTGGTTCCACAGCAGCCATCCAGCGACGCCGGCGCCAGCCAACGTGGTGAATAGGACGAGTGTGCCATCCACTGCGTGCCTCGAGCGCGTCCGTGCCGCCACCGCGATGCCCACGATCGCCCATTCGATGACCACGAGTGCCCAGCCGTCGTAGCGCGACAGCGAGGCGAGGAGCGAGGACCCGGCGCACAGCACCAGCGATCGCGTGTCGCCCCGCAGGAGGTAGTGAGCGAGAAAGTAGACGGAGATCGTCGCTGTCGACAGCATCAGGATCTCCGTCATCGGAGTGCCAACGAGATAAAGCGTGTTCGGATTGAACAGCACCGCGGCTGGCGCCACGAGTGCCGCGAGTGCGTCACGTGTCAGGAGGGAGGCGAGTCGGTAGATCGCCACAGACAGGAGGACCAGGCAGGGGATGTTGACGATGGCACCGGGGAGCCCCGAGCGCCACAGCCAGTCGTTCGCTGCAAATGGGGCCATCAGCAGGTGGGGGAGTGGCAGCCAGACGGACCCGAGTTGAGCAAGGCCTGCGGTGAGACCGTCAGTGACTCTCTTGGCGATATTGAGATGGGCCTCTGCGTCCCCATAGGACAGCACGTGTCCGCTGAGGTCATCCCAGAGGGTCGCGCCGAGGCCGAGCACCAGCGCCAGCATCGCTACGATCCTGCTCAGCAGCCGGACCTGGTGATCGAAACCACTGTGGAAGCGGCAATACATCGCGAAGAACTCGCGAATCGCCCGGGCGATGACCCTCGGATCACCGCCGCTCGATTCACCGTGCAGGCGAGGCAGGTGTCTGACCGCGGTTTCCTGCACCACAAGACCGGCTCGACGCGCCTGGTGATACATCTCAGTATTGACCATCGCGGAGTTCGCAGTCAATTCGAGCTGCTGCAGCGACGTTCTCCGCATCAGCTTGAATGCGCAATCCACATCACGCGTGCGCGTGCCGAAGAAGAGCCGGCCGGCGGCGTTGAAGATGTGCGCATTGGTGCGTCGCAGCAGCACATCCTGTCGGTGCTGTCGCCACCCCGTGACGATGTCCGCACCGTCCGCGAGGGCGACCAGTCGCGGCAGGTCGTGCATGATGTCGAATTGGCGGTCGCTGTCGGTGAAGAGGATCCAGTCCTTCATTGCAGCCGACCAGGCCCGCCTGACGGTCGGTCCATAGCCGAGATTGCGCTCGTTCACGAGCAGGCGAACACGACCCTCACCGGCGATCTCGACGATCGCTTGGACCGCGGCGCCCGTTCGGTCTGTGCTGCCATCGTCAACGACGACCACTTCGACGTCGTCCGTGACGAGGGCGGCAGCCTCCAGCGCATCGAGGATGGCGGTTTCTATGTTCTCTTCCTCGTTGTGCGCCGGCATCACGACCGAGAGGGAACTGAGTCGAGTGGGCGGCTCGTATCGAAAGAGCGCTGAGGTCTCGGTGACGTCCGGCTCACTCGTGAGAGTCATGGTTGCCCCTCGTCTTACATTTGCGGTCGAACATCGTCACGGCGCCTGGTCCTCGATCAGTGCCTGCCGGACCACTTGCGCGACGGGCTCGGCAGTCGAGGTGGACAAGTGGAGACCGTGGTGGGTCTTCTCCCAGTAGAACGGCCTCGTAATCAGCTGCCAGGCTGCCTTGACCGCTGCGATGCTCATCGCCAGCCAGTAGACCGGCGCGAGTAATCCGTACTTCACGAGGTCCCAGTTCCCGCGCTGTGCTGAACCGAGGAGGAACGTGTACACGAACAACCCGTTGCCGAGCAGCAGCGTGATCAGGGCCGTGTAGAAGAGGGGCGGAGGGTAGACAGACTCGATGACTGGGCCAACGACCGATCGTGCTACGAAGTACAGCAACGTGACGGCCCACATGATCGGGTTGATGAAATTCACGAGCACCTTGCCGCCGACCACGAGGCTGAAGGTGAGGATGTGCGGGTCACTGCGTCGCCAACCGCCCCGGCTGTGCACGAGGAACGTCTGCATGTAGCCCTTGATCCAGCGGCTCCGTTGCCGGATCCAGTTACGAAGATTGGGATTCGCCTCCTCGTAGGTGGTCGACCGCAGCATCCCGGTACGGAAGCCCTGCTTGTAGAGCCGAATGCCGAGATCGCAGTCCTCGGTCACGTTGTAGGGATCCCAACCACCGAGCCCGATGAGCACGTTCGTACGGAAGTGATTTGAAGTGCCGCCGAGCGGAAGTGGTCCGCGCAAGTCTTGAAGGCCTTCTAGTAGGAGGTCGAACCACAGGGTGTATTCCGCGGTGAAGAGGCGAGTCAACGTGTTCTGTCGAGGGTTGTAGAAGTTCAGGGGAGCTTGGAGACAGGCCACGTCCCCGCGACTGGCGCGGAATCGACGGACCGCCTTCTTGAGCTGATCCGGCTCCGGAATGTCCTCCGTGTCGAAGATGACGGTGAACTCGCCGCGCGCTCTCCGCAGTCCCTCGTTGCAGGCCTTCGGTTTCGTCTTCGGCAGGCTGTCAGGCACTACCAGCGTCTCGAAGTGCTGCGGCAGGCGTAGACGCCGCGCTGCGCCGATTGTCTCTAAATCGTCCTCCTCGAGGAGCAGGATGATTTGGAGACGGTCGGTCGGATAGTCGAGATCCGTCATTGCCCGGACGAACTGCGGCAGCACGGCCGCTTCCCTGTAGATCGGACAAAGCACCGTGTAGAGGGGCCAGTCGTGTTCGGTCTGCTCCACCCTGATGTCCTGTCGACGTCGACGAGCTATGCCTGTTACGACCCAGGCGTTGAAGGCGAGGTCGACGAGGTACAGCAGAGTGACGGCGGCCAGAACAGCCGTCACGACGATGCGTGCTCCAAGAATCGGCAGCAGTAGTAGCGGCAGTGCGACGACCATGACCATGACCACGATCTGCGGACGGGTGGCGACTGTGCTCGCGTTGTACTGCGGCGGGCGAAGTACAACGGCGGCGTGACGCGGGTGCGCGTTGTGTTCTCCTCCGTGCTGGATTCGGAGTGCGATCTGCGAATCGCTGGACGGAGTCGTGCTCACCGCTCTGTCTCCAGCATCGGCGCGGACGAGGATGCGGAAACAAACACGACTCGGCGACTCAGAAGATAGGAGAGGCCTGTGCTCGTCGCAATCGCGACGACGGCGGCAAGAAAAGGCTCCAAACAAATATGCATGATTGCGAAAAGCGCAGAGTTCAGTACGAGTCCTATGCAGGCGACGCTGTTGAAACGCAGCCAACGGCGACGCAAGGTGCCCGGAGCGCGGCGATGGCGCCATGTGAATCGCGCGGAGAGCAGGAAGTTCAGTTGTGTGGAGAGAAGAAAACCGAAAGCGTTTGCGATCATGGGTGGCACTCGAAGCGCTGAAAGCACTGTGAAGATCAGAAGTTGGAAAGCCGAGGCGACGGCGCCGACGGCAGCAAATCGCAGCAGTGTGGCGCGCCACAGCGTCCCAGTGAGACGCCTCATCCCGGTGAGTGTCGTGCGTGCAGGCAGCCTCGATGTGATGCGGTGATTAGTAGGGGGGTGCTGTTTCGTTCGAACTATTGACGGACTAGACGAGAGCAGGGCGCGAGACAGGGTGAGTCCTTACCTGATGAGCCCAGCGCAAGGGTGACTCCGCGCGGGCGGGGGAGTAGGAAGAAAGTGCGCGTAGCAATAGGTACTGTGCGAAGGCAGAACCGTTGAGAGGAGAGCGCCTCAGCGGACTGCCTTTTCGGCAGGACGCCTCGATCGCCTTGACACTAGGGGCTAACCGCGATCTTGGGAAGTGCCAGAGTGCAACACCCAGTACGAGGGTCACGCTTGCAGCCGGAGCGAGGACGGACGCACGACGCTCGATGGGCCTGCCTGCCTGCCTGCCTGCCTGTCGGTCTGCGGCCGGGGCGCCCGTGCTTGAGTGCTCCAAGCGCGCAGAGGCGCAGGGCGAGCTAGGTGGCGCCACTCGGTGTGCCGCCCAGTCAGGTTAGTCAGTCTGTTCTCAGGCGGGCGGTCGCCGATGACGGTGTCAGATCGGTGGTGGTTGTAGGTGGGGCCAGGCCGGGCGGGCTGTTCGGCGCCCTGATTCGCCGTTGGCTACCGGCGCTGGGCTCAGCCGTCGGCGATGTGCGGTCGATGCGCTCGACCTTCCCCTTCATCTGCAGTCGGGAGGGGCGGGATGTGCCTGTGTGTGGTCGAGTTCGACCACGAAGGCCTCCGGTCTCGAGTGCGTGAACTCGACAGCTCCTCTCTCGACCGGGGAGGGGGCTCCACCGTCTACGAACGGATCACACCCCGTCCCCCTGCGCGGGCGGCACATTTACGTCGTCGCCCTTCAGGTGGGCCCACTGGCATCTCGTTTGAAGGCTGTGAAGCGACAACATCTTGATCCTGCGATGCGTGCCCCCAGATCGGGGCGTCTGCGCAGATGCGGCGGGTGCTGCCGGTGTGATCATCGCCGGTGAAGTACCAATGCCTCGTGCTGAAAGTGCCCCTTCACCCGAGCGCATCTGGCGGAGCCGGAAGCGGAGTGGTCGCGTCGTGGGCCCGAAGATGGGGCCGCATTAGAATCGGGCGCTCAGTCCGCGATCCCATCGTCACCAAGAGACTTCACGAGCCTGACGAATTACTTGCTCAATATCCATCGCCAGGTGAGACGCTGTTGGCAGTGCTCGACTTGGCCCCTTTCGAAGTGGGCGGAGAAGCGTCGGGTCCGCGCCTCCCGGGGTTTGCCAGCGGGGACTGCCCCGTGGTCGATCTGCTGATGCAGACGGAGGTGGTCGCTTTCAATTCGCCCTGGGTCGTCGTCCGAGATCCAATCTCCGGGGAATGCCGAGCAGTCGATCACACTCGGGCGTATCGCCCGCGCCGTGGAGATCGGGTGATGCTCGACCTCTCCGCAAAATGCGTGGTTGGAATCTGGGATGATGAGCCCTAAAGGTGCTAGGACACACGGGGTTCCGGACATCGACCAGGCGGCGACAGTGATTGTTGCGGGAGATGAAGATCCGTGGGTCCACCGCCTTTCTGGGGAAGCCCTGGGGACGAGGTCGATCAGCCGGGTAACGAGTACATCGATTGCAGAAATCCCTCTGCGGCGAGTTGAGGAACTGCTCTGAAGTACGCGGCTATGGCTCGGTCTACCCGCTCCGTCAGGATCGAGTACCGAGACGAACTGGCCTACGGGTTACCGCACGCGGGATCTCAAGTCGAGCGCGGTACCTGGTCTTCGAGGTCGACGCGAAGAGCGGTCGCCCGGTGGACTCGGCCGGCTCGTAGAGTTTTTGCGTTCAGTGCGTTTCGCGCTCGTAACGCACGATAATTCGCCTTTGCCATCACGCGAAGCTGTTTCAGGAGCCGCCTGCGTGTGCCGGCGTCCGTCGTGCGAGCTAATTCGAGCCGAATCACTTCCGCCTCCGCTTTCGCTGCGAGGCGCTCCTGGACGCAGGACTCGACCCCGACCAGTCGACGCACGCTACTCCTTCCCATGCCTGGCAGAGTTGCATGTTTCGGGGGCTTCGCTTGGTCGCCGCACCGTGATCCGTGGTCTGGTGCGTGAGAAGGGGCTTTGCGGGCGGCCGTCCCTTCGGCGCGGTAGGTCAGCGCGATGCCCCACAGTCCGTACGCGGCTTCGTCTGTGCTCATGCGGCTTCGGGGGTAGACGCACGTGGTCGACAACGACCAGCACGGCATGCCCCTGTCTGTCACGGGTCGGAGCGGCGGGAACGGAGCGCCCACGAGCTCGAGCAACACGGGCGCGGTGCTCCTGGGTCGCCTCAAGTTGTTCGTGCTGATGGCTGACGGCCTGCTGAGCATCTCGGCGCTGATCAGCATCGGGCTGGGTCAGTAGCCGGGAAAGGTGCGGGCCCCGCTCTGGGGGCGCGGATCTCCCGCGCGGGGACGTGCGCGTCCGGACGCGCGGACTTCCTCCTCCAGGAGCTCTCCCGATGCGGGTGCGCCCCTCGCCCTGCTCGCGATGCTCGCCAACGGCCCGCTCGCGGTCTCGCTCGCTACGCACTCGGTGTCCGAGAGCGACGCCGGTAGGCCGGGACCGGTCGCCATCGCCTCCGTCGACGGTGGCCTGCTCGTCCGGTGGGGCGCGGCGGGCGAGAGCGGCCTCACCGATCACGACCTGCTCGTCGCCAATTCCTCCTCGGGGGAAGCGGTGGTCGAGCGGAAAGTCGACGCCGACACGACGAAGGCGACGGTCGACCTCGCGGACCTGCACGGGGTCTCCGCGCTGTCCGTCTCCGTCACCTCGGACGACGGCGAAGGAGCCCACTTCCCGGGCACGACCGTGCGCGTCTCGCAGCCTTCCGGTCCGGCGTGATCCGCCGCGGTGCGCGCAGTATGCACGAGCGGTCGTGCCGACCCCGTAGCGCAGGTCACGAAGCGGGCAGCTCCAGCTCGTCGGCGAAGCCGTCGGAGCGGGCCGACACCCGGATCCCGTCCGCGGAGCGAACCACACGGGCGACGAAGCGTCCCCGATGATCGCGATCGAGGCGCTCCGCGAGCCAGTCCGCAACGAGCTCGCGGGTCGGGGCGGCGAGGTGCGCGTCCTCGAGGACGACCGCGTCCATCCCGGCGGCCCGAGTCGCGGCGAGGGCTGCGTTCAGCCGGTCGGTCAGCAGCGGGCCGGCGGTCATCTCGTCCCGCAGGCGGCCCTCGAGCGCGAGCAGCTGCGGTGGGTCGACCGGGCGTCCCGCACCGAGGTCCGTGAGCGCAGCACCCGCGAGGTCGAGGAAGCGCTGCGCCGCGCGCCGCTGCTCGGTACCCGCCGTGGTGGTCGCGACGCGCTGCGCCTCGCGCTCCCGCTCCGCCTCTCGGTAGGCCGCGAGCGAGACCGCGGACCGGCGCAGCCCGACGGCGAAGAGCGTGCCGATCAGCAGCGTGCCCGCGTGCCGCACGACCAGGTCGACGCCCGGCAGCGGGCCCGCCCCCGCGAGCAGCGACCAGGCGACGCACTCGAGCGCAAGACCGCCGAGCAGCAGCCACGCGATGCCGATGCGGCCCCGGAGCGTCAGCGCGAGCGCGACGAAGGTCGACGCGCCGAGCGGCCAGGCGGCGTAGCCCGGCCAGCCGCCGACCGAGAGCGTCGTGAGGACGAGCCCGGCGGCGAGCAGTGCCGCGACCACCACGGCGGCGGTCGCCGGAGCGGGCAGGCGGCGGGGGAGGAGGACGACGGCTGCGGCAGCGGCGCTCAGCAGCACGAGGGCGAGCATCGGGATCGGGGCCGGGCCGGTGCTCGCGAGGGCGAGGACGGCGTGCAGGGCGACGAAGGCGGCGAGGAGCACGCGGGCGACGCGGTGCTGCAGGGGCGGGACCAGCGCGGCGTCCGCGACGGGTCCGGTCACGGCCGCGTCCACAGCAGCCGCACGGCGGTGCCGCGGCCGGGCATCGAGCGCACGACCGCCTCACCGCCGGCGGCAGACATGCGGCGCTCGATGCTCGAGGCGATCCCGAGCCGGCCGAGCGGCGTCGCGCGGGGCTCGAAGCCGACGCCGTTATCGAGCACCGTCACGGCGACACCCTCCGCCGTCGCCTCGACCCGGACGGCGATCGAGGCGTCCGCGCCGGCGTGCCGCACGGCGTTGCGGAGGGCCTCGCCGGTCGCACCGACGAGCGCCTCGGCGACCTCGGCCGGGATCGCTGCGGTGTCCTCGGCCGGCGCGGCCTCCAGGTCCGCCCACGGCGCGAGCTGGGTCAGCTGGTTGCGGAGGCGGTCCGCCAGCACGGCCGCATCGATCGGGCCGTCGGGGACGGTGCCGTCGAGCAGCGCGGTGAGACCGGCGCGGGCCGCGATCGCCTGCTGCTGCACGGCCCCCTCCGTACCCGGGGCGCGCCGCGCGGCGAGCAGCAGCGTCGCGAGCACGCGGTCGTGCACCAGGGCGTCGACACGGTCGCGCTCCTCCTGCTGCACCCGCTCGACGGCGGACGCCGCCGCGGTCGCGTCGGCGGTCGCGGCGGCCTCGTCGACGCGGCGCGCGGCGGCGAGCGAGCCGAGTACCAGGGCGACGTAGACCGCGGCGAAGAACGCCGCGTAGGCGGCGTCCTGCAGCGCGATGGCGGTGAGGTCGCGATCCGCGGTCGCGATCCGGTCCACGGCGACCGAGACGCCGAGCAGCACGGTCGACGCCCACGCGATCGCCGGGCGGAAGGCGAGCGCCGCGGCGGTCGTGCCGATCGCGGTGAGGCCGAGGGGCCACGGCGCCGCGCCCTGCGTCGCGTCGGGCTCGACGGCGAACGGCATCGACGCCGCGACCAGCGCGTAGCCGATCGCGGTGGCGGCGGCGAGCCCGCGCACGACCGGCAGCGGCGCGAAGGGTGCGGCGGCGCCGAGCGCGAGCGCGGTGCCGAGGATCGCGAGCAGCGAGGCCGCCGTCCACCAGGCGGGCGCGGCGTCCAGCTGCGACAGGATCGCGCCCAGGATGATCAGCCCGAACACCAGGGCGCCGACGGCGAACAGCACCGACGCGACGCGGCGGACGCGCTCCTCCGCCCCGCCGCGCCCGCTCATCGCAGGGTGGGGCCGGGCAGCAGGCCGTCCTCGACCGCGCGCTTGAACAGGTCCACCTTCGTCGTCGCGGGCCGGCCGACGTCGGCGTACTTCGCGCGGATCCGGCGCACGTAGTCCTCGAGCGTGCCGACCGTGATGTGCAGCTCCTCGGCGACGTCCTGCGCCCGCGCCCCGTCGGCGAAGCGGGTCAGCACCCGCGCCTCCTGCGCGCTCAGGCGCGCCTGCCCGACCGCCGGGTCGGTCTCGATGGCGTGCGCCCATTCCCCGGTGACGACGGGGCGGCCGGCGGAGGCCAGCTCGATCGCGTGCACCAGGGCGGCGAGCGGCTCTGACTTGCGGACGACGCCGAGCACGTCGCTCTGCAGCGCGAGCCGCATCAGGTACGGGCTCTCGCCGCTCGTGAAGGCGAGCACCTGGCTGCCGGCCGTGCGCAGCCGACGGATGTTCGCCGCGGGGGAGGAGCCGTCTGCCAGACGCAGGTCGAGCAGCACGAGGCCGGCGCCGAGCCGGCGGGCGAGCAGGTCGTCCACCGTGCGGGCGCTGCCGGCCAGTCGCAGTCGCGGGATCGCGGCGACGGCGGCCTCGACCGCGTAGTCGACGATCTCGTGGTCGTCGATGAGCGCCACCAGGGTGGACGACGTCGTCGTCGCGTCATCGCGTGGATCCCGCACGACTGCTGACTTTAAGTCCGAGGAATGGGCGCGACCAGGTAGCGCATTCAGGCGCCGATCGGCGTCAAGCGGACGTTCCGGGGCACCGGCCGAGATCGGTTCTCGGGAAGTGCCCAAGGACCTCATCCCGGCGCGAATGAGCCGCCGCGACATGCCGGTCGCATCGCGGCGTCACGCGCTCCGGGGTGCGGTCGTGGTGCTCGTCGCCGCCGGCCCGGACCGGTTCGTGGCGACGAGGGGCACAGGAAGTGCTCGAACCGCAGCCCCGTTCACGACGTCCTCGCGAGGGCGTCGCGGACCCGTCGACGGCGTCGCCCTCGACACGAACGAACGAGGTGTCATGACGACGTTCCGCGCCGACGGCTCCACCCGTGCCTTTGAAGCCGGCATCGATGCACTGCGACCCGGGCTGCTCGTCCGTCTGCAGGACCGGCGCGCACGGCGGCGCGCGCAGCGCGAGTTCGACGCGGTCCTGCGCGCGTTCAGGCACGGCAGGTCGCTGCCGAGCTCGGTGCGGAGTGGCGCGGCCTGATCGCGCCTCTCCGCACCGGAGCGGTGCATCGCCCCTCCGGCGCTTCCGGCGCGGGGCGGGGTGCACGGCTCAGGCGAGCAGGCGCCTCCGGCGGGGACGCCGCTCGGGCGCCGGCGCGATGGCCGGCACGCGCTCGGTCAGCAGCTCCGTGATCCGCGCGCCGAGGCGCCCCGCGAGGTCGTGGGCCTCCAGCGTCACGTGCTTGTGCTGCGCAGCGGCCGCGTGGCCGTCGGCGACCGACAGCACGTCGGGCTCGGCGGCGCGGCGCCAGTGGAAGGGGCCGGTGCGCACCGCGGGCTCGATCAGCGGCACGGTGCCGCGGGCGGCGTGCAGCGCCGCGGCCAGCGCCGGGAGATCGGCCGGCGGGTTCGCGACGCCGTTACGGACGCGGTCGGCCAGCACGGAGGCGAGCACCAGCGCCTCCTTCCAGGTGAAGACGCGCGCCTGCGTGCCGGGCACCATCCGCACGACCGACGAGCGCTGCGACCGCTCCGCCGTCAGGATCAGCGCCGCGTCGGCGACGTCGTGCACGCCCAGCGGGCGCGCGCGGTGCGAGCCGTAGTAGGCGATCGCGGCGCCCGACCAGCCGAGCCGGCCCGCCGCGCCCTCGCACATGGTGGCGCCCGGGCGGGCGGTCAGCCCCCGCGTCTCGATCGTCCACCCGCTCGACGTCGCCGCGCCCGCCAGCCGCTCCTGCAGCACGAACGAGACGATCGGCGCGCGGCACACGTCCGATCCATCGACCACCAGCACCGTGCCCATGCATCCCCCCGAATGCTCAGGTGCCCCGTCCGCGACCCCTCCGTCGCGGCCCTCGAACGGGGCACGGTGGACACCATGCCGCAGGGAGGTCACGCCGGGATCACGGTCCGGCGTGTCCATTCAGGCGGGTTCAGCGAACCCTGGGGCGGTGCCGGGCCCGGCGCAGCATCGCCCACGTCGCTGCCGCCCACAGCAGCACGATGATCACGTCGCCCACGTGGATCCCGTGGCGCGGCGAGATCTCGACCCACGGGCCCTCGTGCGGGTAGGCGTCGGCGAGCACCAGCCACGCGCCGAACGCCCCCAGCGCGGCGGAGGCCGCGAGGGCGAGTGCGGTGCGCATCTCGTCACCGTAGCCCCGAGGAGCGCTACCCGGCCGCGGGTGCCACGGGACGCACGAGCGAGGGCGGCCGGCTCCGGGGAGTGGTCCTCCCGGCTCCGGCCGCCCTTCGTTCCGATGGGGGCGTCAGGCGTGCTGGCGCCACCACCAGTCGTTCGGCGTCGCGTCGATGCGCGCCAGCTTGTCCTCCACCAGGTCGACCAGGCGCGAGCCGAGCGTCAGCGCGACCTGGTAGGCCTCGTCCGTCGCGTGCCGGTGCAGCGGGGCGTCCTCGTGGCCGTCGATCAGGGCCAGCGGGTCCGCCTTCGGCAGCGCTCGGTCGCGGTGGAACACGTTCGTGTTCATCGGCGGCTCGATCAGCGGGATCGCGCCGCGGACCTCGTGCAGCAGCTCGACCGTCTCGGCGAGGCTGCGGGGGCGGCGCGTGCGGCCGGTCCGCACCTCGTCGGCGAGCACCGTCGCGAGCACCAGCGCTTCCTTCAGCGTGAAGGAGCGGGCGCGGGCGTGCGGGGCGAGACGCGCGACGGCGCTGCGGTGGGCGCGCTCCGCGGTGAGGATCAGGTCCGCCTCGTTCGCCTCGAAGTGCGTCAGCCGCGTGCTGCGGTGCATGTCCGAGAAGGCGGCGGCGCGTGCCGAGCCGCCGAGGCGACCGGCGGCGAGATCGCAGATCGGGCGGCCGCCGTCGGTGCCGAGGCCGCGGCTCTCGACCGCGACGTCGGCGAGGGGCGAGTCGCCGGCGAGCTGCTTCCGCAGCGCGAACTCGACGATCGGTCCGCGGCAGACGTCGCTGCCGTCCACGATCAGCACAGTGCTCATCGGTTCCTCCCGGATGTCCGCTGTCCCCCGTCGAGGGGATGCCGACAGGGTGCGCCCCGCATAGCGCATCCGAGGCGCGACACACCGCATTCGCCCCGACACGCCGCGCCTCCTCCCCGTGATCCGCGAGGCCCGCGGGCGAGACGCGGACTCGCCCCGCGTTGCTGCGACACGCCGGCGCGGGACCGCAATAAGGGGCAAGTCCGCGATGCCGGGACGCGGGCTTGCCGATGGTTGTCGTGACGCGCCGGGCGGAACCGCAATACGGGGCAAGTCCGCGTTCGCGCCGGGGAGTCCTTCGCGGCGTGGCGGAGCGCGGTCAGCGGAAGAGGGAGCGGACCCGGTCGCGGAGGTCGGGGTCGAGGGCGCCCTCCGGCAGGTCGACGCGTGTCTCCTCGGTGGTCGTGACCAGCCGGAACTCGTAGACGAACGCGTCGCGGCGGCGGTCGTCCGCCTCGCGGCCGGTGACGGCGCGGACCGCGGACGAGAGCGCCTCCGCCCGCTCCGGGTCGTCGACCTCGGCCCGCCGCACGATCCCGGCGAAGCCGCCGGTGCGGGTCACGACCACGCGCTGCACGCTCATCGGACGACCAGTCCGACGCCGATCCAGGCCTCCTCGACCGCGGTGCGGGCGTCCGTGCCGAAGAGGCGGTCCGCGGCGGCGACCGTCAGCTGGGCGAACTGCGGGAAGGTCGCGGTGCGGGACAGCTCGCCGCCCGTCAGCACCTCGTACCAGACCCGGCCCGCGCGCTCCCAGGCGTTGCCGCCGAGCGCGACGGCGGCCAGGTAGAAGGCGTGGTTCGGGATCCCGGAGTTCGTGTGGACGCCGCCGTTGTCGCTGGTCGTGCGCACGTAGTCGCGGACGTGCGCCGGCTGCGGGTCGCGGCCGCCCAGGCGCTCGTCGTCGTACGCGGTGCCGGGCGCCTTCATCGAGCGGAGCGCGACGCCGTGCACCCCGGGCGCGAGCAGCCCCTCGCCGATCAGCCAGTTCGCCTGCTCCGCGGTCTGCCCGAGCAGGCGCTGCTTGACGAGCGAGCCGAACACGTCCGACACCGACTCGTTCAGGGCCCCCGCCTGGTTCCGGTACTCGAGGTCCGCGGTCGCCCCGGTGACGCCGTGCGTCAGCTCGTGCCCGATCACGTCGACCGCGACCGTGAAGCGCTCGAAGATCTCGCCGTCCCCGTCGCCGAACACCATGCGCTCGCCGTCCCAGTACGCGTTGTCGTAGGCCTGCCCGAAGTGGACCGTGCCGTCGAGCCGCAGCCCCGCGTCGTCGATCGAGTTCCGCCCGTACGCCTCGTCGTACAGCCGCCAGGTCGCCCCGAGGCCGTCGTACGCCTCGTCCACCGCGACGTCGGCCGACGGAGGGTCGCCCTCCCGCCGGACGACCGTGCCCGGCAGCTCCTCCGTGCCGCCCGCGTCCGCGATCTCCCGCCGCAGCACCGCCGGCGCGGCGGCGAGCGAGGGCCGTGCGCCGGCCGCGAGCACGCGGTTGACCGCGAAGGTCCGGTCCAGCGCGAGCGTGCTGATCGCCGCCTCGCGCGACGCGGGCTCGGCCTGCCGGGCGATGGCCTGCAGGATGTAGGGCGGCACCAGCGTGCAGTGGGCGTGCATCGGGCTCCTCGGGAGGCGGGTGCGCCCACGCTAGGCGCGGGTGACGACGGCGGGAAGGGGCGCGGATGGTCTCGGTGCAGCGGCACGTCGCGCAGCTGCGCGGCTCGCTCGCAGCGGGGGAGCGGGAGGTCCTCTGGATCCGCGCCGAGCGCCACCCGCAGGGCGAGGTCGGCGCGCTGCTGCTCACCGACGCGCGGCTGCGCTTCGCGGGGATGGCGTTCGTGCGGCAGGAGCAGGTCGCGTGGCCGCTCGCGGCGCTCACCGCGGTCGAGCTGAGCGGCGGGAAGCCGGCCACCCTGCGCTTCACGGCCCTCGGCGCCCCGGAGCGGTTCACCGGGCGCGAGGCGGACCTGCGCCGCCTCGCCGAGGCGCTGGGCGACCGACCGGCCGCGCAGCCGGGCGGCCTGGTCGTGGAGCTGGAGCGGCTCGCGGCGCTGCAGGACGCGGGCGTCCTGACCGCGGAGGAGTTCGCGGCCGCGAAGGCGCGCCTGCTCGGCTGAAGCGCGGCTGATCTCCGCCCTCCGACCGACCCGGACGCCCACGAGCGCCGGTCATACTGGCGCCGTGGGTGGGTGGTTCGCGCTGGGACTGGTGGCCGGCCTGGCGGTCGGCGCGCTCGTCGTGCTCGCCCTCGTCCGCTCCACGGCCCGCATCACGGGCGCGTCGTGGCGCACGCTGCCGCGGCTCGTCGCGGACGGGCTCGTGCCCGGCCGCACCGGCGGCGGGATCGCGGCGCAGCGCCGGCTCGCGCAGCGGGTGAAGCGGATCGGCGAGCGCACCGCCTCCGGTCGCCGGGTGGCGGCCTCCGCGCTCGAGGTCCACGTCAGCCCCGAGGACCACGCGGCCATCGACGAGGCGATGGGCGTCGACGCCGCGCAGCGCGACCTGCTCGAGTTCTACACGGACCACGCGAGCCGCTCCGGCTGGCTGCTCGGCGCGCAGCCGGCCGTCTCGATCGTCCGCGACATCTCGCTGCGACCCCGGCAGGCGTTCGTGCGGTCCGAGACGCGGCTCGAGGCCGCACCCGAGCCGCCGCCGACCACGTCCCCGCGGCCCTTCGTGCCGCCGCAGGGCCGCCCCTCGGTCGCCCCGCGGACGGGGCCGGCCCCTGTCGCCCCGCGGACGGGTCCGGTGCCGGACGACGCCGCGCTCACCGACGTGATCCCGCGGGGCCTCGGCGGGGAGGACGCGGTGGCTACCGCCGCGTACCCGATCGGCCTCGCGGAGCACGCGGCACCCGGCGACCTGCTCGTCGTGCACGGCACCGACGTGCGCGTCGTCCCCGCGGCGCGTGGCCTCGCCACGGTCGGCCGGGCCCGGCGCAACGACATCGTGGTGGACGCGCCCGGCGTCGCCGACGACCACCTGCTGCTCGAGCACCGCCAGCAGCAGTGGTGGGTCGTGCCGGGACCATCCGCGGCGCGGGTGTCGCTCGAGGGGCGGCCGCTTCGCAGGCCGGAGGCGCTGCAGGGCCAGGGGCTCGTCGAGCTGGGGCGCGGAGCCCGCCTGCGGCTCAGCGTCGAGGGCGGGCGCTGACGATCGGCGGGATCCTCAGCGGGGGCGGATCACCGGGATCGCGCCCGTGACGGCCTGCAGCACGCGGGGCCGGATCACGGGGATGGCGCCGGTGGCGATCTCGACCACCCGGCCGAGGGCTGCGGTCGTGCGGCGGGGCCGGGCGGCGCGGGGCCGCCGGCGGTCCGCCATCCGCACGGCCCGGCCGATCAGCAGGGCCGCGGCGACGGCCACGAGCAGCCAGGTGGCGGCGATTCCGGCGATCAGCGCGATCCACATGGGTCATTCGTATCGGAGGGCGTGCCCCGGACGGGGGTGCGACACGGGGCGAGGCCGGTCCTGGCCCCGACATCCGTCCAGCCCTGCCGGATGGACGGCGTCCCCGGGCCGGTCGCATCCCGCGGCGACGCGGCGACGTCGGACGGGCCTGGTTGGATGTCGCCCGATCCGGCGGAGGGGGGTCTGATGGCGCGAGCGCGTCGGCGGCACGGCCGCTGGTTCGACCTGCTCGCAACCGTGCTGATCGGCCTCGTCGTCACGGGCGCCGCGCTGATCCCGGCGGCGACCGCGAACTCCGGCGAGCAGACGACCATCCGCGGCGACGTGTCGATCGGCGACCAGCGCCTCGCGTTCTTCCCCGTCGGGTTCTGGGTGCCCGGCTCCGGGGCGATCCAGCGCGGGCAGACGGATGCGAACGGCGTCTTCACGCTGGAGATCCCCACCTCCCGCGACGGCTACGTCTACGCCGGCACCGAGCCCGACGCCGAGCGCGCCGTCATCGAGGCGGACGGCCGGCAGGTCGTGCGCGGGACCATCGGCGCGAAGGTGCAGCGGCCGATCGCCAGTCCCCTCTACCAGGGGTGGGACGCGGCGACCGCGCGCAACCTCGCGGGCGGCGCGGACCGGCTGCACTTCCGGCTGCAGCAGGCGGGGCGGATCGGCGGGACGCTGCCCGTCGCCGCGTCGAAGGTCCGCGCCGTGCAGGTGCGGCGCCTCGACGGGTCGGTCGTGCAGACGCCGAAGCCCGACGGGCGCGGCCGCTGGCGCTCCGAGCCGCTGGCGCCCGGGCGCTACGCGGTCGCGCTCGTGCCGGTCGCACCCCTGCTGCCCGTCTCGGTGCAGGTCGACGTGGTGGCGGAGCAGACCGTCCGCGCGGATCCGCCCGCCCCGGTGACCGGGGCGACCGTGGTCGGCACCGTGGACGCGACGCAGGGCGCGTCGGTGCAGGCGGTGCCGGTGCTGCTCGAGCGCAGCGGCGAGGTCGTCGCCTCCACCACGACCTCCGCGACGGGCGGGTACCGCTTCACCGGCCTGGCCGCGGGCGAGTACACGGTGGAGATCGGCCGGTACCCGGCGGCGAAGGTCTCGACGCCCTCGCCCTCCGCCGTGCCCGCCCCGCTCGCCACCCCGACCGCGACGCCCGCACCCACCGCGAGCGCGACCCCGACGCCGACGCCCGACCCGAGCGCGCAGGTCCTCGAGCCCGCGCAACGGGTGAGCGAGCTGGTGCAGCCGGTCGAGACGACCGTCCAGGTGCCCGAGACGCTGGGCGAGGTGGCGGTGCGCAGCAGCGCGATCCCGGCCGGGCGTCTTGCCGGCGTGGTGAGCGGCGCGGACGGCGCTCCCGTCCAGGTCGTCGTCGAGGAGACCGGGACCGGGCGCGTGCTCCGCGTCGCCGAGGCCGGGACCGACGGGCGCTGGTCCGCCGGCGGCCTCGCGCCCGGCGAGCGCTACACGGTCTGGGCGGTGACGCGGCCCGCCGATGCGACGCAGGCGCGGATGGGGACGACCGACGGGCTCGCGACGACCTCCACCACCGGGGTGGACGTGACGATCGACCGGCCCGCGGCGTCCCTGCGCGGCACGGTGGTCGGGGCCACGGGGGGCTCGGTCGCGGTCGGCGACCCCGCGCTGCTCGCGCGCTCGAGCACGATCGACGCCTCCGGCGCCTACGCGGTGCAGGGGCTCGTCCCCGGGCTGCTGCCCGTCGTCACCCGGGCGCGGGACCTGCTGCCGGCCGACCCGGTGGCCGTGCAGGTCGTCGAGGACGGCGCTCCGCAGGACCTGCAGCCGGGTCCGCGGCCCGCGACGTACCGGGGCTGGTTCATCTCCGGCGGAGACGGCGTCTCGATCGTCTCGGGGACCGCGAGCTCGCCGGAGGGCGCGGTCGTGCGCTTCTCGTCCCGCGCCGAGGACGGCCGGCTGCAGGTCGGCGGGCTGCGGCCGGGCGTCTACACCTACGACGCGGACTCGTTCGAGGGCACCGTGCCGGCGATCGACGGGCCATGGTGGTTCGCCGCACCGACCGGCTCGTTCACCCTGAACGCGGGCAGCACCACCAACGCCGGGCCCGTGGTCCTGCACGTGCGCGCCCGCTGAGTCCGGATCTCCCGAGCGATCCAGCGGCGGCCGGCCGGGATCAGCGCTGCGTCGTGCTCGCGGACGACCCGAGGACGGCGGGACGGTCGTGCGCGTCCCGCTCGTGGATCATCCGCCCGGCGATCAGCGCCGTTGCGGCTGCCGCCAGCGCCCAGCCCGACACGGCGCCGATGCCGATGAGTGCCGTGGTCGCGAGCTCCATGTCCGGAGGGTGGTCGAGGCTCCTATGAGCCGAGCGCATACGGGCTGACGGCTTCCTGTGGGCGCTGCTCGGGTGCCGGCGCGTCCGAGAGCGGGAACGACCGCGCATCGCCGTGATCGTCGTTCACCGCGGACACCCGGACGGCGTCGCCCAGGTCGCGCAGCCGTCCGACGAAGCCGCCGGCGCCCGTCGCGTCGAGCCGCTCCGCCAGCCATGCCGCCGCCTCGACGCGGACGGCAGCGTCCGCCTGCTCCGCCTCGTCCATCAGCATCACGTTGACGCCGCGGCGCCGAGCCGCGGTGACGCTGTCCCGCAGCGCGCCGCAGACGAGCAGGGGTGTCCTGATCTGGTCCCGCAGCGCGCCCTCGAGCACGAGCAGCTGGCGGCGGTCGTCCGCGCTGAGCGGCCGTCCTGCCGCAAGTGCCTCGAGCGTCGGGCCGGCCTGCTCGAGCACCCGCTCGGCCGCGATGCGCCGCGCAGCGGCTCGCGCCCTCGCGGCCTCCTCCTCGGTCGAGCGCCGCATGCGTGCGGCCTGGAAGGCGACGAAGGCGCTGCGGCTGCGCCGCAGGCTGACGACGAGCAGCGTGCCGATGAGCAGGGTCGCGACGTGGCGCACGACGATCACGGGGCCCTCGGCGACCGGCAGGCCGTGCGACACGGCCCAGATCCCGCTCAGCACGACCAGCGCCGCCATCGTGGACCAGGCGATCTCGAGCGCGCCGAGCAGCGCGAGCCCCAGCAGGTCGAAGGTGATCGCGCCGAGGAACCAGGCTGCGTACGTCGCGTCGGGTGCGGCCGGAAACGTGCTCCAGAACCCCAATGCACCGGCGGCGACGAGCGCGGCGGCGATGAGGAGGCCGCGCAGCCGGCCGATGTCCGCCCCGCGACGACGGGCGTAGACCACCTGCGGGGCGCAGACGAGCACCAGCAGCACGAGGTCCACGGGAGCGATGCCGGTCGCGGTCGCGGCGAGCGCGACGTGCACCACGAAGAACAGGGCGACGTAGAGGCCGCCGCCGAGCAGCACCGACCGCAGCCAGGGGTGCAGCCCCGGGAGGTGGTCCGCGGAGTAGGAGAGCATCCGTCCCCTCGGGGCCGCGCTCACGGCGACGCCCACCGCAGCAGGACGCGCGTGCCGACGCCCGGCTCCGTGACCACGTCCGCGGCGCCGCCCGGCAGCGAGCGCAGCCGGCCCTCGATGCTCTCCGCGATCCCGAGGCGCTCGGCCGGGACCGTCGCCCGCTCGAATCCGACTCCGTCGTCGAGCACGTCGATGCGGATCCCGGTCGGCTCGACCGCGACGTGCACCGTGCGGTTCGCGGTGCCGGCGTGACGCAGGCTGTTGCGCAGCGCCTCCTCCGTCGCCTGCAGCAGCGCCTCGGCGACCTCGCCGGGCACGTCCGGGTCGCCGTCCAGGTCGTGGCCGAAGCCCGCCTCGGGTGCCAGCTCGGTCGTGACGGCCTGGACCTGCCAGATCAGCTCGCGCCCGGTCGTGTCCTCACGAGGGGACTCGTCGTGCAGCAGCGCCCGCAGGCCGGCGAGGGCGCGTGCGGCATCCGCCCGCTGGAGGTCGGACGACCCGGGTACCGGGCGTGCGGCCGCGAGCAGCGTCGCGAGCACGCGGTCGTGGACGAGCGCGTTGACGCGCGCCTGCTCCCGCTCGCGGGCGGCGTCCGCAGCGGCCGTCGCGGCGGACGCGATCGCTTCCGCCTCCTCCTCGTCGGCCACGCGCGCCGCGCCGATGGCGCCGATGCCCAGGGCGACGAAGGTCAGCGTGAAGAGCAGCAGGTAGAGCCCGTCCTGCAGACCCTGCACGAAGGCGTCGGAGTGGTCGGTCGCGGCGCGGGTGACCGTCACCTCCGCGGCGCCGAGCACCTGCGTCAGCACCGCGGCCTTCGGCCTGAAGGCGAGGGCCGCCGCGATCAGCCCGAGCCCGCCGACCTGCAGGAACCAGGCCTGCCCGTTCGCCTCGGGCCACGGGAGCACGACGAGCGGCACCGAGGCCTGCACGACCAGCACGCACCAGACGGCGACGCCGGCGATCCGCGTCAGCGCCGCGACGGGCGCGACCAGCGCCGCGATGCCGAGGAGGATGCTCGGTCCGACGCCGAGCGCGAACGCGACCAGCATCCACCACGCGGGGAAGTGCGAGGCCTGGTTCGCGGCCTCCTGTTCGGCCAGCGCCCCGAACACGACGCCCGCCGGCAGGAAGCCGAAGGCGAGGGCACGCCGGATCCGCTCCTCCGCCCGTTCGCCTCGGCCTCGGCCTCGGCCTCGGCGACGCGCGACGAGGCGCGCGGAGCCCGCTGCGGGCGCTGCCGCGGTCACGGCTCGTTCGGTGCGGGCAGGAAGCCGTCCTCCACGGCGCGCTTGTACAGGTCCACCTTCGTGGAGGCGGGGCGCCCGGCCTTCGCGTACTTCGTGCGGATGCGCCGCACATAGTCCTCGATCGTCGACACCGCGATGCCCGCCCCTTCCGCGACCGACTGGGCGGTGTTCCCGTCGGCGAAGAGGGCGAGCATCCGCTGCTCCTGGCGCGACAGCTTCGCGTCGGAGATCAACGGGTCGTTCTCGACGGTCGACGCCCACTCCGCCGTCACGACGGGCTGCCCGTGGGCCGCCCGCAGCAGCGCGGTGGTGAGCGCGTGCAGCGGCTCGCTCTTCCGGACGATGCCGAGCACGGGCGTGCGGGCCACCGCGCGCAGCAGGTAGGGGCTCTCACCGCTCGTGAAGGCGATGACGTTGCAGCCGGCCGCGACGAGCCGCTCGACGTTGTTCGCGGGGGAGGAGCCGTCGGCGAGGCGCAGGTCCAGCACGACGAGGTGCAGACGGCCGCTCGCTTTGGCGAAGAGGCCGTCCACCGTGGGCGCGAAGGCGGTGAGCTCCAGCTCCCTGGTCTGGCGGAGCGCTGCGCGGACCGCGGTCGCGATCACCTCGTGATCGTCGACGAGGCCGACGCGGAGAGTCGTGGTCGCAGGGAGGTTCATTGGCCGATCGTCCTGGTTCGTCGTGTGATCGTGGTCCGTGCATCGCAGCGTATCGGCGCAGCCGTTGCGTCCGGGCAAGCCTCCAGCGCAGCATTCGAGCGCGATGTGGCCACCGCTCGGACGGATCATGCGCCGAGGGTCGGTCCTCCGCGATGCGGCCAATGGTCTGGGGGTGCGCCGGGCGTGCAGGTGCCTGGCTGGCAGGGCCCGTTCGCGTGCCACGACGCGCGCATCCGGGCCGCTGCGATGGGTGCAGGGGGTCGAGATCGCGGATCGGAGCCACCAGAATGAGCGCGGGATCCCGACCGCGATCGGCCGGGATGCACCCCCGCTCCGTCGGCGCCCGGGAGGGCAATCGTGGCCGTTCGAGACCGGCTCGTCGCGATCGTGCTCGCCGTCGGCGTGCTGCTCGGCATGGCCGCCTGGCAGGCCGTCACGCCCTGGCTCGGGGTCGCCGTCGTGCTGGCCGCCGTGGCGGGAGCCAGCGTCGTCTACCGCCTGGACGTCGGGCGCCGCGCGGCGCCCGCGCCCGACGGCGAGAACGACGTCAGTACGCCCCGTCGCGCCGCAGAACGGCCTTGACGGTCCTGGCGAGGATGCTGAAGTCGGTCGTGATCGACCAGTTCTCGACGTAGTAGAGGTCGAGCTTCACGCTCTCCTCCCAGGTCAGGTTCGAGCGGCCGCTGACCTGCCACAGGCCGGTGATGCCCGGCTTGATCAGCAGGCGGCGGTTCACCCGGCCCTCGTAGGCGGCGACCTCCCGCGGCAGCGGCGGCCGGGGGCCGATCAGGCTCATGGAGCCGTTCAGCACGTTGAGCAGCTGCGGCAGCTCGTCGAGCGAGTAGCGGCGGATGAACGCGCCGACCCGGGTGATCCGGGGGTCGTCCTTCATCTTGAACAGCAGACCCGAGCCCTCGTTCTGCGCCGCCAGGGCCGCGAGCCGCGCCTCCGCGTCGATCACCATGCTGCGGAACTTGAACATCGTGAAGCGCTCGCCGTGCGCGCCGATCCGCTCCTGCCGGAACAGCACGGGGCCGGGGGAGTCGAGCCGTACCGCGAGCGCGACGCCCAGCAGCACCGGCGCCAGCAGCACGAACGCGAGCCCGGCGAGGAACAGGTCCACGCCGCGCTTGATCGAGTGGTTCATGCCCGCGTACTGCGGCAGGTCCACGTGCAGCATCGGCAGGCCCTCGACCGGTCGCATGTGGATCCGCGGGCCGGCGACGTCCGTCAGCCGGGAGGTGAGGATCAGCTCGGTCTTCGAGTTCTCCAGCTGCCAGCCGACCTGCTGGATCGTCTCGCGGCCGCCCGGCAGCTCCCCGGCCACGATGACGGCCCGGGTGTGGGTCGCGCGGACCGTCTCCGCGAGGCGGCCGTAGTCGACGAGCGGCACGTCCTGCCCGTCCGCGGCGGCGAAGCGCGCACCGCCCGTGCCGTCGGTGTACGCGACCCCGACGGGCTTGTAGCCGGCGCGGTGGTTCGCGAGCAGCTGGTTCGTGACGCGGGTCGCGTCCTGGTGGTTGCCGACCACCACCGCGCCGATCAGGCAGAGGCCCTCGCGGCGCCTCGCCAGCAGCCAGGAGCGCCAGAAGTAGCGCGCGAGCAGCAGGCAGGCGAGGCCGAGCGGCAGGGCGACGAGCAGGTAGCCGCGGGACGAGTTCGCCTTCGTCAGCAGGTCGAAGACGGCGAACGCACCGAAGGTGACGCCCGTCGCCTTGGCCACGCGCTGGAACTCGTCGTTCCCGGCACCCATGACGCGCACGTCGCGGGACCGGATCATCGCGAGCGCCGCCATCCAGATCAGGCCGATGACGACGCCGGACAGCGTGTAGGACAGCTGTGCGATCGCGTTGGACGGCGACATCCCGACCCTGAGCGACTGCGCGGTGAGGAGCGCAGCGGCGATCACGACCGCATCGGTGCCGATCAGCGCGATCCGAAATCCCTGGCGCCAGCCGAGCCGGTGGACGGGCGCCGTCTCCGGCATCGCCATCGCGGGCGGCGGCGCATAGCGCAGGCGGCCGCCGGGCACGGCGTCGCCAAGGGCTCCTGATTCCATGTTTCCTCTGTCACTGCGTCGTCTGGGGGCACGACGTAACGGGGGACGGTGAGCTTCGGGCGTCGTTACCGGGGGCTCAGGACGCCCTATGGTTTCCCCCCGAACGGGGGCGGCGCAACCCTGATTCCCTGGACACCCCGTGGACGTCGCCCTCCGGTCCCGAGGTGTTCATCAGTCTTCGGAGCGTTCTCACCCTCGGATGGGGGCCTGTCCCTCCTCTAGCGTGGACCAGTGCCCCTGGACGTTCCCGATCGCCCCGCCCTCGTCGCCTTCGACCTCGACGACACGCTCGCCCCGTCGAAGGCGCCCCTGCCGGATGCGGTGCGGGAGGCGCTGCTGCGGCTGCTCGACGTCGCGCAGGTGTGCGTGATCTCCGGCGGGCAGATCGAGCAGTTCCGCAGCCAGGTGGTCGAGCGGCTCGGCGACCTGCCGGAGGGGCTCGCGGAGCGCCTCCACCTCATGCCGACCTGCGGCACGCAGTACTGGCGGCTCGACGAGGGCGCGCTGCACTGCGTGTACGCCGACGACCTGACCGAGGACGAGAAGGATCGCGCGATGGCGGCGGTCGAGCAGCAGGCGAAGGCGCTGGGGCTGTGGGCGGAGCGCACCTGGGGCCCGGCGATCGAGGACCGCGGCTCGCAGATCACGTTCTCCGCGCTCGGTCAGCAGGCGCCGCTCGACGAGAAGAAGGCCTGGGACCCGACGGGGGAGAAGAAGAGCCGGCTGCGGGCGGCGGTGCAGGAGCAGGTGCCGGACCTGGAGGTGCGCAGCGGCGGCTCGACCTCGGTCGACATCACCCGGAAGGGCATCGACAAGGCCTACGGGATGCGGCGCCTCGGCGAGCTGACCGGGGTCGGCTTCGAGGACACCCTCTTCGTCGGCGACCGCCTCGACCCGGACGGCAACGACTACCCGGTGAAGGCGCTCGGCGTCCCCGTGATCGCGGTCGAGGGCTGGGAGGACACGGTCGCCGTCATCGACGGCGTCGTCGCCCGCTTCTGACCCCGAGCCCGCCCCTCACCGCAGCAGTTCGCGCCCTGAGCGCCAGTCGTCGCCGAGCGCTCGCCGCCATCTGGCGCTGACGTCGCAGATTTACTGCGACGGGCGTCGCGGGGTGAAGCGGGCGCGAGCGGTGCGGGCTGCGGCCGCGTAGTCCGCGAGCACGGTGCGGGGCCGGGTCGACAGCACTCCGGCCCGAGCGAGCACAGGGGCGAGGAGGGCGGCGCTGCCGGCCTGCTGCCAGCCGAAGCGGGCGAGGGCTGCGACCAGGGAGCGCAGCTCGTCCTCCCGGTGCTTCTCGGCCAGGACCGCAGCCCCCGCTCCCGCTGGCGCGAGCACGGGGGAGAGGTACTTGACGTCGCCGTCGGCCTCGGCGACCGCATCCGCTTTCGGGAACCAGAAGTCCGAGTAGACCCAGACGCCGGACGGCAGGAGGAACGCGTGCTGCAGCTGCGGCACCTCGACGCCCAGCCGCATCATGGTGACCCTGCCGCGGGACTCGTTGGCAGACTCGGCCGCCGGATGCGCGAACGCGACGACGTCGCCGATCCGCTGCGCTGCCTGACGTGGACCTGCGAGGTCGACCGCGAGCAGGAGCAGCTCCCGGGGCACGCCGGAGTGCAGCAGCGCGTCGGCGGCCATCACCCCTTCGTCGAACGGGCTGCCACCGGCGACGTCGATGACGGTGCGGGTGCTGCTGGTCACGAGGAGCCCGTGCAGCTCGACGACCTCGTCGCGCCTGAGCGGGAAGCGGTGCGGAGCAGTGCCGACCGCGGTGCCGTTCGTCGTGCCGGGGCTGACGTGCAGCGCCCTGAGCCGGCTCCGGAGCACGGGCAGGCCGTGCGCCACGCCGGCCGAGAAGTGCGAGAAGACGATCGGCCCGTCGCTCACGGCGGCGAGCGCGCGCATGCGGACGATGTGCTGCCCCTCCGGGGTGAGGGACTCGTAGGCGAGGCGGTCCACGTACGCCCCCTTGCGGAGACGTAGGAGCAGACCGCGTTCCACATCGCGGCGGAGCGCGCTGCGCTCACCGCTCGAATGCGAGCCGCCCTTGACGACGAGGATCTCGAGGCGCCAGGGGTCGAGGAGCGGGAGCGTGAGCGACATGGCGGGAGGATGGCCGCGGCCGCGCCTCCTCCTGCCCTGTCAAGGCGACGGTGGAGCGGATCCGCGGATCTCGCGCCTGGGGAGGAGCGATCCGCTCTTCCGGGCCGAGGCGGCCGCACCGGCGGCGGCGCCGAGGCGGGCGCGCAACGTGCGGCCTGAGCGCCAGATGGCGAGGAGCGCTCGGCGCCAGGTGGCGCTGAGGGCGACGGAGGGGTGCGGGGCGCGCACGCCTTGCTGGTGCGGGCCGTGCGCGCGAGTGCGGACGCGACGGCGATCGGCGGGGAGCAGGGGTGGGGCGCGCTCGGAGGTGCGTGCTGAGCGCCAGATGGCGAGGAGCGCTCGGCGCCAGGTGGCGCTGAGGGCGACTCTTGCGGGCGCGAGGCGTGAACGCGCGGGCGGGGGTCACGCGGCGGGCGGGAGGGGGCGGATCAGGCCCGGGCCGTTGTTGCGGACGCTGTTCGCGTCGCGGCTCACCTCGTAGTGCTCCAGCGTGTGCGCCACGGCGACCGACTCGCGATGCAGGAGGGCGAGCAGGTCGTCCGGCTCCGCGTCCTCCGCCATCCAGGCCTCGTAGCCGGCGGGGGAGAGGCACGCCGGCATGCGGTCGTGCACCTCGCCGGGCGCGACGTGGGCGTCGCGCGTGATGATCGCCATCGAGAGCAGCCAGCGTTCCGGGTCGTCGTCCGGGCGGGAGCGGTCGGCCCAGGCGCTGACGATCCCGGCCATCGCCAGCCCCGCCTCCGGCGCGTGGATGTAGTGCGGCTGCTTGCCGGTCGGCGTCACCACCCACTCGTAGTAGCCGAGCGCCGGGACGACGACCCGCACCCGCGCGAACGCCCGCGTGAACATGCCGGAGGTCGCGACCGTCTCGATGCGGGCGTTGATCGGCTGCGGGCGCTGCTTCGGATCCTTCGCCCAGGAGGGCAGGAACCCCCACTTCACCTCGCGGAGCGCGCGCTCGCCGCCGCGCTGCCGCACGACGGGCACGAGCGCGGTCGGGGCGACGTTGTAGTCGTCCGGCAGCCCTCCGCCGAGGCCGCCCAGCAGGTCGGGCAGCAGATCGGTCACGGCCTTGGTCACCACGTAACGCCCGCACACGCGGGACATCCTGCTCCCGGGTCGCGTCCGGCGCCCGGGCTAGGGTCCAGCCATGGCGTGGATGGTGACGGGCGGCGCGGGCTACATCGGGGCGCACGTGGTGCGCGCGCTCCAGGACGCGGGGCTCGCGCCGGTGGTCGTGGACGACCTCTCCAGCGGTCACCGCGGCTTCGTCGCGCGGGACGTCCCCTTCGTGCAGGGGACGATCCTCGACGGCGGCCTGCTCGCCCGCGTCTTCGCGGACCACGACGTCGAGGGCGTGATCCACGTCGCCGGGTTCAAGTACGCCGGCGTCTCGGTGCAGCGCCCCCTGCACACCTACGAGCAGAACGTGACCGCCACCCAGGTGCTGCTCGGCGCCATGGGGGAGGCGGGCGTGGACAAGATCGTCTTCTCCTCCTCCGCCGCCGTCTACGGCACCCCCGACACCGACCTCGTCACGGAGTCGACGGAGCGGAACCCGGAGTCGCCCTACGGGCAGTCGAAGCTGATCGGCGAGTGGCTGCTCGCCGACCAGGGCGTCGCCGCGGGCCTGAGCCACACCTCCCTGCGCTACTTCAACGTCGTCGGATCCGGCTCGCCCGACCTCTTCGACACGAGCCCGCACAACCTCTTCCCGCTCGTCTTCCAGGCGCTGCTCGAGGGGAGGACGCCGCGCATCAACGGCGACGACTACCCGACGCCCGACGGCACGTGCGTGCGCGACTACATCCACGTGGCGGACCTCGCCGTGTCCCACGTCGCCGCCGCTCGCCGTCTGGCGGCCGGGGAGGCGATCGAGCCGGTCTACAACCTCGGCTCCGGCGACGGCGTCAGCGTCGGGGAGATCATGCGCGCGGTCGCCGAGGTGACCGGCATCGACTTCACGCCCGAGGTCGGTCCGCGCCGTCCGGGCGACCCGGCGCGGATCGTCGCCTCCGGCGAGCTCGCGGGGCGCGACCTCGACTGGCGCATGCGGCACACCCTCGAGCAGATGGTGCGGTCGGCGTGGGAGGCGCGACAGGGCGCGGTCGCCGTCTGACGGCGTGTCCCGGCGTGTCCGATTTCCGCTGCGTTATCGGCGCGTGATATCGCCCGGAATCGCTTCCCGCCCCTCGGAAGAGGGGGTCGCCAAGTGCGGAATTCGGCATGCTTCGAACACGGTTTCGGGGGCGCACGCGACGCGCCGAGCACCGTTTGTAACAGTCATGTTACGAAGCGACTGTCGTTATCGGCGTGTCGTCAGGTTTCGACCCCCGGTCGAGGGTTGACCCGAACTCACAGGTACCGGTCCGGCTATCGAAGCAAAAAGCCTGATCAGGGGACCGGCTGCCAGGCCGTTCCAAGGGTCTTCGAACCTTCGACGCCGGCCCTCCATCGGTCTTGAAGGCGCGACCGCTGTGTGCGCCGCTGCAATGACCTGTCGTCAGATCCGGTCTTGCGCCATTCCGAAGTACGCCTGTGTAATTACCGCCACGTCATCGGAGCGCGGGGCTCCGGAGGGCGAATGCCGGCGGAGCGCGGGGCTCTGCAGGCGCAAGAGAGAAGGATCTGCAATGACCGCTTCCCCCTTCCAGGCTTCGGTTCCGAGCGACTGGTTCGTCGACCCCATCAACCTCGGCGTGCCGAGCGTGCGCCGGGTCGCCGAGGACGACGACCCCCTGGCCTGGCAGGCCGACTCGCTGTGCGCGCAGACGGACCCGGAGGCGTTCTTCCCGGAGAAGGGCGGCTCGACCCGCGAGGCGAAGCGCATCTGCGCGCAGTGCGAGGTCCGCTCGCAGTGCCTCGAGTACGCGCTGCAGAACGACGAGCGCTTCGGCATCTGGGGCGGCCTCTCGGAGCGCGAGCGCCGGAAGGTGCGCAAGGCGGGCTGACGGCCCCTCGACGGCTGACGGAAGGCCGCGGATCCATCGACGGATCCGCGGCCTTCGTCGTTCCCGGACGTCGATCGGACAAGAGGTGCGTCGTCACCGGCGCGCGGGGGTCGCGAAGAGCCGACGGGAAGCGCATCGCGCGGCGCGGCGCCACCGCGTGTCGCTCCGCGCCCGCCTACCGTGATGCGGTGCCGACCTCTGTCACCGCGATCCTCGTCGCGGCCGAGGGGGAGCACCGCCTGCGCGCGGTCCTCGACGCCCTGACGCAGCAGACGCGGATGCCCGACCGCCTCGTCGTCGTCCAGCTCGGCGCCGATCCCGCGACCGCGAGCGCGATCGCGGCGATCGAGCCGACCGTGCAGGCCCGCGTCCACGGGCGCGCCGGCTTCGGCCAGGCGGTCGAGACGGGCGTGCGCGCCGCCGGCCTCGGCCCGGAGGACGGGCAGTGGCTGTGGCTGCTGTCCACGGACACGGCGCCGGAGCCCCGGGCGCTCGAGCGCCTGCTGCAGGCCGTCGAGGCGGCGCCGTCGGTCGTGGTGGCGGGCCCGAAGCAGATGCAGTGGGAGGCGCCCGAGTACCTCCACGCCTTCGGCGAGACGATGACGCCGGGCGGGACGGCCGTCGAGCTGGCGGAACCGGAGCTCGATCAGGCGCAGTACGACCGGCTGAGCGACGTGATGGCGGTCGACGCGGGCGGCATGCTCGTCCAGGAGCGCGCGTGGCGCGCGCTCGGCGGCTTCGACCTCGCCCTGCCCGCCTACGACGACGCCCTCGACTTCTGCGTCCGGGCCCGGCTCGCCGGCCACCGCGTGCAGCTCGTACCGGGGGCGCGCGTGCGCGCGGCCGGCCTCGAGAGCCCCGGCGCCCGCCTGCTCGGCGGCCCGTCGACCCTCGGCCGGCGCACCCGCTTCCGCCGCGAGGCGCAGCTGCACCGCCGCCTCGTCTACGCGTCGCTGCCGCTCGTGGTGCTGCACTGGCTCTCGCTGCTGCCGATCGCGGTCGCCCGCGCGCTCGGCCAGCTGCTGCGGAAGCAGCCCGAGGCGGCGCCGGCGGAGCTGCTCGCGGCGCTCGTGGTGCTGAGCCGCGTGTCGGCCGTCGCCCGCTCGCGGTCCCGCATCGCCCGCACCCGCACGGTGGGATGGCCCGCGCTCGCGGCGCTGCGGCAGCCGTGGAAGGACGTCCGCTACCGCCGCGCGCTCGCCCGCGAGAACGGGCGGCCGGTCGAGCGGCACGAGCCGATCCGCTTCCTCACCGGCGGCGGGCTCGCCACGACCGTCGGGGTCGGGGCCGTCTCGGCGATGCTCTTCACGCCGCTGATCGGCGCCGACGCGCTGTCCGGCGGCACGCTGCTGCCGCTCGGGTCGTTCCACAACCTGTGGCGCTCGATCGGCTGGGGCGTCCGCCCGCTCGGCGAGGGGTTCGTCGGCCCCGCCGACCCGTTCGCGGTCGTGCTCGCGCTGCTCGGCTCCCTGACCCCCTGGCATCCGTCCGCGGCCGTCGTCGGCCTGTGGGTCCTCGCGCTGCCGATCGCGGCCGCCGGCGGCTGGCTCGCCACCGCGCGCTTCACCCGGCGCGCACCGCTGCGCGTCGTCGGCGCGCTGCTGTGGGCGGCGTCGCCGACCCTGCTGCTCGCCCTCGACCAGGGCCGGATCGCGGGCGTGCTCGTGCATCTGGCGGCGCCGTTCGCGCTGCTCGCCGCCCTGTCGGTGCGGCGGTCGTGGACCGCGTCCGCCTGGCTCGGCCTGCTGGGCGCCCTGATCGCCGCGTGCTCGCCGAGCCTGCTGCCGCTGCTCGCAGCGACGTGGCTCGCGGCGGTCGTGATCGGCCGCAGGAGGCGGCGCGACGGCGGCCGGGTGCGCCGGGTCCTGCCGCTGCCCCTGCCGACGCTGGTGCTCTTCGCCCCGCTGATCGCGGAGCAGGCGCTGCACGGCCGGCTGCTCGGCGTGCTCGCGGACCCGGGCCCGGTGGCGACCGCCGAGCCGGAGGCGCACGTGCTGGGGCTGCCGGAGCAGCTCTCGACCGCGCTGCAGCTGGTCGTCGGCTGGCCCGCCTGGACGGAGCGGTCCTGGGAGGCGCTGACGGAGCCCCTCGGGCTGACCGGCGCCGCGTCTGCGATCTTCGTCTGGTCGCTCGGCGCGCCGCTGCTGCTGCTCGCGCTCGTCGGCCTCTTCTGGCCGGGCCGCAGTCTGCCGATGCGCATCGGCGTCGCGGGCGTCGGCGGCCTGGTCGCCGCCGTGCTGGCGACGCGGCTGCTCGTCGTCGCCGACGGCGAGGTGCCGATCCCCGCGTGGTCGGGCGCGGGCCTCAGCCTCGCCTGGCTCGCGGTGCTGGAGGCGGCGGTCGTCGGGCTCGACCGGCTGTCCGCCGGCGCGGTCGTGCCGCTGCCGGGCCGGCCCGGGCGGCTCGCCTCGCAGGTGCGCGCACTCGGGGCCGCGGGCGTCGGCTTCACCGCGGTGCTCGCCCTGCTCGCCGCCGCGTCGCCGCTGCTCGTCGGCGTGCTGCTCGGCACCTCGCAGGTGCGCCCCGGCACGTCGGCGACGGTGCCGCCGCTCGTCGCGGCCGAGTCGAGGACGGTGCCGGACCTCGGGCTGCTGACGCTGCAGCCGCAGGAGGACGGCGGGTTCCGCAAGCGGCTCTACCGCGGCGAGGGCCAGACGATGGAGCGCACCTCGACGCTCACGTCGACCGCCGGCTTCGGCGAGAGCCGGGCGCTCGCGCGCCTCGCGGCCGGTCTCGTGCAGCCGACGGGCGACGACCTCCGCGCCTCGCTCGACCGGTTCCGCATCGGCTACGTGCTGCTCGTGCCGGGTGCCGGCGACGCGACCGGCCGCGCCGCGCTCGCGGAGGCGCAGGCCGTACTGGGCGCGAACCCGCTGCTCACGAGCGTCTCGTCGACGGCGTCCGGCACCCTGTACCGCTTCGGCGGGCTGGACCCGGAGGCGACCGGCGAGGTGGTGCGCCGCGGCCCGTCCAACACGGGGACGCCGCTCGGGCTCCTCGTGCTGGCGGTGCAGGGCCTCGTGCTCGGGCTGACCTTCCTGCTCGCCCTGCCCACCCGTCGGCTGGCGACGCGCTTCCGGCCGCAGGCCGCGGTCGCGCCGCACCGGCTCGATGTCCGTTCGATCGAGCGCAGCCCGCTGCCGCCCGAGGTCCAGGCCCTCCGGCCGGAGCAGGCTGCGACGGTGCAGCGCGAGGAGGTGCCGGCATGGCGGTGAGCCGCCGCGTCCTGTCCGCGTCGGCGCTGGTGGCGGCGGGCGTCGCCGCAGCCGCGTTCGTCGGCCAGCTGCCCGCGCTCGGCGCCCCCGACCGCGGCTTCACCGTCACCCCGTCGTCGCCGGGCCAGTCGCTGGTCTGCCCCGGCCCGGTCGTCGCCGTCGGCGCGGAGGGCACGGCGGCCGACGAGCCGACCGCGACCGGCCGCCCCTCCCGCACGGCGGGCACCGCCGAGGGCGGGAAGGTGGACTCGACGGCGCTGACCCGCGGCGGCCTGGGCGGCGGCGGCACCGCGCCCCGCCTGCTGCGGGCCGAACCCGCGCGCACCGCGGGGCAGCTGGCCGGTGCCCAGCTCGAGCAGGTCTCGGGCGGCGACGCGGCGGGCCTCGCCGCGTCCGCGTGCACCGCGCCGGCGGCCGACGCCTGGTTCGCCGCCGGCGCCACGACGACGGGCCGCACGACGGTCCTCCTGCTCGCCAACCCGACCTCGTCGCCCGCCCGGGTCGACGTGCGCGTCTGGACCGAGGACGGCGCGATCGACCCGACCGGCGGCGGGATCGCGGTGCGTCCCCGGAGCCGCGCGGCCGTGCCGCTCGCCGGCCTCGCGCCGTCCGCCGGCGGGCTCGCCCTGCACGTCGTGTCGTCGGGTGCGCGCATCGGCATGGCGGTCGAGCAGCGGACCGTGCGGGGCCTCGAGTCCGGCGGCGTGGACATCACCGGCACGACGGCCGCCCCGGCGCTGACGCAGACCATCCCCGGCCTGCGGATCTCGGGCGGCGCGGCGGTCGCGCAGACGCGCACGGAGGACGACTACGGCGACCTGCAGCCGGTGGTGCGCGTGCTGCTGCCCGGGGCTCGGGCGGCGGACGTCGACATCGTGCTGCAGCCGGCCGCCGGGGGCGACCCGGTCCGACTCGGCCGCCGCGTCGCCGCGGGCGTCGTGACCGACTTCCCGGTGCCCGACCTGCCCGACGGCACCTACACCGCGCGGCTGTCGTCGAAGCAGCCGTTCGTCGCGGGGGCGCGCGTCTCCGTGGTGGGGGACCCGGCCGCCTCCGCGACCCCCGACGACGGCAGCGCCGCGGCCGGGGGGTCGGGCGCTCCGTCGGACGCGGCGGTCGGCACGGACGCCGGCCTCGTCGGCGGGGACGGCCCGGTCGACACGGGCAGCGCGGCCGCGCCGGTCACCGGCTCGCCGACCTCCACCGCCCGCGGCATCGACCTCGCCTGGCTGGCCGCCGCGCAGCCGATCGGCGCGACCGCCGCGGTCGCGGTCGTCGACGCGCCGTCGCCGGTGCTCACGATCGCCGGCGACGGCACGGCCCGCACGGTCCGGGTCTCGGGCGCCGCGACAGGCACCGTGAAGGTGCCCGCGAAGGGCACCGCCGCCCTCCCGGTCGCGCGCGGCGTGGTCGTGCTGCAGGGCGGCGCCGGGACGACCGCCGCGGTCAGCTACGGGGGCACCGCCGCCGTGGCCGGGTACCCCGTCGAGCCGGCGGATCAGGAGGCGCGGCCGGTGCGCATCACCCGGTGACCCGCACGGGGCCGGTCCCGGAGGCGGTACCGTCCGACCATGCCGACGATCGCATCCCACGCGCCCGGCACGCGCCGGTGACGACGACGGTCGCGGAGACCGGGATCGCCGCCCGGCCCGTGGTCCGGCGGCGGAACCGGGAGCGGCTGCTCGCGCTGGACGGGCTGCGCGGCGTCGCGGCGTTCGTCGTCGTGCTGCACCACCTGATGCTGATCGCCCTGCCCGTGTCGGGTCCGAGCGGCGAGCCGGTGCCGTTCACCGGGTGGTGGTGGCTGGAGCGGACGCCGCTCAAGCTGCTCACCGCGGGGCGCGAGGCGGTCGTCGTCTTCTTCGTGCTCTCGGGCCTCGTGGTCGTGCTGCCCGCGCTCAAGCGGGTCGACTTCTCCTGGCCGGGGCTGATCGCGAGCCGGTTCGTGCGCCTCTTCCTGCCCGCCTGGGCGGCGATCGCGTTCGCGAGCCTGCTGCTCGTCGTCGTGCCCCGCGTGCCGCAGCAGGTCACCGGCGGCAGCTGGCTGGCGCGACAGGTGCCGCACGACTGGACGTGGCCGACGCTCGTCGGGCAGTGGTCCCTGATGATCGGCGGGGTCCCGCAGAACAACGTGCTGTGGACGCTGCGGTGGGAGCTCGCCTTCTCCCTGGTGCTGCCCGCGTTCGTGGTGCTGGCGGCGCTGCTCGGCCGGTGGTGGCTGCCGACCGGCGTCCTCGCCCTGGGCCTCGCCGTCGCGGGCACGGTCGGCGGCATCGACGCGCTCGGCTACCTGCCGATCTTCTTCCTCGGCACCCTGATCGCGGTCCGGCTGCTCAGCCTCGAGCGGTGGAGCGAGACCCGGTCCGCACGCCGGGTGCTCGCGGTCGTCCTGCCGATCAGCGCCGTGGTGCTCGTGCTCGAGTTCCTGCTGGCCCCCGTGGTGCCGCAGGGCACCGACGCCGCGCATGCCGTGCGAGGCATAGAGCTGCTCGGCGCGGTCGGGATCGTCGTCTGCGCCGCGGGCGCCACGCGGTTCCGGACGGTGCTGGAGGGGCCGGTGCCCCAGTTCCTGGGCCGGATCTCGTTCAGCCTCTACCTGGTGCACCTGCCGATCCTCGCGACCCTCGCGTTCCTGCTCGGCGACTGGAACTGGCCGGTCGTCGGTGCGATCGGGGTGCCGCTCGCACTGCTGAGCGGCTGGGGCTTCTACCGGCTCGTGGAGAAGCCGCTGCACCGGGTGGCGCGGCGCGCGAAGAAGAACGCGGCGCGCCTGGTGGAGGACGCGGTGCGGGCCGGGCGGCGCTAGGCGCTCAGGCGTCGGTGCGTGAGCTGCCGTTCCGCACCGACGGCAGCCGGTGGTGGTGCACCACCACCTCCCGCGCGTCGCGCATGCGCCGGGTGAAGCCCCAGCCCCCGACCTTCAGCAGCGACTCCAGCACGATCCGCCGGCTCATCTTCGAGACGCCGTTGCGCCGCTCGGTGAAGACGATCGGCACCTCGACCACCGTCAGGCCCGCCTGCAGCGCGCGCCAGACCAGGTCGACCTGGAAGCAGTAGCCCTGCGAGGCCACGTCCTGCAGCCGGATGCGCTGCAGGGCGTCGGCACGGAACGCGCGGAAGCCGCCCGTGGCGTCCCGGACGCTGATGCCGAGGGCGATGCGCGTGTACCAGTTGCCGCCGCGGCTCAGCAGCTGACGGCTGAGCGGCCAGTCCTCCACGCGCCCTCCCGGCACGTACCGGGAGCCGAGGGCGAGGTCGTGGTCGTCCAGCTGCGCGAGCAGCCGCGGCAGGTCCTCGGGGTGGTGCGAGCCGTCGGCGTCCATCTCCACGACGGCCTCGTAACCGCGCTCGAGCGCCCAGGCGAAGCCGGCGAGGTAGGCGGGCCCGAGGCCCTCCTTCCGCGTGCGGTGCAGCACGTGCAGCCGCGGCTCGACGGCGGCCAGCTCGTCGGCGAGGTCGCCGGTCCCGTCCGGGGAGCCGTCGTCGACGACCAGGATGTGGGCCCCGTCCGTGGCGGCGAGCGCCCGCGAGACGATCGCCTCGAGATCGGCCCGCTCGTTGTAGGTCGGGATCACCACCACCGCGCGGCGCACGGGACGAGCATGCCAGAACGGCGAGCCGCTGCGAGCAGCGCTCAGGCGCTGCGCGTCGCGTACACGATGACGTTCTCGCTGTAGATGTTGCGGGCGTCGTCCCAGGGGCCGCCGCAGGTGATCAGGCGGAGCTGCGCGTCCGGAGTCGGCCCGTAGACCGACTCCGTCGGGAAGCGGAACTTCGACACCGCCCGCGTCCGGTCGACCGTGAAGCGGACGGTGCTCCCGTCGCTCATCCGCACCGCGACCGACGCCCCCGGCTCGAGGTCGTGGAGGCGGTGGAAGACCGCGATGCGGTCGACCCAGTCGACGTGGCCGGCGATCACGGCCGGGCCCGTCTGCCCGGGCACGGTGCCCTTCGCGTACCAGCCCGCCTTGTCGAGCTCGTCCGAGGGCGGGGCCTCGAGGACGCCGGCCGCGTCCCGGGCCAGCTTCACCAGCGGGGCGTCCACGCCGATGCTCGGGATGACGACGCGCACCGGACGCGCGGTCGTCGAGGCGTCGGGCGCCTGCGGGACCGGGTCCTGCGGCGCAGCCGCCAGTCCCGTGTCGCGCGAGGGGGGCGCCGACGCGGAGGGGGCGCTCGTCGGGGCGGCGGACGGCGAAGGGGTCGCGCAGCCGGCCAGGGCGATCCCGGTCAGCAGCGCGACCGCGCCGAGCACGGCCCCGCGACTACGCATGCGCGCGTCGACGCCGCGCCGCTGCGACCCCGATGGTGCCGGCGGACGCGGCGACGAGCAGCGCGGCCAGGCCGGGCAGCAGCATCGACTCCTCCTCGGCCTGCTGGTGCACGAGGAAGCCGCCGCCGGTCGCGAGGTAGCCCTTCGGCAGGTCGCCCGCACTCGCGCTGTCGAGGACGCGCTTGATCGTCAGGCCGCCGTCCGCCTTCTCGAGCACGAAGAGGCTCGCGATCTGGCCCGACCTCAGGTCGACCCTGGAGGTGTCGGTGGCCGAGCCCTGCGTCGCCTCCAGCTCCCACTCGCCCGCGGGCACGTCGCTGTAGGCGGAGACGTCGCCGAGGGCCGCGTCCGACACGAGGGTCTTCCGGTCCCCGCTCGTCGCCGTGACGGTGACCGGCTGCCCGCCGGTCGCGGCCTGGATCACCCGGACGCTCGCGTCCCCGGCCGGCGGGGTCCGCAGGTCGTCCGGGATCACCTGCACCTTCAGGTCGCTGTTGCGGCCGAAGACGGCGACGGTCGTCGCGGCGCCCGCCTTCACGGTCATCGACGTCTGGATGACGGGCGTCGCCGACTCGGGGGAGCCCGCGGGCCGCATCGCGACCGCGTACTCGCCGGCCGGCAGCGCGAGGTAGTCGGAGACGGCGCCGTACGCGACGTCGTCGATCCGCGTCACGGAACCCCCGGTGTCGAGCGGGGCCAGCCGCACGTCGACCGACCGGGTGTCGGGGGAGAGGTGCGCGAGCCGGGCCCAGCCCGTCGAGGGCGCCGCGTGCGCGGGCAGCGCGGGCAGGAGGATCAGCGCGCTCGCCGCGACGAGGGCGGCGAGGAGGCGGCGGGGGTGCGCCAGGGGCATCGGGACTCCGATCCGGGTGCGACGGGGCGCCCGCCGGGTCAACGGGCGCGCGGTGACTTCGGCACCATGCCGTCGACGGCCTGGTCGGAGGGCGGATCCTCGGAGAACTCCCAGGGGTCAGAGGTCGCGGTAGCGCTCCGGAGCGAGGTCCCACGGATCGCGGCCGAGCAGCTCGGCGACGGCGCGGAAGACGCAGCCCTCGACGTGCATCCGCTGGTGCGCCTCGTCCTCCACCTGCGCGTGCGCGAGCCGCTCGATGGGCAGCCGGTAGAGCACCACCCGCCGGGCCGCGCTGTCGACCCACCAGCGGTCGAGCCCGTCGGCCGAGACGGACCGGGGGATCCCGGCGATCTCGAACGAGACGTTCGCGAGCTCGTCCGGCCAGAGCCCGCGCAGGTAGTCGGCGGTCTCGGCGACCGCGCTCTCGAACGACTCCGCCCGGGTGCGCAGCACCGGCAGGTGCGGCCCGGTGACCGACGAGCGCAGGCCGCGGCCGTGCCGGTTCCGCGCCGCTCCGCGCGGCGACGGGGGAAGCGACACGCGCCGGGAGCGGGCCATGCCGCGATGCTACGCGCCGCGCCGGTCGATGACGACATCGTGATCGGACGGCGTGCCTATCCTGACCGCGCAATGAAGATCGAACGGCCGTGCTCGCGCCAGACCTGCCGCGAGCCCGCCATCGCGACCCTCACCTACGTCTACGCCGACTCGATGGCGGTGCTCGGGCCGCTGATCGAGAAGGCGGAGCCGCACAGCTACGACCTCTGCGAGCACCACGCCGAGCGGTTGTCGGCGCCGCAGGGCTGGTCGGTCCTCCGCATCTCGGCGCCGGACGACGCGGCGCCCAGCCGCCCGGACCTCCGCGGCGTCTGACCCGCCGGCTCAGCCCTCCGTCCGGACCTCCGGCCTCGAACGGAGACCCGCCGGGCGGTCCTCCTGCTGCCGGGGCGCGGGTCCTGCTGGGGGCTCGAGCACCGCGCGCCGGCGAGGCGCGGAGCAAATGGAATGATGGCCGGATGAGTCTTCTGGACACGCCCCGCGGCGACACGGAGCCCGACAGTCCGACCCTCGAGTTCCAGGTCGCGGATCTCGACCTGGCCGAGGCCGGCCGCCACCAGATCCGCCTCGCCGAGCAGGAGATGCCGGGCCTGATGGCGCTGCGCGAGCGCTACGCCGAGTCCCGCCCGCTCGCCGGTGCCCGCATCGCCGGCTCGCTGCACATGACCGTGCAGACCGCGGTGCTGATCGAGACCCTCGTGACCCTCGGTGCGCAGGTGCGCTGGGCCAGCTGCAACATCTTCTCGACCCAGGACGAGGCGGCCGCGGCGGTCGTCGTCGGGCGCGACGGCACCCCGACGGACCCGCGCGGCGTGCCGGTGTTCGCCTGGAAGGGCGAGACCGTCGAGGAGTACTGGGACTGCGCGGAGCGCATCTTCGACTGGTCCACCGAGGCCGTCGCCGAGGGCGGCGACTACCTGGGCCCGACGATGATCCTCGACGACGGCGGCGACGCCACCCTCCTCGTGCAGCGCGGCGTGGAGTACGAGCGGGGCGACGGCGTCCCCGAGACCCGCGACGAGGACGGCGCGGAGCAGCGCGCGTTCCTCGACGTGCTGCGCCGATCCCTCGACCGCGATCCGGAGCGCTGGCAGCGGATCGCCGCCGACATTCGCGGCGTCTCGGAGGAGACGACCACCGGCGTGCACCGGCTGCTCGAGATGGACCGCGAGGGCACGCTGCTGTTCCCCGCGATCTCGGTGAACGACTCGGTGACGAAGAGCAAGTTCGACAACCGCTACGGCATCCGCCACTCCCTGGTCGACGGGCTGAACCGGGCCACCGACATCCTGATCGGCGGCAAGACCGCCTTCGTCGTCGGCTACGGCGACGTCGGCAAGGGCGCGGTCGACGCGCTGCGCGGCCAGGGCGCCCGCGTGATCGTCGGCGAGGTCGACCCGATCCTCGCCCTCCAGGCCGCGATGGACGGCTTCCAGGTCGCGCCGCTCGACGACGTCGTCGGGCAGGTCGACATCGTGGTCACGGCGACGGGCAACGACGGGGTCGTCACGGTCGACCACCTGCTCGGCCTGAAGCACCTCGCCGTGGTCGCGAACGTCGGCCACTTCGACACCGAGATCGACGTCGCCGGCCTCGAGACCCTCGAGGGCGCGGAGCGCATCCGCATCAAGCCGCAGGTCGACGAGTGGCGGCTGCCGAACGGGCGCAGCATCGTCGTGCTCTCCGAGGGCCGGCTGATGAACCTCGGCAACGCGACCGGGCACCCCTCCTTCGTCATGTCGATGAGCTTCACGAACCAGGTGCTGGCGCAGCTGGAGCTCTGGACGACCCCGGAGGCGTACCCGGTCAGCGTCGCGACGCTGCCGCGCGCGCTGGACGAGGAGGTCGCCCGCCTGCACCTCGACGCCCTCGGCGCGAAGCTGACGCGGCTGACCAAGCGCCAGGCGAAGTACCTCGGCGTCGACCGCGAGGGGCCGTTCAAGCCGGACACCTACCGCTACTGAGCGCGACCTGGTCCGCCCCGCTACCGTTGCCGGGTGGACCAGGCACCCCTGATCGTCTCCATCGTCGCGGTGGTACTCGGCGGCGCCGGGTTGATCGGCGGTGTGATCGGGTACGTGCAGGGGACGACCGCGGTCGCGCGGGCGACGCATGCGCGGCAGCGCGCCGTCGTGGCCGAGGAGGAGGCGCTGCAGGCGCGGGCCGCCGCGGAGGCGACCGCCCGGACGGCGGAGGCGCTCGCGGACCGGATGCGCGCCGCGGGCCTTTCGACGGGCGCGGTGCCGCTCGCGACCGGCGGCGTGCCGCTGACGACCGGGACCGGATCCGTGTCGGCGGCCGCGTCCGCGCCGACGGCGCGCAGGCGGGCCGAAGCACCGCCCGCGGCGTCTGCTCGGCCCGCGGCGCAGGCGCGCGCCGACGCACCGGCCGGGCCGCCGTCCAGGACTCCGTCCGCCGCGTCTCCCGCGACGTCGTCCAGCGGATCGCATGAGGCGGTGACTGCGCCGGAGTCAGACTCGGAGACGGCGCAGTCGACGGAGCCCGGCCCGGGTCGGACCCCTGAAGGCGTCGCCATCCGCGCCGTGCAGGTCCCTCGTCAGCCGGATCCGTCGACCGGAGCCGTCGACATCGCCCCTGCGCCCGTCCCGACCGGGAGCGGTCGGGACGCAGCCGCGGGCGATGCCCGGCCGGCTTCGGCCGTCGGGTCATCGGCCGAGCAGGAGGAGGCACCCTCGTCGACGCCCGACCCGGGCGACGACGTGAGCGCGTCGCCCGAGCGGACCGAGGCGCCGCGTCCCGCTGCTGCCCTCGACCCGATGGAGGAGGAGTCGTCGAGCGCCGAGGGTGTCGGGACGAGCGCATCCGAAGGCGAGCCCGCGGGCGAGGACGAGTCCGCTTCTGACCCGGAGGATCACTTCGACGTCGCGGACGCCCCGCGGGGCGCGGCCGATGACGACGAGGTGGACGGGACGACGCCCGCCGAGGCGATCTCGGATGACGAGGAGCCGACGGCCGCGGCCTCTGGCGACGTCGAGGCCGCACGGTCCGAGCCTGCGGCCGACGGCCCGGCGTCGGAGGACGGGGCGCCGGACTCGGACGGAGCCGCGCGGGACGAGCGGGGTCGGGTCGCCGCCGGTGCGCAGGGCGCTCCGACGATGGACTGGGCAGAGGTGCTGAAGACGGGGGCGATCCCGCTGCCGTCGATCTCGCGCGGCACCTATGCGGCCCCGCGCCGCCGCCCGCGCCCGACGGGGGAGGGGCCGGCGCGCTTCGAGCTGCGGGCGATCGGTCGGCAGCGCTTCGAGGCCGTGAACGTCGGCGGCGAGGTCGCCGACGACGCCCGGATCGAGGGCGGGGGCGACGACCCGCACCTCATCCGGCCGCTGTCCTCGCGCCCGTCGGCCGTGCAGCCCGCAGCGGCGCTCTCGTTCTCCGTGCTGCGGGTGGAGGGACGCCGCGCCGCCGTCGCGGTCGTGTGGACGAGCGGCGGCGAACCGATGCGGCAGGAGCTCCCGCTCGACTGACCCGCGCTCGCCGCGCGCGTACCCGCGCGACTCGCCTCGGGCGCGAATTCGACGCCCAGTGACGCATTCGGCGATCAGCAGCGCCGAACACGTCACCTGGCGCCAAATCCGCGGAGCCCGGCGCGCGTGCCAGCAGCACGTCGGGCTCGAGCGGAAGCAGTTCGCGACCTGCTGGGCGCGCTCCACGCACCCCTGCAGTCGGGTGAGGGCGGCGGCCCCGGATCAGCGGTCGGGGAAGCCGTGCGGCGCGGCCGGCAGGGACTGCTGCAGCTCCTGGAACCGCTGCTGCTCGAGCAGCAGCGCCGTGTACTCGCGCTGCCGGCGGATGGCGGCAACGGCGGCGAGCAGCAGCTCCGGCTCCGTCTCGACGGCGGGCGCGATGAAGGGCGCCGCCTCCGCCGCGAGCTCCTCCGCCGTGCGGCGCCGGCTCTCGGGCAGCATGCGGGGAGCGCGGGCGAGGAATGCCGCGATCCGCCGGGACAGGCGGTCGGGCAGTCGGGCGACGTCCGCGATCGCGGCCCACTCCTCGAGCGACGCCGGCACCCCGACCGCGTTCGAGGGCGGGCGCGGCACCCGTTCCTGCTGGCTGACGGTGCCGGCGAGCAGGTCACCGAGTCGCTTGCTGCGCCGGTTGAGCAGGCCGACGACGGCGGCGAGGCCGCCCGCGGTGAAGACGATCTCGGGCACGCCCATCAGGGCGCGGATGAAGGCGTGCCGCACGCCGATCGCGCCGCCGTCGTCCCGGACGATCCGCGCCCCGACCGCGAGCTTGCCGACGGAGCGGCCGCGGGTCGCGGTCTCGAGGATCGTGGGCAGCAGCACGAAGCAGACCACGAGGTCGACGATGACGAGCGCGCGATTGAGGGCGTCGTCGACGCCGAGCGCCGTCGCGAGCAGGCCGACGCCGAACATCAGCGCGAGGAAGAGGCCGAGCTCGATCAGGAAGTCGATCAGGGCGCCGAGGGCGCGCAGCGGCCAGCTGGTCGCGCGCACCTCCAGCGCCACGGCTTCGCCCGTGACGATGCCGAGGTCGTCCGGCACTGCGTTGATGGTGGACACGGCGCCTCCTCGTCCGTCGGACACGCTAGACGGCCGGGGTGACACGCGCGCCGTAGGCTCGGGGCGTGGACCTGGACGCGCTGCGCGCGGTGCGCGAGGGGGAGTGGACCCGGCTCGACGCGCTGTCCGCGAACTCGCGGCTGGACGGCCGGGAGAGCGACGAGCTGATCCTGCGGTACCAGGACGGGGCGGCGGACCTCTCCGCGATCACGACCACCGCCGGCTCGCAGGCGATCGGCGACCGGCTGTCGGTGAGCCTGTCGAAGGCGCGGATGCGCTTCACGGGGGCGGGGCGCGGGCTGTTCAGCCAGCTGCCCGCCTTCTTCCTGCTGCAGCTGCCCGCCGCGCTGTACCGGGTGCGCTGGTGGACCTTCTGGGTCGCGCTCGCCACGGTGGTCGTCGCGCTGATCTACGGCACCTGGGCCGCGAACGATCCCGCGGTACGCGCGACGTTCGGCAACGACGCGGACCTGCGGCGGCTGGTCGACCGCGAGTTCACGAACTACTACAGCGAGAACCCCGCCGCCTCGTTCGCCAGCCAGGTGTGGACGAACAACGCGTTCATCGCGGCGCAGTGCATCGCGTTCGGCATCGTCGGCGTCTACGTGCCGCTGATCCTGCTGCAGAACGCGATGAACGTCGGCATCACCGGGGGCGTGCTGGTCGGCTACGGGCGGGCCGACACCTTCTTCCTCTACATCGCACCGCACGGGCTGCTGGAGCTGACGAGCGTCTTCGTCGCCGGCGCCGCGGGCCTCCGGATCTTCTGGTCGTGGATCGCGCCGGGCGCCCGCACGCGCGGGCAGGCGCTCGCGGAGGACGGACGGGCGCTCTTCGCGGTCGCCGTCGGGCTCGCGATCTCCCTGTTCGTCTCCGGGATCATCGAGGGCTTCGTGACCGGCTCGAGCCTGCCCTGGCCGGTCAAGATCGGCATCGGGGCGCTGGCGCTCGCGGCGTTCCTCTTCTACATGCTGTTCGTCGGCCGCCGCGCGGCGCGCGCGGGCGAGACGGGCGACGTCGACCCCTTCACCGCGGGAGCGAAGCGCATCGTCGCGGAGTGAGCCCCCACCGCATGTGAATAAGTGGAGCGCCGGGCGCCCACGAGGCCTACGGTGGCGGGGTGCGGAGGGGGATATTCCTGCCGGGGGCGCTCGCTGCAGTCATGCTCTGCTTGACCTGTATTGGGTGCACGGAGCAGCCGCTCGCAACGACAACCTCGACGCCTTCGGCCTTTTTGACAAGTGATGAGGCCTACCGTGCCGCACGTCAAACCTACGAGGATTATCTACGAATCTCTGCCCTCGTTGCCTCGCGTCGAGGCGCTAGCCCTGATCGCTTCTCCCCTTACTTAACGGCAGAGGCTATTGACCGTGAGCGAACTGACTATGAAGCATTGCGAGAGTCCGACGTGCACATCGAAGGTGAAGCGCACCTTCTGGCATTCAAGTTGCAGGTGTTCGACCCGGCCCGACGCAAGTTGACCGCACTCGCCTGCGTCGACCTCGGCGGTACTCGTGTCGTCGATGCTGGCGGTGATGATGTCACGCCCGGCGGGCGCTCTGACCAACAAACGAGTCTGGCCTCCTTCATTGTTGAACGGAATGGGGTCAAGTTGCAGGAGAATGGGACGTGGGACGGCCCAAGCATCTGCCCGGTGTAATTGCAATAGGCGTGCTCTCGGCTGCCCTAGTTGGTGGTGCGCAGCCCGCGGTTGCTGCATCGAGCGCGAGTTGTTCAGTCGTCGCGCAGATGCTCAAGAGGTGTGCGTCAGCTCATTCTGACGTGAGTGCGGTCAACCTCGAGGGGCATGAGAGGCGGCAGCCTAGTGCTTCCGCGTCGAGAGGCAGTGCCCGCTCTGGCGCACCTGTTGAGGGTCCTCATGCTTTACAGTCGCGAGTTATTGGGCAGCGAGATCTGCGGGCGTCCATTGTGAAATTGTGCGCCTCGAGCGTGTCGTGCGAGGGGCGCCAGGCCGCGTCCTTGAACCCCTTCTTCTCGGCTTCCGTCGAGGTTGAGAAGGAGCCGGCGCGATCGCCGCAGCCCGCCGAGGATGTAGGCCAGGGTGTTCGCGCTATCACGATCGAGGATCTCGCGCGCTTTCTTCCTGCGAACGTCACGCTGCACGCTGAGCCGGAGGGGTGGGCTGTGGTCGGGGTACCGGCGAACTTCTGGACCTCCGTCTCGCCCGTCACGGTGCAGGGCGAGCTGCTCGGGGAGGAAGCCGATGTGCGGTTCGCGCCGCGGCTCTACGAGTGGCAGTACGGCGACGGCGAGTCGAGGACGACGACCACGGGCGGCTCGAGCTGGTCCGGCGCCGGGCAGGAGGAGCTGTCCGCCACTGCGACCAGCCACGTCTACACGGCGAAGATCACGGCGCAGGCGGCCGTCATCGTCTACTGGTCAGCGGAGTACCGCTTCGCCGGCGGGGCCTGGGTTCCGGTCGCGGGTGCCGTTGCGAGCACCTCACCCCAGCAGCGGATGCTGGTCGTGAAGGAGCGAACCGTACTGACGGCTCGTTGACGCCTGGAAGTCGGTCGCGCGCCGCTGTCCGCCGTGTCCGAAGCCGGATGTCAGCGGTTCCGGCTGCCGCTCGACTCGGCGCGGACGAGGTTGGAGACGGGTCGTACCTCGCGCGGTAGCCGTGCCCTCGCGCTATGGGTATGCCTACCGCGCGGAGGTCGGACTACCGCGCGACGTGGTGGTGCCACCGCGCGAGGTGGTGACCGCCTTCGCTGACGCGGGTCACCACGCGATGCGGTGCCGCGCGACCGCCTCGGGCTCAGCTCTGCTTCGGCTCTTCCGACGGGTCGCTCGAGCGGCTCAGCATGTGGCCCGAGACGCCCTCGGTGCGCTCCTCGGCGGCGGCCTCCATGGCCTTGCCGAGGTCGCGCTGCTCCAGCAGCGGCGCCTCGTGAGCGGAACCCGTCTCATCGCGATCGTCGTCGACCATGTCGACATCCTGGACGCTGTAACTGATCGTTCCGTCCTCGACGAACAGGTCGGGGTCCAGGTCCTCGCGCGGGTACCGCACCGTCGGGATGCCGTAGTGGCGGCAGATCAGCTCGTGCTCCGCGATCGAGAGCGGCGCGTCCAGGTCCACGGGCGGCGCCGTCCGGGCGCTGCTTCTGGTGACGGCTGCGTGCAGCGCCCGCTCGTCCCAGTCGGCACCGGCGAGCGGCACCAGCACCTCGCCGCCGAACACGCCGAGCCGGACCCCCACCCAGGTCGGCGCCTCGGTCCCCTCGTCGACGAACACCTGCCGGACCTCCCCGATCCGGTCGCTCTCCTGATCCAGCACGATCGCGCCGATCAGGCGCCCCGACTCCCTCGCGGTCAACATGTCCCCTCCAAGCCTCAACCGTGCGGTGAGCGCCTGGGGGAAGCATCGAAGCCGCCTGGGCCCGAGATGGACGAACCCGCTGAGTTCGTCGCTCAGAGCCGGCCGGCCGCCTTCAGTGCGAGGTATCGGTCGGCGAGGGCGGGAGGGAGGTCCTCCGGCGCCGCCGCGACCACCTGCGCACCGAGTCGGCCCGCGGCGGCGGCGCTGCGGCCCGCCTCGAGGAGGCTGCGCTCCGCGGCGGCGGCGAGGTAGGCGGACTGCAGGTCGGGCCGCTCCGTCGTCATCGTCTGCACCGCCGGGTCGGTGACGCTCGCGATCACCACGGTGTGCTTCGTGCTCAGCTGCGGCAGCATCCCGAGCAGGCTGCGCGCGCTGCCCGCGCCCTCCAGCGGCGTGAGCAGCACGACCAGCGCCCGCTGGGACGTCAGCGCCCGCACCTGGGCGGGCACCCCGGCCCAGTCCGTCTCGAGCAGCTCCGGCTCGATCGGCGCCATCGCGTCCACCATCCGGTGCAGCACGTCCGCCGGCGGGGCGTCGTGCACGCGGCCCCGCACCCGGCGGTCCCAGACGATGAGGTCGACGCGGTCGCCCGCGCGGGTGGCGAGCGCGGTCAGCAGCAGCGCCGACTCGAACGCCGTGTCGAGCCGCGGCTCGTCGGCGATGCGCGCCGCGGCCGTGCGTCCCGAGTCGACCACGATGACGACGCGGCGGTCCCGCTCGGGACGCCACGTGCGCACCATGAGGCGCTGCCCGGCGCCGGGGAGCGCGGCGTTGCGCGCCGTCGCGCGCCAGTCGATCGACCGGACGTCGTCGCCGCGCACGTACTCGCGCAGCGAGTCGAACTCCGTGCCCTGCCCCCGCACCTGCAGCAGCGTGCGCCCGTCGAGCTCGCGCAGGCGCGCGAGGCGGGACGGCAGGTGGCGACGGCTGCGGAAGGGCGGGAGCACGCGGATCGCGCCCGGCGCGGTCAGCACCACCTGGCGGGCGGCGACGCCGAGGGGGCCGAGCGAGCGGACGGTCACGTGCTCCGCCTGCCGCTCGCCGCGCCGCACGGGCGTGAGCGTTGCTCGGAAGGCGCGACGCTCGCCGCCCGGCAGGTCGAGTCGCCACCGGGTCGGCGCCGCGCCTGCCGAGGGCTGCCACGCGTCGCGGAGCAGGCCGTGCATCCGGCGGTCGCCGAGGTTCGTGACGAGCAGGCTCGCCTCCACGGGCTCACCGAGGCGGACCGCCTGCGGCAGCTCCCGCTCGAGGCGGAGACGGCGCGGGCTCGGCGCGACCGCGAGGTCGATCACGATCAGCAGCACGACGAGCAGCAGCCAGGCGATGAGCGTGCCGACCGCCCAGCCGACGCCGGCGGCACCGAGGAGGACCTCCGGCACGATCCCGAGGAGCAGCAGCAGCGGAACTCGCCCCGTCAGCGCCATGCGTCAGACCGTCCTCGCGAGCCGGGGTGGTCTCGAGGCTCCGCTGCGCTCCGCACCTCGACCGGCGGTGCGGGCGCTGCGCTGCACACCTCGACCAGCGGTGCGGGCGGCGATAGGAGGGGTCACAGGGGGACCTGCACCGTGGCGAGGATGCTGCGGAGGACCGAGTCGATCGAGACGCCCTCCAGCTCCGCCTCCGGCCGCAGGCGGATGCGGTGGCGCAGGACCGGCAGCGCCATGTCCTGCACGTGGTCCGGCGTCAGCGCGTCCGCGCCCTGCAGCCACGCCCACGAGCGGGAGGCGGCGAGCAGCGCCGCCGCACCGCGCGGGGAGACGCCGAGCTGCACCGACGGCGCCTGCCGCGTGCCGCGGACGAGGTCGACGACGTAGGCGAGGACGTCCGGCGAGGCCCGCACGTCGCGCACGGCCGCCCTCGCCGCGCGCAGCTGCTCGGGCGTCAGCACCGGCTGCAGGCCCGCCGCACCGAGGTCGCGCGGGTCGAAGCCGGCCGCGTGCCGCACGAGCACCTCGACCTCCTCGTCCCGCGCCGGCAGGTCGAGCACCAGCTTCATGAGGAAGCGGTCCAACTGCGCCTCGGGCAGTGTGTAGGTGCCCTCGTACTCGACCGGGTTCTGCGTCGCGGCGACGAGGAACGGGTCCGGCAGCGGGCGGGAGACCCCGTCGACCGTCACCTGCCGCTCCTCCATCGCCTCGAGCAGCGCCGACTGCGTCTTCGGCGGGGTCCGGTTGATCTCGTCGGCGAGCAGCAGGTTCGTGAAGACCGGGCCCGCCCGGAAGTCGAACCGGCCGGTGCCCGCGTCGAAGACCGTCGACCCGGTGACGTCGCCCGGCATCAGGTCGGGGGTGAACTGCACGCGCGTGGTCTCGAGCGCGAGCGAGGCCGACAGGGATCGCACCAGGAGCGTCTTCGCCACGCCGGGCACGCCCTCGAGCAGCACGTGGCCGCGGGCGAGCAGCGCCACGATCAGGCCGCTGACCGCGGCCTCCTGCCCGACCACCGCCTTGCCCACCTCGGTGCGGACGGCGGCCAGGCGCTCGCGCAGGTCGTCGGTCATCGGGTTCCCTTCGTCGGGGCGCCGCCCGGCAGCACCGCGGCGCGCACCGCGGCCTCCAGGTCGGCCAGGTCGTCGGAGATGCGGACGAGGTCGCGGTCGCCCCGCGGCTCCTCCACGAGCAGCAGCTGCCGCACCCGGTCGAGGTGCAGCCCGGTCGCGCGGCTCGCGGCCGCCGCGACCTCGTCGACGGAGGCGGAGCGGCCGAGCCCCAGCACCGGGGCCATCCTGCCGATCGCGCCGATGCGGAGGGCGTCCGCCGCGCGGAGGTGCGCGCGGCCCCGCTCGTACAGCCGGGCGCGGCCCTCGACCGTCTCCCGGGAGCGCACGGCGACCGGCAGCCGCTCGATCACGACCGGACCCAGCCGTCGGCCGCGCCAGAGCGCGGCCCCGAGGCCGGCGAGCAGCAGCAGCGCGGCCACGGGGGTGACCCAGGCCGGGGTGAGGTCCTGCAGGGTGCGGTCCGACGGCCCGAGCAGCTCGAGCGGGTCCGGGGCGTACCAGACGAGCCGCTCCGTCGCGCCGAGTGCGCCGAGAGCGACCGCGGCGTTGCCCGCCACGGCGATGTGCTCGTTCGTGTACGCCTGCGCGTCGGCGAGCAGGAGGACGCGCGCGCCGCCGGTGCGCAGCGTCACGAGCTGCCCGGCGCCGCCGCGGTCGCGGAAGCAGACGGTCGCACCGGAGCCGCGCAGCGAGCGGGTCACGCCCTCGAGCGACAGCCCGCCGGCGCGGCGGGCGAGCCCCAGGTCGCAGTCGGCGGCGACCGTGCGGCCGCGGGGCGCGCCGGCCGCGCGGATGTCGGGAGCGAGCCGGCGCAGCGTCCCGGTCGACGGTGCGACGACGATGACGCGGTCGTGCGCGGCGAGCAGCCCGTCCCAGGCGGAGCTCGGCAGCAGGCCGGCCGAGTCGTCGACGAGCAGCGCGCCACCGGTGCGCCGCGCCGCGTCCAGGGCCGTGGTCGTTCGCACGGTCACGCCCTCCTGCCGCAGCACCTGCGCGAGCGCCCGCGCCCCCGCCGGCGCCGTCGAGGTCGGGTCGAAGGTCCCTCCCACCCGGGACGCGGCGGTGGCGACCAGCTGCACCACGACGATCGCGAGCACCACCGCAGCGGCGATCAGCCAGAAGCGGGCGCGGCGGAGCGTGCGGCCGAGCGTCGGGGTGTTGGCCGGTGCCGCGGTCGCCGTCACGCGGGCACCGGTGCGTCGCGGAGCGGACGCGCGGCCGCGAGCCGGTCGTCGAGCCCGGCGACGCCCTCCGCGTCCTCGCGCGTGGCGCTCCTGCCGGCGTAGCGGACGCCGTCGAAGAGCACGGCCGCGTCGCGGAGCGGCCCGCGCTCCTGCGGGAAGGGATCAGCCGCCGCACGGGCCAGGGCGACCGCGGTCGTGCCGGGGAACAGGGCCACGAGCGTGCGCTCGTCCAGGCCGCGGGCGAGCGCCCGGAAGCGGTCCAGCACGGCGGCGTCGAAGTCGCCGCGGGCGAGCGCGGCGGCGGCCGCCCGGCGCAGCTCGTCGGCGGTCCTCGAGTCGTCGTCGCCGAACAGCCCGGCCGCGGCCCGTCCCCGGCGGTTGAAGCGGGGCACCCCGAACAGCAGCAGCGCGACGACCAGCGCGACGACGAGCAGCGCCAGCGCGATCGCCAGCAGCAGGGGCGGCGCGCCGGAGCGGCTGGCGTCGAAGAGCCCCGTGAACCAGTCGAGGAAGGCGGTGGCGACCCGGTCGAACAGGGTCGGCTGCGCCGCCGCGTACTCGGGCTTCGCCAGCTCGTCGAGCAGCAGCCGTCGCGCCGCGTCGCCGTCGGGCGCGACGGGGACGGTCGCGAGGACCGGGACCGTCATCGCGCGGTGCTGAACGGGTCGGCGCCGTCCTCCTCGACGGCCCGCTGCATCGCGAGGTCGAGGCCCTCGCGCCGCATCCGCTGGTCCAGGTAGACGAGGCCCAGCACGCCCACCTGCGCGACCTGCCCGACGCCCTGCACGATCACCCCGACGATCGTCGCGGGCAGCGAGGTGAGCAGCAGCGTCCCGAGCGCGGACGCGTTCTCGAGGTCGCCGCCCGCGTTCGGGGCGAGCAGGCCGCCGACGGCGCCGCCGATGATGCTGAACGGGATGCTGACCACCTGCGCGGCGATCCCGACCATGACGGTGACGAGCGCGACGAGGCCGAGCGTGCGCCAGAAGGAGCCGCGCAGCAGCGTCCAGCTGCGCCGGATCGCGGCGAGCACGCCGAGGCGCTCGAGCACGACGGCGGACGGCACGGTCGCGACCTTGATCGCGATGAAGAGGTAGGCGGCGATGAAGCCGAGCCCGCCGAGGACGCCGACGAGGGCGGCGATGATCGGGCCGGTGTCGCCGGCCTGCGCGACGAGCGCCACGAGCAGCACCAGCAGACCGATGGCGACGACCTGCGCGACGCCGAGCAGCAGCGCGACGCCGATCAGGGGCAGCACGCGGCGCCAGGCGATCCGCAGCGCGGCACCGAGCGCGATGCGCTCGCCGAGCGCCGCCCGGGCCACGACCGTCACGAGCAGCCCCTGCAGGAGCGCCGTAGTCAAGATCGTGACGGCGAAGGTGAGCAGCCCGAAGAGGACGCCGCCGCCGATCGTGCCGGCGAGGATCTGCGCCCGGTCGGCGTCCGTCGCCGCGCGCTGGAAGCGGTCGAGCGAGGTGAGGCCGAGGCCCGCGATGCCGCCGAAGACGAGCGCGGTCTGCAGGACCGACACCGCGAGGGCCGGGACGACGGTCGCCCGCGGGTTCCACCGGATCAGCCCGAAGGCCGCGCCGAGCAGCTGCCCGAAGGACAGCGGGTGCAGCGGGATGAGCCCCCGCTTCGGCGGCGGCCGGTACGCCGAAGGGGCGGGCGGCGGCGGCGCGGCCTCCGGCGGCTGCCACCCCGGCACGCGCTCGCCGTAGCGCGGCGGCTCCTCCCGGCCCCCGGAGGGAGAGGCCCACCCGCTGGTGCCGTCGGTCACTCGGCAATCGTCCCACGGGGCTGCGACGCCGGCCGCGGACACGACGCGCGCGCCCTCCACGTCCCGCCGTCGATTACGCTGACCAGCGGTTCCGCGTCCCCGCGCGGGCGGTGCGGAGCGTGATGAGCGGACGGATCCTCGTCGTCGACGACGACACGGCGCTGGCCGAGATGGTCGGCATCGTGCTGTCGAGCGAGGGCTTCGAGCCGGTCTTCTGCGCCGACGGGGCCGAGGCGATGGGCGCGTTCCGCACGACCCGTCCCGACCTGGTCCTGCTCGACCTGATGCTGCCGGGCGTCGACGGCATCGAGGTGTGCCGCTCCATCCGCGGCGAGAGCGGCGCGCCGATCATCATGCTGACCGCGAAGTCCGACACGTCGGACGTCGTCACGGGTCTCGAGGCGGGCGCGGACGACTACATCGTCAAGCCCTTCGACCCGAAGGAGCTCGTCGCCCGCATCCGCACCCGCCTGCGCCCGCCGCCCGGCGACGCGGTGCCGCGGCTGCGGATCGGCGACCTCACCGTCGACGCCGCCGGGCACGAGGTCTCGCGGGCGGGCTCGGTCATCGCGCTCACGCCGCTCGAGTTCGACCTGCTGCACACGCTGGCCTCCAAGCCCCACCAGGTCTTCACCCGCGAGATGCTGCTCGAGCAGGTCTGGGGCTACCACTACAAGGCCGACACCCGGCTCGTGAACGTGCACGTGCAGCGGCTCCGCGCGAAGGTCGAGGTCGACCCCGAGAACCCGCGGATCGTCACCACGGTCCGCGGCGTCGGCTACCGGGCCGGCGCCGCCCTCTAGCCATGTCGGAGCCGCGCCCGAGCACCCCGCCGACGCTCGCGGCGGCGGTCGCGGCGCGCCGCGCACGGGTGCTGCTCGGATCGCCGCGGCGGCTGTGGCGGCGCTCCATGCGGGTGCGCACCGTGCTGATCACGCTCGTGCTGTCCTCCGTCGCGCTGCTGGCGGTCGGGACCGTCGTGTCGTACACGATCGGCCAGGGGCTCTTCAACGACCGGCGCGACCAGGTGCTCGCGGAGTCGTCCAGAGCGGCCGCGGCGGCGGCGCAGGCCGCGTCCGCGACGGCGACGACGCTCGATCCCTCCACCCTGACCGCGGCTTCGCGCAACGCCGTCGCGACCGCGCAGACGATCGCTCGCGCCGACGCGTACGTGCTCTACAGCAGCACCGGAACGCTCTACAGCAGCAGCGGCACGATCCAGGTCGGAGAGGGCACGCTGCCCGTCGACAGCCTGCGAGCCGCGCTCGATCGCGCCGACGACGGCGCGCAGCTGTGGCAGTCGGTGGCGATCCGTCGTGGAGGGTCCGTCCACCCCGGCATCGCCGTGGCCGACACCCTGCGGTACGGGACCGTGCAGGGGCAGCTGTTCCTCGTCTACGACCTGCAGGACGTGCAGGACACGCTCGACGTCGTGCAGCGCGCGCTGCTGATCGGCGGCCTCGCGCTGCTCGTGCTGATCGCCGGGGTCGTGACCTTCGTCTCCGGACTCGTGACGGCGCCGCTCAAGCAGGCCGCCGCGACCAGCGAGCAGCTCGCCGCGGGGCGGCTGGAGCAGCGGATCCCGGTGCGGGGGGAGGACGCGGTCGCCACCCTGGCGAGCTCCTTCAACCGCATGGCCGAGAGCCTGCAGCGGCAGATCTCCCAGCTCGCGAACCTGTCGCGGGTCCAGCAGCGGTTCGTGTCCGACGTGTCGCACGAGCTGCGGACCCCGCTGACGACCATCCGGCTCGCGAGCGACGTGCTGTACGACAACCGGGCCCGCTACGACGCGCCGACCGCGCGGTCGGCGGAGCTGCTGCGCACGCAGGTGCAGCGGTTCGAGTCGCTGCTGGCGGACCTCCTCGAGATCAGCCGGATGGACGCCCGCGCCGCGGAGGTCGCCGGCGAGCCCGCCAGCCTCGTCGACATCGCGACGGAGACGATCGACGCGCTGAGCGGCCTCGCCGGCGAGACGGGGTCGCGGGTGGAGCTCGTCACCCCGGGCGGGCACGCGCCCGTCGACGTCGACGCCCGGCGCATCACGCGGATCGTCCGGAACCTGCTCGCCAACGCCCTCGAGCACGGGGAGGGGCGCCCCGTCGTGGTGACCGTGGACAGCAGCGCCGACGCGGTCGCCCTCGGCGTGCGGGACCACGGGATCGGGATGTCCGCGGAGGACGCGGGGCGGGTCTTCGACCGCTTCTGGCGTGCGGACCCGAGCCGCCAGCGCCGGGTCGGCGGCACGGGGCTCGGGCTCGCGATCAGCCTGGAGGACGCGATGCTGCACGGCGGCGCGCTCGAGGTCTGGAGCCGGCCCGGCGAGGGCGCGAACTTCGTGCTCACGCTGCCGCGGGGAGACGGTCCGACCGCGGACCGGCCCGTCCCGCTCCGTCCCGACGACGTCGGCGCGCGCCCGAGCACGCGGACCGGCCGTACCGCGGCGGTCGCGACGTGAACGCCCCGCGGCTCGGCGGCGCGATCGGCGCGCTGGTCGCCGTGCTCCTCCTCAGCGCCTGCGCCGTCGTCCCGGACACCGGGCCCGTGAGGACCTCGGTGCCGCAGGCGCCCGGCAACGACCCCGCCGCGGTGTTCCTGCCGAACCCCCCGCAGGACGGGATGAGCCCGCAGGACGTCGTCCGCGGCTTCGTCACCGCGGCCAGCGCCGGCCAGGACTACCGTGTCGCGAAGGAGTTCCTGACGCCCGCCTTCGCCCGGTCCTGGCGGCCGAACGCGTCCGTGCTCATCCACGCGACGCCGTGGGGTGTGGACGCCGCCGACGGCGACCGAGTCCGGCTCACGGTGCCGACGGTGGCGCAGGTCGACGGCGACGGGCGCTACACGGCGATCCCGCGGACCGTGTCGAGCACCTACCAACTGACCCAGGTGCGCGGGCAGTGGCGGATCAGCGACGGGCCGGACCAGGTCGTGCTGACGCAGGCCGTGTTCCCGCAGGTGTTCGTCGCGACGCAGCTGCAGTTCTTCGCGCCCGGGTACTCCCGGCTCGTGCCGGACGTCCGATGGTTCCCCCGGCAGACGGCGGCCCCGTCGTCGAGCGTGGCGCCGAGCGTCGCCCCCGCCGCGGTGGTCCAGGCCTTGCTGAACGGCCAGGCGCCGATGCTGCAGCAGGTGACCCTGCCGGTCTTCCCGGCCGGTACCGCGCTCGCGGCGCCGGTGCGGACGTCGGACGGCGTGACGACCGTGTCGATCACGCTGCCGGGCGGGATGCCGTCGGAGCGCGACACCGACCGCATCCAGCAGGCGCTCGCGCCGTCGCTCGGGCGCTCCATCGCCTCGCTCCGGCTCGTCGTGAACGGGCGGACGGCGCCCGTCGCTCCGCAGCCGGAGCTGCAGCAGCCGACGAGCAGCGAGCCGCTCGTCGTCAGCGGAGGCCGCTTCGGCGCGCTCAGCGCGCAGGGGACGCTGAGCGAGGACCGCGAGCTCGGGCCGCGCATCGTGCAGCAGGATCCGAGCGCGATCACCGTGTCCGCTCAGCAGCGGATCGCGGCCGTGCTGAACGGGCGGGGGCAGGTCGTCGCGGTCACCCGCGGCGGCACCCGGGTCGTCGACGACCGGCGGGACCTGGCGGCGCCGACGCTCGATCAGCGCGGCTGGATCTACTCGGTGCCCGAGAACGAGCCCGGGGGGCTGCGTGTGAGCCGTGCGGACGGGACCTCCTCGGACGTGTCGTCCGAGCTGGACACCACCGGCGTCATCTCCATCGAGGCGTCGACGGACGGCACACGGCTGCTCGTGCTGCGGCGGACCGGCGCCGGCACGGAGGCGTACGTGGCCGGGATCCTGCGCGACGGGAGCGGCCGGCCGACCGGGCTCACCACCGACCGCATCACGATCGACGTGGACCCCACCGCCACCGCGCTCGATGCGACCTGGGTCGACCAGTCGACCGTCGCGGTCCTCACGAGCAACGCGTCGGCGCAGAACGTGGTGCAGGTGCAGCTCGGGGGCCTGTCCACCCAGCTCGCGCTGCTGTCGAACGCCCGCACGATCGTCGGGGCGACCGGGCAGCAGGACCTGCGGGTTCTCTCCCGCACGGGCGGGCTGCTCGTCTGGTCGCCGTCCGCCAGCGTCTGGGCCGTCGTGACTCCCGCCTCCGTCGACATCGACGTGCTCGCCGTGCAGCGCTGAACCGCTCCTCCCCAGGCATCCTTCCGAGGCGGGTCGCCCGGCAGGGGCGGCTCGCCTCGCAGCTGCTTCGCGCGCGGGCGAGCATGGCGCCGTGGACCGGTTGCGCGTCGCGAGCGCGTTCCTGCAGCAGCTGGTGCTGCCGGACGACTGCTGCGGGTGCGGCACGGCCGGGCCGACGCTCTGCGGCCGCTGCCGTGAGGCGCTGTCCCCGGTGCCCGCCGGCCGCACGGTAGGCGGCGTCCCTGTCACGAGCGCGCTGGTCTACGACGGGGTGGTGCGCGACGTGGTCGTCGCCGTCAAGAACGAGGGGCGCACCTCGGTCGCCCGTCCGCTCGCCACGGCGCTGCGGGCGGCCGTCGAGTCCGCCGCGGGGGAGCGGGACGGGCTCCTGCTCGTGCCGATGCCCGCGACGCGCCGCTCCGCCGTCGAGCGCGGCTACGACCCGCTGCGGCTGCTGCTGCGCCGGGCGCGCCTGCCGCACCACGACCTGCTCCGGCTCGTCCGGTCCTCCGGCGACCAGGTGCGGCTCGGCCGCGAGGCGCGCTTCACGAACGTCGCGCAGGGCATGCGGGCGAGGCGGGACCTCTCCGGCGCTCGCGTCCTCCTGGTCGACGACGTCGTCACCACCGGCGCCACGCTCGGCGAGGCTGCCCGGGCCGTGCGAGCGGCGGGCGGCGTCGTGGTCGGGGCGGCGACCCTCGCGGCCACGCCGCTCCGCACGCCCGGCGCGGGGTCGCCATGAGTCGGCTGAGGGGGTCGTGACGCGGGCGGCCCTCCACGCGTACTGTCTCGATACGGCGTCGACGAAGACCGCCCGGCCCCTCATGGGCAGCCGTCAGGCGACCGGTGCAGGGTCCGTTCCGAGGGCGGTGCGCCGCGACATGAGGGAGTCACCATGGACGTCACACTCATCGGTCGCAACGTGCAGATCACGGACCGCTTCCGCGACTACGCGGAGGAGAAGGCGGCTCGGGTGGAGCACCTGGCGGATCGGGCCCTCGCGCTCGAGATCCGCCTGTGCCGGCACCACGAGACGAACGGCACGGCCGGCGACGATCGAGTGGAGATGACCCTCATCGGGCCCGGGCCGGTGATCCGGGCCGAGGCGGACGGCGCGGACAAGTTCGCCGCCTACGACGCAGCGCTCGCCAAGCTGCTGGAACGGGTGCGCCGATCGCGGGATCGACGGAAGCTGCATCGCGGCGGCGGTAAGCGCATGGAGAGCCTGCGGGAGGCGAGCTCCGGCGACTTCGCCGCGCACGGGGTGGTGCCCGCCGACGGCCGGATGCTGTCCGAGGCGCAGGCGACCGACGGTGCGGTGTCGGCGCTCGCGGAGGAGACCGGCGAGGTGCAGGAGAGCCCCGTCGTCATCCGGAACAAGCGGTTCCCGGCGGAGGCGCTGACGGTCGAGGAGGCGGTCGACCGGATGGAGCTGGTCGGCCACGACTTCTTCCTGTTCATCGACGCGACGACCGGGGAGCCGAGCGTGGTCTACCGCCGCGTGGGCTGGAACTACGGCGTAATCGCGCTCGACGGCCGCGAGGAGGTCTCCGAGCGCGTGCTCGCGACCGCAGGCGTCGCCTCCGCCTGACGAGCACTGGGCCTTGCCGCTTTCGTCCCCTCCCATCGTTCAGAAGGGGACGGAAGCGGCAAGGCGCCGCCCCGCTGCTGGGAGTGTTGCCGCTTCTGCTTCCAGCCGTCCCCTCGAAGGAGACGAAAGCGGCAAGACCCTCATCCGGAGCGGTGCAGCGCCCGCGCGATCCGGGCGAGTGTGACCGCGGGCTCGGCGATGTCGGCCGCGGTCACCCGGATCACGCGCCAGCCGAGGTCCGTGAGCAGCTCGTAGCGGGCGACGTCCTTCATCCACTGGCGCCGGTCCGTGCGGTGCTGATCGCCCTCGACCTCGATCCACACCTTCTGCGCCGGATAGACCAGGTCGCCCTCCGTCCACTCGAGCCTCGGATCGTTCGGGAGGTGACTGAGCTCGGGCTCGGGCAGCCCGCTCGCGAGCATCAGCAGCCGGAGCCGCGTCTCCTGCGGCGACCGCGACCCGATCCGCACCCGTGGCAGCGCCTTGCGCAGCCGGATGCTCCCGGGCCGGTGCGGATCGGTCGCCGCTCGGGTCAGGGCCTCGAGACGTCGGGCGCTCGCCGGGTGCCGCGGCGGCAGCAGGCGCTCGATCGCGGTGACCAGGTCGTCACCGGACAGGACGGTCGCCAGCTGGCACACCGTCTCGATCGGATTCGCGACCGGCACGCCGTCGCGCCGGACGACCATGCCGGGCCGCTCGACGAGGTGGTGGCCCTGCACCCGGGCGTCCCGTGGAGCGCGGTGCGGTCGGATCACCGCGACGTCGAGCACGAGCCGCTGCTGATCGGGAAGCGGCAACCAGAGGCCGTGCAGCAGCGCCGCGGTGCGATGGCTGAAGAACTCGTGCGGTGCCATCTTCGGCAGGTACGCGGCGGCGAGGGCGCGCACGTCGGCGGGTGCTTCTCTGGCGCGCACGCCTGCGAACGGGCGCGCGAGACGGGGAGCGTCCGTCCGCTTCCGGCCGGCCCCTGCGGTACGAGCCGCTCCGATCGAGAAGGGCTCGTCACCGAACACGGCGAGTGGATCGACCGGCATGCGCGGCAGGGTGCCAGCGCAGCACCTCGGTCCGAGGGCGCTGCTGCCTCCGCGATCAGGGTCCGCCCCGATGCGGCCCTGGGGAGGAGCGGAGCGATGAACGCCGGGGAGTTGCCGCTTTCGTCCCCCGCGGAGGCGCGGAGAGGGACGAAAGCGGCAAGCCCCGGTCAGCGGATGCCGCTGCGCGCGATGCCCTGCACGAAGTAGCGCTGCGTCGCGAGGAACAGCACGATCATCGGCACCACCGCGATCAGGCTGAGCGCCATGATCTGCGTGAAGTCGGGCGTCGTCTGCCCCTGCAGGAACAGCAGGCCGATCGGCAGCGTGAACAGGTAGTCCTGCTTCAGCGCGATGAGCGGCCAGGCGAAGTCGTTCCACGTCGCCATCGCGATCAGCACCACCAGCACCGCGATCAGCGGCCGGCACAGCGGCAGCACGATGGAGCGGAAGACGCGGAACGATCCGGCGCCGTCGATCCGCGCCGCCTCCAGCAGCTCGTCCGGGATGCCGATGATGAACTGGCGCGCGAGGAACACCCCGGTCGCCACCGCCGCCGACGGCAGGATCACCGCCCAGTACGTGCCGTAGAAGCCGAGGTCGGAGACGAGCCGGAACTGCGCCACCATCGTCACCTGCACGGGCAGCACGAGCGTCGCGAGCGCCGCGAAGAAGACCGCGCTGCGACCGAGGAAGCGGATCTTCGCGAAGGCGTACCCCGCGAGCAGGTTCACGAGGACGCCGAGCACGGTGACGAAGGCCGTGATCACGAACGAGTTCCCGAACCAGGTGACGATGTCGTAGCGCGCGAGCACACCGGTGAAGTTGTCGAGGGTCAGGCGGGACGGCCACAGCTTGAAGACCGTCGAGAACAGCTCGTCCTTCGGCGACAGCGAGACGACGACCATCCAGTAGAAGGGGAAGACCATCACGGCGCAGATCGCGAGCGCCACGACGAAGCGCGCGACCTGCGCGACGCGGTGCCGCCGCCTGCGGGACCGGAGGTGGCCGGAGCGGGTGGTCGCGACGCCGCGGGACGCCGTCGCGGCGCGGGTACCTGCGGTCGCGGTCACTCGGTCACGTCCCGTCCGCGGTTCAGCCGCCACTGCACGGCGGCGAAGGCGAGCATCAGCACGAGCAGCACCATCCCGATCGCGGCGGCGTACCCCTGCGCCCGTGTCGTGAACGCGTTCGTGTAGGCGTAGGTGGTCAGCATCGTCGTCGCGTCGCCCGGGCCCCCGCCGGTCAGCACGAACACCAGGTCGAAGACCTGGAACGAGTAGATGACGTTCATGATCAGCAGGAAGAACGTCGACGGGCCGAGCAGCGGGAAGGTGATGCTGCGGAACCGCTGCCAGGGGCCCGCGCCCTCCAGCTCCGCCGCCTCGTACAGCTCCGCGCCGATGCCCTGCAGGCCTGCCAGGTAGATCACCATGTTGAAGCCGGTGCGGCCCCAGATCGTCATCAGGATCACGGCGGCCATCGCGGCGGTGCCGTTCGACTGGAACGGGATGGCGGGCAGGCCGAGGGCGATCAGGCCCTTGTCGATCACGCCGGTGTTCTCGTCGAACATCAGCACGCCGATGAGGCCGGAGGCGACGCCGGAGACGACCATCGGCGCGTAGACGATGGTGCGGAACAGCGCGCGCCCGGGCAGCGCCTTGTTCAGCAGCACGGCGATCGCGAGGCCGAGCCCGACCGAGCCGAGCAGCGTCAGCGCGGTGAAGAAGGTGGTGTTGATCAGCGCCCGCCAGAAGGTGGCGTCGGACAGCAGCTCGGCGTAGTTCGCGATGCCGATCCACTCCGGCGCCCCGAAGCCGGAGTATCGGGTGAAGGACAGGACGGCCGCGAGGCCGAGGGGGTAGAGCAGGAAGACCCCGAGCAGGATCAGGTTCGGCGCGGCGAAGGAGTAGCCGACCAGCGTCTCGCGCATGCGGGCGCGCCGCCTGCTCGAGGGGCGGGAGCCGGGCGGGCGGGCGGTTGCATCGGCGACCGCGCCGCCCGCGCCGAGCGTGGTCCCGGTCACGCCCGGCTCCGCGGGTCCGTCACGCGACCGCCTTGTCCACGCCGTCGGCGATGTTCTGCAGCGTCTGCGCGGTCGACTGGCCCTGCCGGAACGCCGCCTCCAGCTGGTTCGTGAGCACGGTGGTGATCGCGGCGCTCGCCGGCACGGTCAGCTGCGCGACGTCCGCCGGCGTGATCGTCGTCGCCTGGTCCACGAACACGGGCATCACGCCGTCCGGCGCGTCCCACCCGAGGTCCTGCCCGACGAGGCTCTGCAGGGTCGGCAGCTCGAGCGCACCGCCGCAGAAGGTGCGCATGGCGTCGTCGCTGACCATGAACTTCAGGAACTTCGTCGCGAGCTCCGTGTTCTTCGAGTCCGCGGTCGCGACGAGCGCGTTGCCGCCGAGGTCGTCGGCCGCGCGCTGGTCCTTCGGCAGGTAGGTGACGCCCCAGTCGAACTTCGCGTCCGTGAACTCCGGCAGCAGGAAGTTGCCGGCCGACACCATCGCGGTGGTGCCGGCGAGCCACGTCGTGTCGGCGTAGGCGTTGGACTTCACGCTCGAGTTCGCGGGCACGTAGTCCTTCGTGAAGAAGGCCTTGGTGTAGTCGAGCGCCTTCGTGCCCGCGTCGCTGCGGATGGCGGAGGCGCTGAGGTCCTCGTTCAGCAGGCGTCCGCCCGCCTCGAACAGCCACGTCAGCCAGCGGGGCGACCCGCCCAGCTGCCAGTTGTAGGCGAACGGGTACTTCGACGACGGCAGCTTCGCGCGGAGGCGCGACATCACGTCGTCGAACTCCGCCCAGCTCCACGCGCTGTCGAGGGAGTCGGGCAGCGACGTGATGCCCGCGTCCTTCATGAGCTGCTTGTTGTACGCGATCGCTGAGGTGTCGGTCTGCTGCGCGACGCCGTACGGCTTGCCGTCGTAGCTGATCGCCTCCCAGAACGCCGGGATGAAGCGGCTCTTCTCGCTGCCGAGGGAGTCGGAGAGGTCGAGCAGCGCCCCCTGCTTCGCGTAGCCGCCGATCTGGCCGTAGCCGGCGCGGAAGACGTCGGGCGCGTTGCCGGCGGACAGCTGCGCGTCGATGTTCGTGAACATCTGCTGGTACGGCACGAAGTTGGCGCGCACGGTGACGCCGTCGTTCGCGGCCTCGAACTGCTTGATCAGCTTCTCGTAGGCGGCCTTCTCGCTGTCGGAGGCCCACGTGGTGAAGGTGAGCGTGCCGCTGCCGCCGCTGGATCCGCCGGAGGAGCCGCCCTGCGGCTGGCCGGTGAAGCCCGCGCAGGAGGCGAGCAGGGTGCTGACGGAGGCGGCGCCCGCGGTGGCGAGCAGGGTGCGGCGGGTGAGTGCGGTCATGTGGCCCTCTCTCGGTGACGGCTCATCCAAGCAGCGGGCCCGCGCGGGGCGCCGAGCCAGGCGATCCTGTGCAGACGGCTCGCATCCGGCGGGGGCGCGACCCCTGTTCCGGGGCCGCTGGTACCTTTGCGAGTTGGCGATCCGGCTCCAGGCGCCGGTCGCGGAGGGAGACCGCGCGTGGCGAACGTGCTCGAGAAGGCCCTGCGGATGGGCGAGGGTCGCACCCTGCGCCGGCTGCAGCGGATCGTCGGCCAGGTGAACAACCTCGAGGACGAGTTCACGCAGCTGACCGACGAGGACCTCCGGAACGAGACCGCCGAGCTGCGGGAGCGGTACTCGAACGGCGAGAGCCTCGACGACCTGCTGCCGGAGGCGTTCGCCGCCGTCCGCGAGGCCGCGCGACGCACCATCGGGCTCCGCCCGTTCGACGTGCAGGTGATGGGCGGCGCCGCCCTCCACCTCGGCAACATCGCGGAGATGAAGACCGGCGAGGGCAAGACCCTGGTCGCGACGATGCCCGCGTACCTGAACGCCATCACCTCCCGCGGCGTCCACATCGTCACGGTCAACGACTTCCTCGCCGGCTACCAGTCGGAGCTGATGGGCCGCGTCTTCCGTGCGCTCGGCATGACGACCGGCGTGATCCTGTCGGGCCAGACCCCGGAGCAGCGCCGCGAGCAGTACCTCGCCGACGTCACCTACGGCACGAACAACGAGTTCGGGTTCGACTACCTGCGCGACAACATGGCCTGGTCGACCGGCGAGCTGGTGCAGCGCGGCCACTACTTCGCGATCGTGGACGAGGTCGACTCGATCCTCATCGACGAGGCGCGGACCCCGCTGATCATCTCGGGCGCCGCGAGCGGCGAGGCGAACCGCTGGTTCGGCGAGTTCGCGCAGCTGGCCAAGCAGCTGCGCGCGGGCACGGACTTCGAGGTCGACGAGAAGAAGCGCACCGTCGGCGTGCTGGAGCCCGGCATCGAGAAGGTCGAGGACTACCTCGGCATCGACAACCTCTACGAGTCGGCGAACACCCCGCTCATCTCCTTCCTGAACAACGCGATCAAGGCGAAGGCCCTGTTCAAGCGCGACAAGGACTACGTCGTGATGAACGGCGAGGTGCTCATCGTCGACGAGCACACCGGCCGCATCCTGGTCGGCCGCCGCTACAACGAGGGCATCCACCAGGCCATCGAGGCCAAGGAGAACGTGCAGGTCAAGGCGGAGAACCAGACCTACGCCACCGTCACGCTGCAGAACTACTTCCGCCTCTACAAGAAGCTGTCCGGCATGACCGGCACCGCCGAGACCGAGGCGGCCGAGTTCATGTCGACGTACAAGCTGGGCGTCGTCCCGATCCCGACGAACAAGCCGATGCAGCGCATCGACCAGCCGGACCTCATCTACAAGAACGAGGAGGCGAAGTTCGCGCAGGTCGTGGAGGACATCGCAGAGCGCCACCGCAAGGGGCAGCCGGTCCTCGTCGGCACGACGAGCGTCGAGAAGAGCGAGTACCTCTCGAAGCTGCTCGCGAAGAAGGGCGTCCGGCACGAGGTGCTGAACGCGAAGAACCACGCGCGCGAGGCGGCGATCGTCGCCCAGGCCGGCCGCTACGGCGCCGTCACCGTCGCGACGAACATGGCCGGCCGCGGCACGGACGTGATGCTCGGCGGTAACTCCGAGTTCCTCGCTGTGGCGGCGATGACCGCGCGCGGGCTCAGCCCGTCGGAGACGCCGGACGAGTACGAGGCGCAGTGGGACGGCGTCTTCGACGCGGTGAAGGCGGAGGTCGCCGAGGAGGCCCAGCGCGTCGTCGAGGCCGGCGGCCTCTACGTGCTCGGCACCGAGCGCCACGAGTCGCGCCGCATCGACAACCAGCTGCGCGGCCGCTCCGGCCGTCAGGGAGACCCGGGCGAGAGCCGCTTCTACCTGTCGCTCAAGGACGACCTGATGCGGCTGTTCAACGCGGGCGCCGCCGAGATGCTGATGGGCCGCAGCGGCGTGCCGGACGACCTCGCGATCGAGTCGAAGGTCGTCTCCCGCGCGATCCGCAGCGCGCAGAGCCAGGTGGAGGCGCGCAACGCCGAGATCCGCAAGAACGTCCTCAAGTACGACGACGTGCTGAACCGCCAGCGCGAGGCGATCTACGGCGACCGCCGCCACATCCTCGAGGGCGACGACATCCACGAGCGCGTGCAGTCCTTCCTCGGCTCGGTGATCGACGACGTGGTGGACACCCACACCGCGGAGGGCTCCGGCGACGACTGGGACTTCGACGCGCTGTGGGCGGAGCTGAAGACGCTCTACCCGGTCGGCATCACGCCGGACGAGGTGGCCGCGGAGGCCGGCAGCAAGGGGCGCGTGAACCGCGACTTCGTGAAGCGCGAGGTGCTCTCCGACGCGCAGGTCGCGTACCAGCGCCGCGAGCGCGAGCTGGGCGCCGACGCGACCCGCGAGCTGGAGCGGCGCGTGGTGCTGTCGGTGATCGACCGCCGGTGGCGCGACCACCTGTACGAGATGGACTACCTGAAGGACGGCATCGGCCTGCGAGCGATGGCGCAGCGCGACCCGCTGGTCGAGTACCAGCGCGAGGGCTACTCGATGTTCCAGACGATGATGGGCGCGATCCGCGAGGAGTCGGTCGGGTTCCTGTTCAACCTGGAGGTCGAGGTGAACCCGGCCGCGGGCTCCGTCGACGCGAAGGGCCTCGGGCAGCAGACGTCGAACGACACGCTCCGCTTCACCGCGCCGTCCGACGACGGCGGCGTGGAGGTGCGCAACCAGCGGGGGCTGCTGGAGCGCGCCGCGACGGCGAAGGCGCAGCTGGCCGCGGCGCAGCAGGCGACGCAGTTCGGCGGCGAGCTGCCGGAGCCCGAGCAGGACGAGCCGCGCCGCGGCCCGTCGCGCGGTGCGCCGCAGCGGCAGGTGCCGCAGCGTGCGGGCGCCGGGCGGGGCGCCTTCGGACAGGCTCCGTCGGGCGCGCCGCAGAACCGGCAGCAGCGCCGCGCCGCCGAGCGCGGCCAGTAGTCCCCGCCGCCGCGCGCCCGCCCCGGGTGCGCGGCGCGGGCGCTCGTGCAGATGCGCGCTGAGCGCCGATCGTCGCCGAGCGCGCGGCGCAATCTGGCGCTGAGGGCGACGATCAGCCGGGCGGAGCCGCCACGCGCGCGGTCAGAGGACGTGGAGGGCGGTCGCGCGCCAGCGGTGGTCGATGCCCTCCAGGCGGATCGCGATCGCGCGCGTGCGGGCAGCGCCCGTGAGGACGACGGTCGCCTCGATCACCCCGTCGGCGGGGCTCATCAGGCGGCGCGACGCGATCCGCACCTTCGGCCGGGCCGGCGACTGCCGCCGGGCGGCTCGGCCCCGCGCGGCGAGCACGCTGCGCCGCAGCAGCAGCTTGTAGACCGGCTCGGTCAGCCAGCGGCCGAGCTGCTCCAGGTCCCGCACACCGCCCAGCACCTCGACGACGCCGAGCGCCAGGTTCTCGATCAGGACCGTGGGATCCGGCAGCGACGAGGACGGGGTGAACTGCCGCGCGAAGAACTCGTCCGCCGGCGGCGCGGACGGCGGGAACGGCAGCATGGATCCAGCACTCATGGGTGGGTCTCCGTGGGGGAGCGGAAGCGGGCGGGGTTCCTGTCCACCCGGGTGCGGCGGACGCGCATACCAAAGCAGCACCGTCGCGCTCGGGGGAAGAGGAGCGGCAGGATCTGTGGATAAGTCGCCTATCGGCGCCCATGGTTCCGGCTACCGTGCGCGCGTGCGCTGGGACGAGCTGTTCGCCGACCTCGAGGGGCAGCTCGAGGACGGGATCGGCTCGCAGGAGCGCGAGGAGCAGGCGGAGGAGGAGCGGCTGCAGGTCGGCCGCGCCGCGCTGCGCGACCGTCTGCGGGCCATCGCGATGGTGCGCGAGCCGATCCACCTGCGCCTCGTCGACGCGTCCACGATCGATCTGGCCCCGCGCACCGTCGGGCGGGACTGGCTGAGCGGAGACCTTTCCGGCGGCGCGCAGGCGGTGCTGCCGCTCGGTGCGGTCGCCGCCGTGCTGCCCACCGCCGAGCAGCTGGCCCGCAGCCGGGAACCGGCGCCGGCGGAGGGGGCGCTGACCGACCGGCTCGGGCTCGCGTTCGTGCTGCGGGACCTCGCCCGGCGACGTCGCGCCGTGCAGCTCACGACCACGGGTGGCGTGCTGACCGGCACGCTCGACCGGGTCGGCCGCGACCACGTCGACCTCGCGGTGCACCCCGCGGACGCCTGGCGCCGCGCGAGCGCGGTCAGCCGGATCGAGCTGCTGCCGCTCGCCTCCGTGCTGCTCGTCCGCGTGGACTGATCGGCGTCTCCGGCGACGGGCGACGGATTCGGCGCTGCTGAGCGCCGACGACGTCACCCGGAAACGAATTCGCGCCTGAAGGAGCGCGGCGCCTTCAGAGCAGGTCGCCCTGGCGCAGCTCCGGCACGATCGCGAACGCGCTCTGGCGCCAGTTCGCCTCCCGGCGCGCCTCCTCGTAGCGGGCCTCGATGTACGCCTCGAGCTCCGTGCGCTCGACCCGCCAGTGCCGGGCGGCGCCGACGCGGATCGCCGCCAGCTCGCCGGAGCGCACGAGGGAGTAGGCCTGCGAGACGGACACGCGCAGCACCTCGGCGGTCTCCGCGACCGTCAGGAAGCGGCCGAGCAGGTCGTCCGGGTCCGAGGTCATGACCGAAGCATGGCAGCGGAGCCGGGGGCGGAACGCTCCGCTCCGCGCCCTGTGGACAACGCGCGGCGCCGAGGAGCGGGAGTCGTCACCATGGGCGCGAGCTCGTGATGGAGGACTCATGGCCACCTTCCCGCTGCGGCCCCGGCGCAGGCCCCTGCCGGATCCGCGGATCCTGATCGGCGTGGTGCTGGTCGTCGCGTCCGCGCTCGGCACCACCGCCCTCGTGTCGGCGCTGACCCGCTCGGTCGTCGTCTACCGGGCCGCGCACGCCCTCGTGGCGGGGGAGCGCGTCACCGCGGACCGGCTCGTCGCCGCCTCGGTCCGGCTGGGCGACGCGCAGGGCCTGTACCTGACGGGGCCGCTGCCGGCGGCCGGCCTGGTCGCGACGCGGACGGTGGCGGCCGGCGAGGTCGTCCCGCGGTCGGCGGTCGGGACCTCCGCCGAGCTCGCGACCGCGACGGTGGTCGTGGATCTCGCCTCGCCGCTCGCGGACGGCGTCGGGGCGGGCACCGACGTCGACCTGTGGTCGGCGCCGAGGCTCGAGGGCGCGCAGGAGCGGTACGGGCCGCCGGTCGTGCTCGTCAACGACGCCGTCGTCGCCCGGGTGCCGACCTCGAGCGGGCTCATCGCCGGCGGTCGGGAGGACGCGGTCGAGGTGCAGGTCCCGAGGGACGAGGTCGCCGCGCTGCTCGAGGCGCAGGCGGACGGGTCCCGCATCGCGGCGGTCGCGGTCGGCGGCACCCGGTGAGCGCGCCGCGCTCCGTGGTGCTCTGCCTCGCGCCGGGCGTCGAGGACGCCCTGCTGCCGCAGCTGCCGGACGCGGGGCTCGTGGTGGTGGCGAGGCCGGCGGGCGCGGCGGAGGCGGCCGCGGCGGTGCAGCGGCTGCGGCCGGACGTCCTGCTCGCGAGCGCCGACCCCCGCTGGGTCGACGGCGCCCTGCTCCTCGCCGCCGCCTCGGCCAGGACGACCGCGCTCGTGCTCGCGGAGGGCGAGGCAGGGAGGCGGCACGCCGCCGCGCTCGGCGTGCGGGAGCCGCTCGACGCGTCGGTGAGCGGCCGGGAGCTGCGCGACCGGCTCGCGCGCAGCGTCCCGGATGCGCCGGACGACGTCGCGCCGGCGCCGGTGACGGCGCCGAGCGGGCGGGGACGGGTGACCGCCGTGTGGGGCCCGGCGGGCGCTCCCGGCCGCACGACGACCGCGATCGCGCTCGCCGCGGAGATCGCCGCGTCCGGCACCCCGACCGCGCTCGTCGACGCCGACACGACCGGCGCCGCGGTCGCGCCGGCGCTCGCCCTGCTCGACGAGGCGCCGGGCCTCGCCGCGGCGTGCCGGCTCGCCGCCGCCGAGGCGCTGACGGGCCACGAGCTCGACCGCGTCGCGCAGCGCCACCGCGGCGCGACCGCCGACCTCGCCGTGCTCACGGGGATCGGGCGACCCTCCCGCTGGCCGGAGCTCTCCGCGGACCGCATGGGCACGGTGCTGGAGCGGTGCCGCGACTGGGTCGCGCACACGGTCGTGGACGCGGGCTACAACCTCGAGGCGGACGAGGAGATCGTGTCCGACCTGTTCGCGCCGCGTCGGAACGCGGCGACGCTCGCGGCGGTGCAGGCCGCGGACGTCGTGGTGGCGGTGGGCGCTGCGGACCCGATCGGCCTCGCCCGCTTCGTGCGGGCCTACGGCGACCTCGTCGAGCTGGTCGACCCGAGCCGCATCCGGCCGGTGATCACGAAGGTGCGGCGCAGCGCGGTGGGGCTGGCGCCGGGCGCGCAGATCCGCGCCAGCCTCGCCCGGTTCGCGGGCATCGAGGAGGTGACGCTCGTCCCGAGCGACCCGTCCGCCTGCGACGCCGCGCTGCTGACCGGGCGCAGCCTGCCGGACGCGGCGCCGCGCGCGTCCGCCGTCGCCGCGCTGCGCGGCCTCGCCGCGGACCACCTCGTGGACGCGCCGCCGGTCCCCGCGAGGCGGCCCCGGGCCCTCCGCCGCCTGCTGCCAGTCTGACGGCCGCCCGTGCGGCGGGGCAGGATGGGCACGTGTCCACCGCCGTGCTCGCCGTCCTGAACTCGCCCGCGCTGGACGGCACCGCCGCGCCGACCGCGTTCCGCCTCGCCGACCCCGCGGACCCGCAGGTCACCGTGCACGACCTCGGCGCCACCCGCGGCGACGGCGTGTTCGAGACCCTCGGCGTGGTCGGCGGCCGCGCCCAGGCCGTCGACGGGCACCTCGCCCGCCTCGCCCGGTCGGCCGCGATGCTCGAGCTGCCGGAGCCGGACCTCGACGCGTGGCGCGAGACCCTGATCGCCGTCGCGGAGCGCCTGCCCGCCGACCGGGAGGGGTTCGTCAAGCTGGTCTACACGCGCGGCCCCGAGGGGTCGGGGATCCCGACGGGCTGGGCGACCGGCGCCGTCGCGCCGGACCACACGGAGGCGCGGACGCGCGGGATCGGTGTCGTCGTGCTCGACCGCGGGCTGCCGCACGACGTCACCGCGACCGCGCCCTGGCTGCTGCAGGGCGCGAAGACGCTCTCGTACGCCCTCAACATGGCGGCGCTGCGCGAGGCGCGGCGCCGTGACGCGGACGACGCGCTGTTCGTGAGCGGCGACGGCTTCCTCCTCGAGGGCGCGACCTCCACCCTGCTGCTGAAGCGCGGCGACCGGCTCGTGACGCCGTCGACGAGCCTCGGCATCCTGCCCGGCACCACGCAGGCCGACGCCTTCCGCTCCGCCCGCGCCGAGGGGATGACCACCAGCTACGAGGTGCTGCCGCGCACGGCGCTCGATGACGCGGACGGGCTGTGGCTGCTGTCGAGCGTGCGGCTCGCCGCGCCGATCCGGACGCTCGACGGGACCGACCGACCGGTCGACGAGGCCTTCACCGCCCGGCTGAACGCGGCGCTGCTCGCGCGGCGCGACTGATGAGCCCCGTGCAGCGGGCCGTCCTGCGCCGCCTCGAGCAGGGCCCCGCGACGCTCGCGGGGCTCCGGGCGGCCTTCCCCGACGGCAGCGCGGAGTCCCGCGCCCTCATGTCGATGGGGGAGGAGGACCCGTTCGGCCGGGAGCTCGTCGGGCTCGTCGCCGACGGGCTCGTCGTCGAGCACGACGGCCGCTACCGGCTGGCGGACCCCGCGCGCGGCGGTTCGTAGACTCGGCTCGTGCCGACCATGAGCGAGCTCGTCAGTGCCCACGGCCGGCTGAGCGAGGACGACCTGTCCTGGCTGCACGCGCTGCTCGGCGACCTGCAGCTGCTCGCCGATCTCGCCTTCGCGGACGTGGTGCTCTGGACGCCGGCGGAGGAGGGCGACTTCGTCGCGGTCGCCCACGCGAGGCCGTCGTCGGCGGCGACGCTGTTCTACCGGGACTTCGTCGGCCAGTCGATCAAGCAGGACTGGCGGCGCCTCGTCACCGACGCCTTCGAGCGGAGCGAGATCCTCGACTCGTCCGCGCCGGACTGGTTCGAGGAGACCCCGACCCGGGTCCGCGCCGTGCCGGTGGTCCGGCGAACGTCGCCCTCGGCCGGGCCGCAGCAGGTGGTCGGCCCGATCGCGGTGCTGACCCGGCACACGAACCTCTCCGAGGCGCGGATGCCGAGCCGGCAGGAGCTGACGTTCAACGACTGCGCCCAGGACCTGTTCCGGATGATCGCCACCGGCGACTTCCCGACGCTCGCCGCGCCGACCGCGCCGCGACGGGGCGCGCCCCGCGCCTCCGACGGGCTCATCCGCCTCGACGTCGACGGGACCGTGCTGTTCGCCAGCCCGAACGCGCTGTCCGCCTTCAACCGCATCGGGTTCTCCGGCGAGCTGGAGGGGCAGCCGCTCGCCGAGGCCGTCACCGAGCTGCTGCCGGAGCACCTGCGCTTCGACGAGACGCTGCCGCTCGTGGTGACCGGCAAGGCGCCGTGGCGCACCGAGATCGAGGCCCGCGGCTCGACGCTGTCGCTGCGCGCCATCCCCGTCCGACACGACGACGAGCGCGTCGGCGCGATCGTCCTCTGCCGCGAGGTGACGGAGCTGCGCAACCAGGAGCAGGAGCTGATCACCAAGGACGCGACGATCCGCGAGATCCACCACCGGGTGAAGAACAACCTGCAGACCGTCGCCTCCCTGCTGCGCATCCAGGCTCGCCGCTCCGGCAGCGACGAGGCGCGGGAGTCGCTCGCGCAGGCGACCCGTCGCGTGTCCGCGATCGCTGTCGTCCACGACACGCTCAGCCAGGGGCTCGACCAGACCGTCGACTTCGACACCGTCTTCGACCGGGTGCTGATGCTCATCACCGAGGTCGCCTCCACCCACCGCTCCCGGGTCGTCCCCATGAAGCGCGGCGCGTTCGGCGTGCTGCCGAGCGACTACGCGACCCCGCTCGCGCTCGCGCTCACCGAGCTGGTCACGAACGCCGTCGAGCACGGGCTCGCCGGCCGCGACGGCACCGTCGTCATCACCGCGCACCGCGCCAACGAGGGCCTCTCCGTGTCGGTGCGCGACAACGGCGTCGGGCTCCCGGAGGGCAAGGTCGGCACCGGGCTCGGCACGCAGATCGTCCGCACCCTCATCGAGGGCGAGCTCGGCGGGCTCATCGACTGGCACACGATGTCCGGTCGCGGCACCGAGGTCACGATCGCGGTGCCGTTCAACTTCGAGGAGTAGCGCGGGGTACCCATTTCGCGCAGTGCCGGCTGTGTTCATTCCGCGCGGAGGCGTCCGTTCGGCGACCGCTTCGCAGCCCCCTCGCGGCCGCCTGGGCAGGCTCGTCGCTGCGCTCCTCGCGCCCGCGCGGTTCGGCGCCATGAGGCGCCGGCGGCCTGACGGCCGCTGCTCGCGGCGCTAGGGGAGCGTCTGCTCGGCGACCGCTTCGCGGCCCCCTCGCGGTGGGCTGGGCAGGCTCGTCGCTGCGCTCCTCGCGCCCGCGCGGTTCGGCGCCATGAGGCACCGGCGGCCCTTGGCCGCTGCTGCGCGCGACGTCCGCGCTGGGCTGCCTCGCTACTCGCGCCCGCCGCTGGTCGAGGTGCGAGCGCAGCGAGCCTCGAGACCACCTCAGCCCACGAGGGGTTCGCGGATCCGTAGAAACGACGCGACACGCCGGTCCCGGCGAGCGGGACGCGGCGTGTCGCGTCAGGGGTGCGGGTCCGCATCAGGAGTGCGGAGCCGCGAGGTCAGGCGGAGCGGCGGGCTCGGGCCGCGCGGCGCTTCAGGGCGCGGCGCTCGTCCTCGGACAGGCCGCCCCAGACGCCGGAGTCCTGGCTGGTCTCGAGCGCGTACTGCAGGCACGACTCGGTGACGGTGCAGCGGCCGCAGACGGACTTCGCTCGCTCGATCTGATCGACCGCCGGTCCGGTGTTGCCGATCGGGAAGAAGAGCTCGGGGTCTGCCGTCAGGCACGCAGCACGGTCACGCCAATCCATACCGGGGCGCTCACTTTCATCGCGGTTCGGGTCCCGGGCCGCGTCGTCGGAGAGCCGGGCAAGCAGTGGCCGAACCGGTGTGTGGTCGGGTGGGTGCTGCATGATCGGGGAAGGCCCCTACAGCAGAAGAAGGACGGTCTCCCGTCCCTCTTCATCACCGTCTGCCCTCACCTTCGTGGGCACCGAAACGAACCGGAAACATCGTGACACAGCACCTAGTCGTGAGCAAGGGTATTGAAGTTGTGATGTCGCTGTGAGCGCATCGAACACGGGCCGCAGGCCCGCCGGACTGATCGCGCTGGCCGTCATCGTCGCCGTCGAGGCGCTCGCCACCGCGGTGATCGGGCTGCTCGCGCTGGTGGCCTCGCCCTACGGGGTGCGCAGCACGACGGGCGGCGGCACGGGGGACCCCACCTCCGGCATCGCCGTCGCCGTCTTCGTGCTGATCTTCGCCGTGCTGCTGGCGGTCGTCGCGATCGGCCTGGTGCGCACGCGCGCGTGGACGCGCTCGGCCGCCCTTGTCTGGCAGATCGTCCAGGCGCTGATCGGGGCGTACTCGCTGCAGGGCGCCGGCGCCGCGATCGGGTTCGGTGTCGCGGCGGTCGCCCTGGCCCTCGTCGCGCTGGTGCTGCTCTTCTCCCGCCCGGTCCGCGAGGCGCTCGACCGCGGGTAGGGCGCCTCGCGGCGGGACGTCAGTCGATGCCGAGCCGCTTGCGGAGGCTCGCGACGTGGCCGGTCGCCTTCACGTTGTAGAGCGCGTGCGTCAGGCGCCCCTCGCCGTCGATGACGAAGGTGGAGCGGATCGTGCCGGTGACGGTCCTGCCGTACATCGACTTCTCGCCCCACGCCCCGTACGCCTTGTGCACCGCGAGGTCGGGGTCGGACAGCAGCGGGAAGTTCAGCGACTCCTGCTCGGCGAACTCCGCGTTCGCGGCGGGCTCGTCCTTGGACACCCCGACGACGCGGTAGCCCGCCTGGGCGAGCGAGTTCAGGTTGTCGCGGAAGTCGCAGGCCTGGGTGGTGCAGCCCGGGGTCATCGCCGCCGGGTAGAAGTAGAGGACGACGTCCTGGCCGCGCAGGTCGGCGAGGCTCACGTCCTTCCCCGAGGAGTCCGGCAGGGTGAAGTCGGGTGCCGCGTCGCCGGCGGCCAGTCGCGTGGAGGTCACGACGTCCATCCTCGCCCGTCTGCTACCCTCGATCCCTGGGTTCGCGAGGACCCGGGTGCGCACCTCTAGCTCAATTGGCAGAGCAACTGACTCTTAATCAGTGGGTTCTGGGTTCAAGTCCCAGGGGGTGTACGGACAGGGCGGGGAGCGCGGCTCCCCGCCCTTCGTCGTTCCGGTGCGGCCGGTGTCAGCGGAGCCAGCGGTCGAGCTGCGCGCGCTCGTCCGCCCGCTGCTGCGTGCGGCGCTGCACGCGGCGCGCGACCCGCGGCCAGCGGTCCTCGACCTCGGGGCGCGCGGCCAGCACCTGCAGGCGCTGGTAGTAGCGGGACGTCGTCATGCCGAGCCGCATGCGGATCGCGTCGGTCTTCAGTCCGGTGTGGCGAGGGTGGGCGTCCTCGAACTCCAGCAGCCGGATGTCTGCGTGGGTGAGCATGGCAGAAGTATGTTCGACACCACCGACGGCGTGTCGCGCGTGCAGGCGATTCGGAGCGTGGTATCGGCGCGGAGCCTTCGGCGTGGTCTTCGAGTGCGGGTGGGGGTGGTCTCGAGGCTCGCTGCGCTCGCACCTCGACCGGCGAGGTGCCCAGCGGGACTACCGACCCGCGAGGTGGAGGCGGAGCGTGCGCACCTCGAAGGGGCCGAGCCGCAGCCGCACCGCGCCGTCCTGGAGGTCGACGGGCTCGGCCTCCGGCAGCGGTCCCTCGAGCAGGTCGACGGTCCGCGCCGCCGTGACCGGCGCGTCGACGCGCAGCACCGCCTCCGCGCGGCGGCCCACCGGCTCGTAGAGGCGGACGACGAGGTCGCTGCTGCCGTCGTCCGCGAGCTTCACCGCGGACAGGAGCGCCTCCGCCGTCAGCGTCACGAGCGGCGCGAAGCCACGGGCGCCGCGCACCCGGCGCAGCGGCGCGTTCATCGCGACGCCCTCGTCGGTCGCGTGCCGCACGTCCGTGCCGACGACGAGGCCCGCCCGGTGCGTCTGCCTGCCCTGGTCGGTCCGCGGGTCCGGGAAGCGCGGCGCGCGCAGCAGCGAGAGGCGCACTGTGGTGACGATCCCGTCGCCGTCGGCCTCCCGCGTGAGGTCGTAGCCGTAGGTCGAGTCGTTCACGAGGGCGACGGCGAAGCCCGGTTCCTCGACGAGCACGAACCGGTGCATCGACGTCTCGAACCTCGCCGCCTCCCAGGACGTGTTGACGTGGGTGACCCGCTGCTGCACGCCGAACTGCGTCTCGGCCGTGGAGTGCGCGGCGCGCACGTCGAGGGGGAAGGCGAGCTTCAGCAGCTGCTCCGTCTCGTGCCACTCGGTCGCGAGGTCCAGCTCGAGGGTCCGCGAGCCCGGCGCCAGCGACAGCTCCTCCTCCAGCACGGACCGCGAGAAGCGGCGGACGAGGCGCACGCGCGCGACCCCGTCCTCGCCGACCTCCGCGGTCATCCGCTCGAGGTCGACGAGGTCCGTCACCCGGTTCCGGTAGTGCCGGTCGACGTCCCACGCGTCCCACAGGTTCGGGAGGTCCTGGTGCAGCTGCAGCAGGTTCGCCGCGCATCCGGCGGGCACCGCGTCGCGGCCGGTGGTGACGTCGACGGCGGAGGTCACGAGCCCGCGGGCGTCGACGACGACGCGGAGCGCGCCGCTGTCGAGCACCCAGCCGCCGTCCCGGGGTTCGAGGGAGACCGCGGCCTCCGGTGCGGGAGACGCGACGGCGGCGCCGAGCGCGGCGACCCCGGACCGCTCGGACGTGGCCGGGTTGACCACGATCTCGCGGTCGCCCTCGCCGACGAGCGCCGCGAGCGACCGGTCGATCAGCCCGAGCGCCTCGGCCGCGATGCGTGCGTGCTCGGCGACGGCCTCGCGGTGCACCCAGGCGATCGCCGTGCCGGGAAGGATGTCGTGGAACTGCAGCAGCAGGAGCCGCTGCCAGAGGTCGTCGAGCTCGGCCCGCGGGTACGGCGTCCCGGCGCGGACGGCCGCGGTCGTCGCCCACGCCTCCGCCTCGATCAGCAGCTGCTCGTTGCGCCGGTTGCCCTGCTTGGTGCGGTGCTGGCTGGTCAGCGTCGCCCGGTGCAGCTCGAGGTAGAGCTCGCCGACCCAGACCGGCGGCGTCGGCAGCTCCTCGCGCGCCCGGGCGAAGAAGGCGTCTGGGTGCTCCCACGCGACCCGCGGGCTGCCCTCGAGGTCGGCGAGCCGGGCGGCGCGGCCCGCCATCTCGCGGGTCGTCCCGCCCCCGCCGTCTCCCCAGCCGACCGGAGCGATCGAGCCCGAAGCCCGCCGGGCCTCCTGGAAGCCGCGCGACGCCTTCGCGAGCTCGGCGCCGGACAGCTCCGCGTTGTAGGTCTCCATGGGCGGGAAGTGCGTGAGCACCCGGCTGCCGTCGATCCCCTCCCACTCGAAGGTGTGGTGGGGGAAGCGGTTCACCTGGTTCCAGCTGATCTTCTGGGTGAAGAACCAGGAGAAGCCGGCCCGGCGCATGAGCTGGGGCAGCGCGGGGGAGTAGCCGAAGCTGTCCGGCAGCCAGACGCCCGAGCACCGCACGCCGAGCTCGCGCTCGAAGAAGCGCTGCCCCTGCGCGAACTGGCGCACGATCGCCTCGCCGGTCGGCATGACCGTGTCGGACTCGACCCACATCCCGCCGAGCGGCACGAAGCGGCCGGCTGCGACCGCCGCCTTCACGCGCTCCCACACCTCGGGGCGGTGCTGCCGGATCCAGGCGTACTGCTGCGCGCTCGACATCCCGTAGACGAACGCCGGGTCCTCCTCGAGCAGCCGGGTCATGGAGGCGGCGGTGCGGGCGACCTTGCGGACGGTCTCCCGCGTCGGCCAGAGCCAGGCCGAGTCGATGTGCGCGTGGCCGACGGCGGAGACGCGGTGCGCGGACTGCTCGGCGGGTGCCGCGAGCACCGGCGCGAGGGCCCCGCGTGCGGCCGCGGCCGTCCCGACGACGTCCTGCAGGTCGAGCCGGTCCAGGGCGTCGTCGAGCGCCTGCAGGATCCGCGCCCGCCGCGGGCCCGGCGGCAGCTCGGCCTGGAGCCCGACCAGCACGTCCACGTCGAGCCCGAGCGCGAAGACCTCCGGCTCGAAGACGGCGAGGTCGAAGCGCCGGGTGCGGTACAGCGGCTCGCGCGAGGCCGTCTCCGGATCCCCCTGCTCCGTCGGCAGGAACGGAGCGCGCTCGATGTCGAGCAGCACGGGATTGCTCGCGGCCTCGAGGTAGAGCTCGACCGGTTCCCCGCCGGCCGCCGGTTCGGCGACGAGCGCCCAGGCGTTCCGCGGCGCGATCGCCTTGAGCGGCGTCCCGTCGACCCGGTGCAGGAGGCCCTCCGCCTGGAAGCCGGGCATCGAGGAGTCGAAGCCGAGATCGATCACGACCTCGACACGGCGCCCGGCCCACTCGGCGGGCACCTCGCCGGTCAGCCGGAACCAGGTGGTGCCCCAGGCCGGTCCCCAGGGGCGGCCCGGCGCGTCCGGCGCGTAGTCGAGCGCGAGCGCCTCCGCGACCGGCAGCGGCTCGCCCGGCAGCTCCGCGCGCTCGACGCGCAGCGGGACGGCGGGTCCGTGGACCGCCGGCAGGATCCGCTCGCGGAGCACCCGGGTGGCGCGCCCGATGGTCAGCTGGTCGTCGTCGTGCACCGGTCCGCTCCCGCCCCGGCACGCACGGTCGGCGGCGCCCGGTCAGGCGAGCATGCCGCGACCCGGATCGACGCGGGCCGAGCGCGCGGTCAGCGGAGGATCCGCGGCTCCAGGTGCCGGGGGTCGGGGCCGCGGAGGGCCGCGGCCGCCGCGACGGCGAGCGCCACGACGGAGCGGAGTGCGCCGAGCGCCATGCGGACGGGATCGACCCGACCGCTGGCCGAGCGCTCGAAGGCGGCGTGGGCGCGCCGGAGGCGGACGTCCTGCAGCGACACCGTCATGCGGCGGACGCTAAGCGGCCCCGGCGCATCGGGGCCGGAGGCGCGGCGGCGGGTCGTGCAATCCGCCGCCGCGCCGGAGGATCAGTCGCGCGGGACGTCGCCCCGCCAGGCGCCCGACTCGGTCGGTGCGCCCTCGATGAACTCCTTGAAGTGCTCGAGGTCCTTCTTCACGCTGCGCTGGTCGAAGCCGAGCACGTCGCCCGCCTTCTCCACGAGGCCCTCCGGCGCCCAGTCGATCTGGACCGCGACGCGGGAGCTGGTGTCGGACAGCTTGTGGAAGGTGACGACGCCCGCGTTCGTGGTGCCGTCCGTGCTCTTCCAGGCGATCCGCTCGTCGGGGTGCTGCTCGGTGATCTCCGCGTCGAACTCGCGCTCCACGCCGCCGACCTTCACCTTCCAGTGGTTGTGCGTGTCGTCGACCTGGCGGATCTCCTCCACGAACGAGAGGAAGTGCGGGAAGGACTCGAACTGCGTCCACTGGTTGTACGCCTTGTCCACGGGGACGTCGACGTCGATGGTCTCCACGACCTGTGCCACGGGGGTCTCCTTCTCTCGGATGCTGCCGACCGTATGGATGCGGGCTGAACAGATCCGGTGCGTCGGCGGTGCGCGCGGTCGACGTGGAGCGGACGGGGTCAGCGCGTGCGCATCGCCTCGCCGGCCTCGATCGCGTCGGCCGCGCGGACGAGGGCGAGGTGCGACAGCGCCTGCGGGGTGTTCCCCGCCTGCCTGCGCTGCTCGACGTCGTACTCCTCCGACAGCAGGCCGACGTCGTTCGCGAGCGTCATCAGCCGGTCCATCAGCGCCGTCGCCTTCTCGCGCTGCCCGCTCGCCGCGTACTGCTCGACGAGCCAGAAGCTGCAGGCGAGGAAGGGGGACTCCCCGGGCGGCAGGCCGTCGCCGCCGCCCTCGGTCCGGTACCGCATGACCAGGCCGTCCTCCAGCAGCTCGCGCTCGATCGCCTCCACGGTCCCGAGCATCCGCGGGTCGTCCGCCTTCAGGTAGCCGACCTGCGGGAGCACGAGCAGGCTCGCGTCCAGCCGCTTCGTGCCGTAGGACTGCACGTAGCTGTTCAGGGAGCGGTCGAAGCCGTGCTCCTCGATCTCGGCCGCGACCTCGTCGCGCAGCTGTCGCCACCGGTCGACCGGGCCGTCGAAGCCGAACTGCTCGACCGCCTTGACCGCCCGGTCGAACGCCGCCCACACCATCACCCGGGAGTGCGTGAAGTGGCGCTCCCGCCCCCGCATCTCCCAGATGCCGCTGTCGGTGCGCCGCCAGTTCTGCTCGGTGAAGCGCATCAGGGCGCGCTGGGAGGGCCAGGAGTGCTGCGCGTTCCGCACGCCCTTCTCGCGGGCCTCGTGCAGCGCGACCATCACCTCGCCGATGACGTCCGCCTGGTACTGGTCCACCGCGCCGTTGCCGATCCGCACCGGCGATGCGCCCTGGTACCCGGCGAGGTTCGGCAGGGTCCGCTCGGGCAGGTCCCGCTCGCCCGCGAGGCCGTACATGATCTGCACGTCCGCCGGGTCGCCGGCGATCGCGCGCATCAGCCAGCCCCACCACTCCTCGCCGACCGAGACGTAGCCGTGGTTCAGGAGCACCGACAGCGTGAGGGCCGCGTCGCGCAGCCAGACGTAGCGGTAGTCCCAGTTGCGCTGGCCGCCGAACTGCTCGGGCAGACTCGTCGTCGCCGCCGCGGCGATGCCGCCGGTGTCCTCGTGCGTCAGCGCCCGCAGCACGCAGAGGGAGCGGACGACCGCGTCCCGGTACGGGCCCTCGTGCTCGATCCGCCCGGACCAGTCGTCCCACCACCGCTTCGTCTCCGCGAGCAGGTCGTCCACGTCCTCCGGGGGCGGGACGTCGCGGTAGGAGGGGTACCAGGTGAGCACGAGGTCGACGGTCTCGCCCTCGTGCACGTCGAAGTCGGCCTGGTGCGAGTGGTCGGAGGCCTTCAGCCTCGGCCCCCGCACGACGACGGCGTCCGGCCCCGCGACGGCGACGATCCCGGGCCCGGTGCGGTCGTGCAGCTGCCGCACCCACGGGGTCGCGGTGCCGTAGCCGAAGCGGATCCGCACCGACTCGTGCATGCGGACCGTGCCGCTGATGCCGCGCACGCGCCGGACGACGTCCGCGCGGCGGTTGCCGTGGGGCATGAAGTCGGTCACCTCGACCTCGCCCGTGCTCGTCACCCAGCGCGTGACCAGCACGAAGGAGCCGCCGTCGTAGCGCCTGGTCGCCTCGCCGCCCTCGAGCGGCGCCAGGTACCAGCGGCCGTCGCCCTTGTCGCCGAGCAGGGCCGCGAACATCGACGGGGAGTCGTACCGCGGGAAGCAGAGCCAGTCGATGCTGCCGTCGCGGCCGACGAGCGCGGCCGACTGGCAGTCGCTGAGCAGGGCGTAGTCCTCGATGGGCAGCGGCATGCCGCCGATCCTGCACCGTCCTCACTTGGAGCATCCGAGCCGCGACCGCTGCCCGGGCCCCTTCCGGACATCCGGGCGCGCCGCGGCGGGCCCGGATGTCCGGAACGGGCCCGCGAGTCAGGCGACCGGGATGCGGCCCTCGTACTCCTCGACCTCCGGGTCGCGGTGGAGGCCCCCGGACTGCGCGTACTCCTCCTCCGGCGACAGGACGAGGCGGTGGCGGCCGATCGCCGCGAACAGCACGAGGCCGACGACGTACACGACCGCGATCCCCGCGATCGCGATCAGGTAGGCCGCGATGCCGGTGAGGAAGAAGCCGACGAAGATCGCGAGGGAGATCACGCCCGCCACGACCGCGCCCGGCACGCCCACCGGGCTGCGGTAGGGACGCACGGCTCTGGGGAAGCGGCGGCGCAGCACGATGAACGACACCATCTGCAGCATGTAGGAGATGACCGCGCCCCAGACCGCGATGTTCAGCACCACCGCCCCGGCGACGCCCGAGTCCCCGCCCGTGACCTGCACGAGCACGAGCGCCGCGTAGCCGATCACGCCGCCGACGAGCAGCGCGACCCACGGGGTCTGCCGCTGCCCGGTGAGCGACAGGGCCTGCGGGTAGTAGCCGGCGCGGGACAGGGAGTACATGTTGCGCCCGTACGCGTACATGATCCCCTGCAGGCTGGCGAGCAGGCCGATCAGCGCGAACAGGGCGAGGACGCCGGCGAGCTCGGACGGGACCATCGCGTCGAAGCCGTCCAGCAGCGGCTGCAGGGACGAGCCCGTCGCCGTCGCCCCGAGCACGCCCGTGTTCACCACGAACACGGCCACCGCGCAGACCAGCAGGGTCACGAGGCCCCAGAAGCCGGCCTTCGGGATGACGCGCTGCGGCTCGTGCGTCTCCTCCGCCGCCAGCGGCAGCTCCTCGATGCCGAGGAAGAACCACATGGCGAAGGGCAGCACGAAGAGGACCGGCAGCAGCCCGTTCGGGAGCGCGGCCGAGCGTCCTGCGGCCGGCTCGACGTCGAACAGGTTCGCGACCGAGAACGAGGAGGTCGCGAAGGCGACGACCACGAACACCCCGAGGATCGCGATCGACAGCACCGCGACGACGATCGCGAGCCGGAAGCCCACGGCCGCGCCGAGGATGTTCACCCCGAGGAAGACGACGTAGAGCAGCGCCCACCAGATCGGCTGCGGGAGGCTGAGCCCGGTGAACGCGACGAGCGCTCCGTCTGCGTACTGCCCCGCGAAGAAGACGACGACGGCGGTCGTCATCACGTACTCGATGGTCTCCGCGAGCCCGGTGACGTACCCGCCCCAGGGCCCGAGCGCTGCCCTGGCGAAGGAGTACGCGCCGCCCGTGTGCGGCATCGCCGCGCTCATCTCGCCGATCGAGAACAGCAGGCAGAAGTACATGACGATGACGACGGCCGTCGCGATCGCCATGCCCCCGAAGCCCGCGCTGGCGGTGCCGAAGTTCCAGCCGGAGAACATGCCGCTGATGACCGCGGCGACGCCGAGGCCCCAGATGCCCCAGAACCCGGCGGACCGCTTCAGCTGCCGCTTCTCGAAGTACCCCTCCTCGGCGGCGCGGTAGGTGACGGAGGACGGGCGGGACGCGTTCGACATGGCGCTCCTCGGCGTGTGGGGGAGGGGACCGCGGCGCTGCGGACGCGCTCACCGTAGGACCCGGAAGGTCGCCGCGTCGACCTTCCGTTGTTTCGTCCTCGTGAAACCTTCGGCACCGCTATGGTCCAGAAGGTCCGCCGATCGACCTTTGGAGGTCAGATGCCTGGAACCGCGTCGCGCACCGGCAACCTCGATCTCGACGCCCTGCGCGAGCGCGTGCGCGCCGGCGCGATCGACACCGTCATCGTCGCCTTCGCCGACATGCAGGGCCGCCTCGTCGGCAAGCGGGTGTCCGCCCGGCTCTTCCTCGAGGAGGTCGCCGACCACGGCGCCGAGGCCTGCGACTACCTGCTCGCGGTCGACGTCGACATGAACACGGTGGACGGCTACGCGATCTCGTCCTGGGAGTCGGGGTACGGCGACATGGTGCTGCGGCCGGACCTCGACACCCTGCGCGCGACGCCCTGGCTGCCCGGCACCGCGCTCGTCATGGCCGACCTCGAGGGCGTCCCGCGCGGCGACGAGGACCGCGGTCGCCCCGTCTCGGTCTCGCCCCGGGCGATCCTGCAGCGGCAGGTCGCGCGGCTCGCGGACCTCGGCCTCGAGCCGTACGCCGGCACGGAGCTCGAGTTCCTCGTCTTCGACGACACCTACCGGGAGGCGTGGGCGAGGCGCTACGCCGGCCTCACCCCGGCGTCGGACTACAACATCGACTACGCGCTGCTCGCCTCCACGCGGATGGAGCCCCTGCTGCGCGACATCCGGCTCGCCATGGACGGCGCCGGCATGTACTGCGAGGGCGTCAAGGGGGAGTGCAACCTCGGGCAGCAGGAGATCGCGTTCCGCTACGCGCACGCCCTCACCACGTGCGACAACCACGTGCTCTACAAGAACGGGGCGAAGGAGATCGCGGACGCCCGCGGCAAGGCCCTGACCTTCATGGCGAAGTTCGACGAGCGCGAGGGCAACAGCTGCCACATCCACCTGTCGGTGCGGGGGACGGACGGCTCGGCCGCGATGGCGGACCCGTCCCGGCCCCACGGCTTCTCGCCGCTGATGGAGCACTTCCTCGCGGGCCAGCTCGCGGCGATGCGGGAGCTGACGCTGCTGTTCGCCCCGAACATCAACTCCTACAAGCGCTACCAGGACGGCAGCTTCGCGCCGACCGCGGTCGCCTGGGGGCTCGACAACCGGACCTGCGCGCTGCGGGTCGTCGGCCGCGGCCACTCCCTGCGCTTCGAGAACCGCGCGCCGGGCGGCGACGTGAACCCCTACCTCGCGATCGCGGCGATGATCGCCGCCGGGATCGACGGGATCGAGCGGGAGCTGCCGCTGCCCGAGCCCGCCGCGGGCAACGCGTACGAGAGCGGGGAGCCGCGTCTGCCCACGACCCTGACCGAGGCCGCCCGGCTCTTCGCGTCCTCGGACCTCGCCCGCCGGGCGTTCGGGCAGGACGTCGTCGACCACTACCTGAACACCGCTCGCGTCGAGCTCGCGGCGTTCGAGTCGGCCGTCACGGACTGGGAGCGCGTCCGGGGGTTCGAGCGTGGCTGACCCCGTGCCGCTGATCGGCGTCACGACGTACCTCGAGCGCGCGGTGCAGGGCCCCTGGGACGAGCGCTTCGGGATGGTGCCGGAGACGTACCTGCTCGGCGTCGAGGAGGGCGGGGGCGCCCCGCTGCTGCTGCCGCCCCAGCCGGTGGACGGGGCGACCGTCGACCGCGTGCTGTCCGCGCTCGACGGCCTGGTGCTCTCGGGCGGCGCGGACGTGGATCCGGCGCGCTACGGCGCCGACCGCCACCCGCGCACGCAGGCGCCCCGGGCGGACCGGGACGCGTGGGAGCTCGCGCTCGCCGCGGGCGCGGTGCGGAGGGACCTGCCGGTGCTCGCGATCTGCCGCGGCGTGCAGGTGCTCGACGTCGCGCTCGGCGGCACCCTGCTGCAGCACGTGCCCGACGTCACGGCGGCGGACCACGGCGAGGCGCCCGGGGCGTTCGCGCCCACCCCGGTCGACACCGTCGCCGGCACGCACGTCCGGGAGCTGCTGGGGGAGGACCGGCTGACCGTGCACTGCCACCACCACCAGGCGATCGACCGGGTCGCGCCCGACCTCGTCGTCGCGGCGCGCAGCGCGGACGGGCTCGTCGAGGCCGTCGAGCTGCCCGGCGCCGCCTTCGTCGTCGGGGTGCAGTGGCACCCCGAGCAGGACGCCGCGGACCGCCGGCTGTTCGCCGCGCTCGTGCGCGCGGCCGGCCGCCGCGCCGCACGCACGCCGGTGCCGTCGGCGGTCCACGCGTGAGCGGATCGTTCGCCGTCGTCGACCCGTCGATCGGCGAGGCCTTCACCGAGGTCGCCATGGCGTCGGCCGCCGAGGTCGACCGGGCGGTCGGCCGGGCCGTGCGGGCGCAGGCCCGCTGGGCGGCGCTGGCGCCGCTCGACCGAGCGCGCCTGCTGCGCCGCTTCGCCGCCGTGGTGGACGCGCGCGGCGAGGAGCTCGCGGCGCTCGAGGTGCGCAACAGCGGGCACCCGGTCGACGGCGCCCGGTGGGAGGCGGGCCACGTCCGCGACGTGCTCGAGTACTTCTCCGCCGCCCCGGAGCGCCTGATCGGCAAGCAGATCCCCGTCGCGGGCGGCATCGACGTCACGTTCCACGAGCCGCTCGGGGTCGTGGGCGTGATCGTGCCGTGGAACTTCCCGATGACGATCGCGGCCTGGGGCTTCGCGCCCGCTCTCGCGGCGGGGAACGCCGTCGTCCTGAAGCCCGCCGAGTGGACGCCGCTGACCGCCCTGCGCCTCGCCGAGCTGGCGCTCGAGGCAGGGCTGCCCGACGGGCTGCTGCAGGCGGTGCCGGGCACCGGTGCCGTCGCGGGGGAGGCGCTCGTGCGCCACCCCGACGTCGCGAAGGTCGTGTTCACGGGTTCGACCGCCACCGGCTCCCGCGTCATGGCGCTCGCCGCGGAGCAGGTGAAGCCGGTGACCCTCGAGCTCGGCGGCAAGAGCGCGAACCTCGTCTTCGCCGACGCGGACCTCGACGCGGCGGCGGCGGCCGCCCCGGGCGCGGTGTTCGACAACGCCGGGCAGGACTGCTGCGCCCGCAGCCGCATCCTCGTCGAGCGGAGCGTGCTCGACGCCTTCCTCGAGCGGCTCGAGCCGGCCGTGCGCGCATGGCGGGTCGGCGACCCGCGGCAGGAGGGCGTGCAGATGGGGCCGCTCGTCTCCGCCGCGCACCGCGACCGGGTCGCGTCGTTCCTCGACGGGCGCACGCCGCTGATGCGGGGCTCCGCCCCGGACGGCCCCGGGTTCTGGTTCGCACCGGCCGTCGTGCTGCCCGAGGCGCCGGACGACCGCCTGCTCTCCGAGGAGGTCTTCGGGCCGGTCGTCGCGGTGCAGGCGTTCGAGGGCGAGGCGGAGGGGGTCGCGCTCGCGAACGCCACCCGCTACGGGCTCTCGGGCTCGATCTGGACGCGCGACCTCGGCCGCGGGCTCCGCGTCTCCCGGGCGGTGCGGTCCGGCGCGCTCAGCGTCAACTCCAACTCGTCGGTCCGCTACACGACGCCGTTCGGCGGGATGAAGCGCTCCGGCATCGGCCGCGAGCTCGGGCCCGACGCACCGCTGCACTTCACCGACGAGAAGAACGTGTTCTACGCGACAGGGGACCCCGCATGACGACCGTCGACCTCACCGCACGCCTCCGCGACCGCGTCGCGGTCATCACCGGCGGTGGCAGCGGCATCGGCCTCGCCACCGCCCGCCGCTTCGCCGCGGAGGGCGCGCGCGTCGTCGTCGCCGACCTCGATCCGGACGCCGGGCGTGCCGCCGCCGAGGAGGTCGACGGCGAGTTCGTGCGCGTCGACGTCGCGGAGAAGGCGGACGTCGACGACCTCTTCGACGGCGTCGTCGCGCGGCACGGGCGGCTGGACATCGCCTTCAACAACGCGGGCATCTCGCCGCCCGACGACGACTCCATCGAGACGACCGGGCTGGACGCCTGGGACCGGGTGCAGCGCGTGAACCTGACGAGCGTCTACCTCTGCTGCCGCGCCGCGCTGCGGCACATGGCGCCCGCGGGTCGCGGCTCCATCGTGAACACCGCCTCGTTCGTCGCGGTGCTCGGCAGCGCGACCAGCCAGATCTCGTACACCGCCTCGAAGGGCGGGGTGCTCGCGCTCAGCCGCGAGCTCGGCGTGCAGTACGCCCGGCAGGGCGTCCGCGTGAACGCGCTGTGCCCCGGACCCGTGAACACGCCGCTGCTGCAGGAGCTCTTCGCGAAGGACCCGGAGCGCGCCGCGCGGCGGCTCGTCCACGTGCCCGTCGGCCGCTTCGCGGAGCCGGAGGAGCTCGCGGCCGCCGTCGCCTTCCTCGCGAGCGACGACGCCTCGTTCGTCACGGCCTCGACGTTCATGGTCGACGGCGGCATCTCCTCGGCGTACGTGACCCCGCTGTGACGCGGGCGGACGAGGTCGTCTTCCGGCCGGTCTTCGGCGGCAACGCGTTCGAGGAGACGTTCGCCCGCCTGCTGCAGGCGGTGCGGCTCGGCATCACCGCTCCCGGCGAGGCGCTGCCGAGCGAGCGCGACCTCGCGTCGAGGCTCGGCGTCAGCCGCGACGTCGTCCGCGACGCGATCGCCGCGCTCGCGGACGCCGGGTTCGTCGAGCGGCGCCGCGGGCGGTACGGGGGCACCTTCGTCCTGCAGGACCTGACGGGCGCCGCACCCCCGGCGCCGGAGCGGGACGCCGAGCGCGTGCACGACGTGCTCGCGCTCCGCCGCGTGCTCGAGGAGGGCGCCGTCGCGGAGGCGGCGGCCCGGACGCTCGCCGCCGAGGACCGCGACCGCCTGTGGTCCCGCACCCTCGAGACCGCCGCGGCCGGCACGGCGGACTACCGGCGCGCGGACTCCCGGCTCCACCTGGCGCTCGGCGAGCTCGCCGGGGTGCCGTCGCTGCTGCCGCTGCTGGCCGACGCGCGCGACCGGGTGAACGCGCTGCTCGACGAGATCCCGCTGCTCGAGGCGAACCTCGCGCACTCGAACGCGCAGCACGAGGCGATCGTGCAGGCCGTGCTCCGCGGCGACCCGGGCGCCGCCCGGCGCGCCATGCGCGAGCACCTCGACGGCACCGCCGCGCTGCTCCACGCCTTCCTGGACTGAGGCCGCCCCGGGCCCGTTGCGGACATCCGGACGCGCTGCGGCGGGCCCGGATGTCCGGAACGGACCCGCGTGCTGAGCCGAGCGGGATCTGGGAGCATGGCCGGTCGCAACGGCGCGCCCATGGCACGGGGAGGCGGTCGTCGCCTCCCGCGGGACGGAAGGGGACGACCATGGACCTCGCAGGGATCTGGGCCGACGTGATGGGGACCGTCTGGGGGCGCCTCGTCGTCTTCGTCGTCGTCGCGGTCGTGGTCGCGCTGGTCGTGACCGCGGTCGTCTCGGCGGTCTTCCGCGCCGTCGCGAAGCGGCGCGGCCTGCCTGAGCGGGCGGTCGCCCGGCTGCGCCGGCCGTTCCGCTGGCTGGTCGTGACGATCGCGGCCTGGGTCAGCAGCGGCTCGGTGCTCAGCCGAGCGGGTACCGACTGGGAGCTGTTCGCCACCTGGGTGGATCGCACGCTGCACATCGCCGTCATCGCCTCGGCGGCCTGGTTCGTCGGCTCCGTCGTCTCGCTGACGGTCGACGTGCTGCTCGCCCGCTACCGCACCGACGTCGCCGACAACCGCGTCGCGCGCCGGGTGCGGACGCAGGCGCTCGTCATCCGCCGGGTCGCGGTGGCCGCGATCGTCCTGATCGCGATCGCGGCCGCGCTGCTGATCTTCCCGGCGGCGCAGGCGCTCGGCACGTCCCTGCTGGCGTCGGCCGGCGTCGTGTCGATCATCGCCGGCCTCGCCGCGCAGTCGACGCTCGGCAACGTCATCGCGGGCATGCAGATCGCCTTCTCCGGCGCCGTCCGCGTCGACGACGTCGTCATCGCCGACGGCGAGTGGGGCCGCATCGAGGAGATCACGCTCACCTACGTCGTCGTGCACGTGTGGGACGACCGGCGCCTCGTGCTGCCCTCCACGTACTTCACGACGACGCCGTTCGAGAACTGGACCCGCACGTCCAGCCAGCTGATGCAGGCGGTCGAGTTCGACCTCGACTGGCGGGTCGACCCGCAGGCGATGCGGGAGGAGCTGCACCGCGTGCTCGACCGCACGGAGCTGTGGGACCACCGGGTCGCGGTGCTGCAGGTGACGGACGCCACCGGCGGGCTCGTGCACGTGCGCGTGCTGCTCACCGCGGTGGACGCGCCGACCCTGTTCGATCTGCGCTGCTTCGTGCGCGAGGAGCTGGTCCGGTTCCTGCAGGAGCAGCACCCCGACGCGCTGCCGCAGCAGCGGGTGCTGCTGAGCCCGGCGGGCGAGGAGCACCAGGGGAAGGGGCCGCGCGCCGGCTGGTCGACGGACCCGGACCGCGGCCTGTTCAGCGGGTCGCGCGAGGCGGTCGCCCGCGGCCGCGACTTCACCGGGCCCACCCCGACCTCGCGCGGCTGAGCGGCGCGCCGCTCCGGGCGATGCGCGAACGCGCGGCGGTCATCCGGTCGGTCGAGGCGCGGAGCGTCGGGACGACCCCTGCGGGTCCTCGGTCTCGAGGCTCCTTCGTCGCACCTCGACCGGCGGGGTGAGTCGCACCTCGACCGGCGGGGTGAGTCGCACCTCGACCGGCGAGGTGAGTCGCTCCTCGACCGGCGGGGAGGTCAGCCGACCTTCTTGCGCGGGTTGCCGAGGCGGGGGCCCGCCGTGTGGTGCTTCGCGTCGTCTGGGTCCTGGGACTCCTTGCGGACGGTGCCGATCGCCACGACGAGCGTGCAGGCCCAGGCGACCCAGGTCAGGTAGGTCCGCCAGTCGTTGGGCCCCTTGCGACCGGCCCGGATCGCGGAGACGCCCGAGATCATCCCGGAGATGATCGCCGGGTTCAGCAGGTACTTGCGCAACGTGCCCATGCGTTCGGAGCGTACTGGGACGGCGCCCAGCAGCGGTTGGGAGGTCGCTGGACCCGGACGGGGCGCATCGCCCTGACCGATCGGGCAGTAGGCTGACCGATCGTGCAGGATCCGACGCGACCCATCGGCGGCTCGGCCCCGCTGCTGCAGGCAGCGCTGCGGCAGTTCGCCGCGGTCGGCTTCGACGGTGCCTCGCTCGCGCGCATCGCCGACGAGGCCGGCATGTCCAAGTCGAGCGTGCTCTACCACTTCGGCAGCAAGGAGGCCCTGCTCGACGCCGCGCTGCGCCCCGCCGTCGACGACCTGCGCCCGCTGCTCGAGCGGCTCGAGGGCACCGGCGACGGCGAGGGCCGGCACGCCTTCCTCAGGGACTTCGTCGACTACCTCTACGAGCACCGGCTCGCCGTCGCCGTGCTCATCAACCACGGGCAGGCGCTCTCCGGCCACGGCGTCGTGGACGAGGCGGACCTCCTCGTCCGCGGCCTGTCCGAGCACCTCGGGCCGAGCGGCCACGACCGCGAGACGATCCGCTTCGGCGTCGCGCTCGCCGGCGCGGCGTTCGTGCTCGTCGCGGCGGATCGCTGGTCCGCCTCCCACCTGCCCGACGACGAGGTCCGCGCCGTGCTCGTCGACGTCCTCGGCGAGCTGGTGCTCGCCCGCCCCGGCCTTCCCGTCTGACCGACCACCCACCACCCGCCCGCGACACCGCCGTCGCACCGACACCCGCGACGAGGACGGCACCCACCCATGACCGCGTTCCTGCACCGGCTCGGCCGCACGGCGCTGCAGCACCCGCTGAGGGTGCTCGCCGCGTGGCTCGTCGTCATCATCGCCTTCGCCGGGATCGGCTTCGGCTTCGGCGGCAAGTTCACCGACGGCCTCACCATCCCCGGCACGGAGTCGCAGAAGGCGCTCGACCGCCTCGACGGGGTCTTCCCGCAGGCGGCCGGCGCGAGCGCGCAGGCCGTCGTCGTCGCACCCTCCGGCGCCCGCATCGACGAGGGCGCCCCGAGGCGCGCGGTCGACGACCTCGTCGCCGCGCTCGGCGACGTCCAGGGCGTGGAGACCGCCGGGAGCCCGTTCGGCGAGTACGCGGTCGACGCGGTCTCGGCGGACCACCGGGCCGCGATCGTCTCGGTCCAGTTCTCGTCGTCGCAGGCCGGGGTCAGCACCGCGACGCTCGACGCCGTCCGGCGCACCGGGTCGGTGGGGGAGGACGCGGGCCTCACCGTCGCCTTCACCGGCCAGGTCTTCCAGGACCAGTCCTTCGGCCCGTCGGTGACGGAGGCGATCGGGCTGGCGTTCGCCGCCCTCGTGCTCGTGATCACCTTCGGTTCGCTGCTCGCGGCGGGCATGCCGCTCATCACCGCGATCATCGGGGTCCTGCTGTCGGTCGCGGCCCTCTTCTTCACCGCGAACCTCATCGACGTCGCGAGCGCCAGCCTCACCCTCGCGCTGATGCTGGGCCTCGCCGTCGGGATCGACTACGGCCTGTTCGTCATCTCGCGCTACCGCGAGCAGCTCGCGGTCGGCACGCCGCTGAGCGAGGCGCTGCCGACCGCGGTCGCGACCGCCGGCACGGCGGTCGTCTTCGCGGGCACGACGGTGATCATCGCGCTCTGCGGCCTGCTGATCGTCGGCATCCCGTTCCTCTCCGTCATGGGCGTCGGCGCCGCCTTCGCGGTCCTGGTGTCCGTGTGCGCCTCCGTCACCCTGCTGCCCGCCGTGCTCGCCCTCGCGGGGGACCGGCTGGTGCCCAGGGCGGGCTCGCGCGCGCAGCGCCGGGCGGCGGCGACGGCGGACGGCACCGCCCGCACGCTCGGGGCCCGCTGGGTCGGGCTGATCGAGAAGGTGCCCGCGCTCTTCCTCGTGCTCGCGATCGCCCTGCTCGGGGTGCTCGCGATCCCCGCCGCGTCGATGCGGCTCAGCCTGCCGACCAACGGCACGGAGCCGCCCGGCACCGGGCCCCGCGTCGCCTACGACCTGACGTCGCGGTACTTCGGCGAGGGCCGCAACGGCCCGCTCGTGGTGCTCGCGGACATCACCCAGGACGACTCGTTCATCGACGACCTCGACGCGATGCGGACGCGGATCGCCGCGCTGCCGGACGTGAAGGCCGTCAGCCGGCCGACCCCGAACGAGACGCTCGACACCGCGATCATGCAGGTGATCCCGGAGTCCGGGCCGACGTCGGACGCCACCATCGCGCTCGTGAACCGCATCCGCGGGCTCGAGGACGACTTCCAGCGGCAGTACGACGTCCCGATCTCGGTGACCGGCACGACCGCCGTGCAGATCGACATCTCCACGCGGCTCGGGAACGCGCTCGGGCCGTTCGTCCTCGTCGTGGTGGGCCTGTCGGTGCTGCTGCTGATGGCGGTGTTCCGGTCCCTCGTGGTGCCGCTGAAGGCCGCGGTCGGCTTCCTCCTGTCCCTCGCCGCGAGCATCGGCGCGACCGTGGCCGTGTTCCAGTGGGGCTGGGGCGCGGACCTGCTGCACGTCGAGCCGGGGCCGCTGCTCAGCTTCCTGCCCGTCCTCGGCGTCGCGATCCTGTTCGGCCTCTCGATGGACTACGAGGTGTTCCTCGTCAGCGGCATGCGGGAGACCTGGGCGCACACCGGCGACTGGCGGCGCTCGGTGCGCCAGGGCTTCACCCACGGCGCCCGCGTTGTGACCGCCGCGGCGCTCATCATGATCTTCGTCTTCGCCTCCTTCGTCCCGGAGGGCAGCGGCACCATCAAGCCGATCGCCTTCGCGCTCGCCGTCGGCATCCTCTTCGACGCCTTCGTCGTGCGGATGACGCTGGTGCCCGCGGTGATGTTCCTGGTGCGGCGGGCGGCCTGGTACCTGCCCGGCTGGCTCGCCCGGGCGCTGCCGGTCGTCGACATCGAGGGCGAGGGCATCGTCGCCCACCGCGCGGACGTCGCCTGGGCCGAGGGGGAGGCGCGGTGGGCGCTCTCGTCCGAGGGGCTCGTGCCCCCGGCACCCTTCGACACCGCGCCGCTGTCGGTCCGGGCGGATCGCGGCACGACGACGAGCCTCGACGTGGACTCCTTCAGCCGCCGCGCCGTCGTCGCGACCCTGACCGGGCACATCGCGCCGCGCGCCGGCCGCGTGCAGGCTGCGGGAGCCGTCGCGCCCTCCGGCGCCCGCGACCTGCGGCGCGTCGCCGCCCCCGTGATCGACGACGGCTCCGCCGCCCGCGCGACACCCCGTGTCCTCGTCGCGGAGCGCCTGCGCATCGCCCCGCGCGGGCGACGCACCGGGTCCGCCGGGCAGTGGCTGCACCTCCTGCCGGGCGAGATCCCCGCCGACCGGCCGGTCGGCGAGCTGCCGGCGGAGGAGCGCCTCGCCGTGCTCGCCGTCGCGGCGGCGGCCGGGGGCGCGGACGTGCTCGTCATCGACGCCGGCGACCTCGGTGCCGATGCGCGCGACCGCCTCGCGGCCCTGCTCGAGACCGTCGTCGGCCGCGAGCGCGCCGCGGTCGTCGTCACCTCCACCACCGATCGCGGCACCACCCGCCTGACCGCGACGCCCGTCCGCAAGGAGATCCCCGCATGATCGGCCGCATCCTGCAGGCCCCGCTCGTCCGGCTGCTGGTCGTCGCCCTGGTGCCCGCCGTGGTCCTCGGCGTCTTCGTCGCAGCGCTCGCCGCGGCCGACGCGGGCGACGCCCGCATCCCGGCCGCGCTCGTGAACCAGGACCGGCTCGTGCAGCAGAAGGGCGACGACGGGAGGACCACCACCATCGCCGCCGGGCGCCTCGTCGTCACCGGGCTCACGAAGCCCTCCGACGTGACGAGCGGCGCCCGGATCGACTGGACGCTGACGAACGCGAAGACCGCGAGGTCGATGCTCGACTCGGGGCAGGTCTACGCCGTCGTCACGATCCCGCGGACGTTCTCGAAGTCCATCGCCACGGTCAGCGGCACCGACCCGGACCAGGCCGGCATCGAGATCACCACCGACGACGCGCACGGCACCCTGGTCAGCCAGGTCGGCGGGATCGTCGGCGACACGATCGCGCGGACGGTCGGCGGCCAGATCACGACGAACGTGGTGAGCGGCCTCTACGGCGGCTTCGCCACGGTGCGGACCTCGCTGCTGAAGGCCGCCGACGGCGCGACCGACCTCGGCGACGGCGCCGGGAAGCTGTCGACCGGGCTCGAGCGGGCCGCGGACGGCGGCGAGTCGCTCGCCGACGGCGCGCGGTCGCTCGGCGACGGCGCCCGGACGCTCGCGGGCGGCGCGCGCTCCCTCGGGTCCGGCCTCGACCGCGCCGCCGACGGGGCCGCCTCCGCGGCGAGCGGCGCGAGGTCCCTCGCCTCGGGCGTCGACACCTACACGGACGGCGTCGCGTCCTACACGAAGGGCGTGAGCTCCTTCCTGACCGGCATCGCCCCGGCCTTCAGCAGCCGGTCGGCCGATGCGCAGTCGCAGCTCGCCTCCGGCTCCGCGGGGATCGCGGGCGGCATCCGGCAGGTCGCCGCCGCCGATCCGACCCTGAACCCGCAGACGCGGGCCGCGCTGCAGCAGCTGGCGGGCCGGCTCGACGAGGTCTCGTCGGGCCAGGCGCAGCTCGCGGCCGGCTCGCAGCAGCTGGCTCGGGCGGGCGCCGCGATCCCGCAGCTGCGCTCCGCGGGCACCCGGCTCGCCTCCGGCGGCTCCTCCCTCGACTCGGGCGCCGCCTCGCTCGCGTCCGGGCTCGCGAAGCTGCCGGGCGGCATCCGCGACGCGGCGTCCGGCGCCGGATCGCTCGCCTCGGGCGCCGCCCGGCTCGGCTCGGGCGCGGACTCGCTCGGCGCCGGCGCCGACCGGCTGACGGCCGGGGTGCGCAGCAGCGCCGACGGCGCGCAGCAGCTGGCGTCCGGCGCGGACCGCCTCGGCTCCGGCCTGCAGGACGGTGCGGAGCAGGTGCCGGATCTGACGAAGGCGCAGCAGGAGCACGCCGGGAAGGTCGTCGCGAACCCGATCACGGCGTCCGCCACGCGGGAGCACGAGCTGTCCGGCCCGGGTCAGATCGTCGCGACCCTCGTCGTCCCGGTCGGGCTCTGGATCGGCGCAGCCGCGCTCGTGCTGCTGCTCGGCGCGGTCTCCCGCCGGCTGCTGGACTCCGGGGTCGGCACCGCGCGCCTCGTCGGCGGCGCGCTCGCCCGCGGTGCGCTCGTCGCCGTCGTCCAGGCCGTGCTGATCGTCGTGCTGCTGGCGGCGACCCTCGGGGTGGGCGGCGCGGCGCTGCCGCTCCTGTTCGCGGTCGCGCTCGTCGCGGGGGTCTCGTTCCTCGCGATCCACCAGCTGCTGCAGAGCGCGTTCGGCCGCGCCGGCACGGTGCTCTCGATCGTGCTGCTCGGCGTGCAGCTGGTCGCGGTCGGCGGGATCTATCCGATCGAGCTCGTGTCCGAGCCGTTCCAGGCGATCAGCCCGCTGCTGCCGCTCACGGCCGCGGTGGACGCGACCACCGCCGCGCTGTCGGGCAGCGGCGGCGCCGGAGGCGGGATCCTCTCGCTCGCGCTGTGGGCGCTGGTCGCCTTCGTCGCCGAGGTCGCGCTCGTCGCGCGGCGCCGCACGAGCCCGCTGCGGTTCCGCGCCCTGCCCGCCGCCGCCTGAACCGGTGCGTGCGGGTCGGTCGCATACCCTGCCGCGGATGAAGCGGGTGCACGCGAAGCGCAGGGCGGACGCGCCCGACGGGTTCTTCGAGGCGGAGGCCGCCGGGCTCGCCTGGCTCGCCGCGGCCGACGGCGCCCGCGTGGTCGAGGTGCTCGCGGTGGAGCCGGGGCGCATCGATCTCGAGGCGCTCGACCTCGCGCGGCCGACGGCGGAGCACGCGGAGGCGTTCGGGGCGGCGCTCGCGACCACGCACGACGCGGGCGCCGACGGCTGGGGCGCGCCGCCGGACGGGTGGGACGGGCCCTCCTTCATCGGCGAGCAGCCGCTCACGACCCGGCCGGGCGGCTGGCCGTCCTGGGGCGCCTTCACCGCCGAGCAGCGGGTGCTGCCCTACGCCCGGCTGGCGGCGGAGCGCGGCCACATCGGCGGCGAGGACCTCCGCCTCGTCGAGCGCGCCTGCGAGCGGTTGTCGGCCGGCGACCTGGACGACGGCGACGCGCCGGCCCGCCTGCACGGCGACCTCTGGAACGGCAACCTGCAGTGGACGGCGGGCGGCGCGGTGCTGATCGACCCCGCCGCGCACGGCGGGCACCGGGAGACCGACCTCGCGATGCTCGCGCTCTTCGGCTGCCCGCACCTCGCCCGGATCTACGCCGGCTACGACGCCGCGCACCCGCTCGTCCCCGGCTGGGAGCAGCGCATCCCGCTGCACCAGCTGCACCCCCTCGCGGTGCACGCCGCGAGCCACGGCGCGGCCTACGCGGAGCCGCTCGCCTCCGCGGCGCGCGCGGCCCTGGCGCTGCCGCCCGCCTGACCGCTCGGTCCGCTCCCGGCCGAGCCCCCGTAGCCTGATGGCGCAACGAGGGGGTACGAGCATCGACAGCGACACCGAGCGGTACGACTTCGTCGTCGTCTCCAACCGCCTCCCCGTGGACCGCGTGGTGCGGCGGGACGGCACGCCGGACTGGCAGCCCTCGCCCGGCGGCCTCGTCACGGCGCTCGAGCCGGTCATGCGCGCCAACGACGGCGGGTGGGTCGGCTGGACCGGCACCGCCGACGACGACCAGGGCCCGTTCGAGGCCGACGGCCTGCACCTCCACCCGGTCCCGCTGTCCGCGGGCGAGGTCGAGCGGTACTACGAGGGCTTCTCGAACGACACGATCTGGCCGCTCTACCACGACGTCATCGCGCAGCCGACCTACAACCGCGAGACGTGGGAGACCTACGTCGAGGTGAACCGGCGGTTCGCGGAGGCGTCGGCCGACGTCGCCGCCGAGGGCGCGATGGTGTGGGTGCAGGACTACCAGCTGCAGCTCGTGCCGCGCATGCTCCGCGAGCGGCGCCCCGACCTCGTCATCGGCTTCTTCAACCACATCCCCTTCCCCGCCTACGGCCTCTTCTCCCAGCTGCCGTGGCGGCGGCAGATCGTCGAGGGGCTGCTCGGCGCCGACCTGATCGGCTTCCAGCGCCGGGCCGACGCGGGCAACTTCCTGCGCGCGGTGCGGCGGCTCTTCCACGTCCCGACGCCGCACGGCCGCGTCGAGCTGCCGGCGGCCGGCGAGGGCAAGTGGCCGAACTCGATGTCGGACGAGCCGCGGACCGTCGTCGCGAAGCACTTCCCGATCTCCATCGACGCGGCGGCCTACGTGCAGCTCGTCGAGACCGAGTCGGTGCGGGCGCGGGCGGCGGAGATCCGCCGCGACCTCGGTGACCCGACCACGATCATGCTCGGCGTCGACCGGCTCGACTACACGAAGGGCATCCGGCACCGCTTCGCGGCGTACGCCGAGCTGCTGGACGAGGGCAAGCTCGACGTCGACGACACCGTCCTCGTGCAGATCGCGAGCCCGAGCCGCGAACGGGTGGAGACGTACAAGGCGCTGCGCGACGAGATCGAGCTGACCGTCGGGCGGGTGAACGGCGAGTTCGGCACCATCAAGCACAGCGCGATCAGCTACCTGCACCACGGCTACCCGCGCGAGGAGATGGTCGCGCTGATGCTCGCGGCGGACATCATGCTCGTGACCGCGCTGCGCGACGGGATGAACCTCGTGGCCAAGGAGTACGTGGCGACCCGCGCCGACGACGACGGCGTGCTCGTGCTCAGCGAGTTCGCGGGCGCCGCCGACGAGCTGAAGCAGGCGCTGCTCGTGAACCCCCACGACATCGAGGGGCTGAAGCGCGCGATCCTCGCCGCGGTCCACATGCCGCGGCAGGAGCGCCGCACGCGGATGCACGCCCTGCGGCGGCGCGTGCTGACCCACGACGTCGAGCACTGGTCGCGCGACTTCCTCTCGGCGCTCGCCGAGGTGCGGCCGACCGCATCGGCGCAGGCGGCCGCGGAGACGGACTGATGCCGGATCTCGACGACGCCCTCGCGGCGCTCGCCGCGACGCCGCGGCTGCTCGTCGCGCTCGACTTCGACGGCACGCTGGCGCCGGAGGTCGACGACCCCGAGAAGGCGCGGGCGACGCCGGAGGCGCGGGCCGCCGTCGAGCGGCTGGTCGACCTGCCGGACACGCGGGTCGCGATGGTGTCGGGCCGCTCCCTCGGCGACCTCGAGCAGGTCGCCCCGTTCGGCGACCGGGTGCTGCTCGTCGGCTCCCACGGCATCGAGCTGCGGCTCGACGAGCCGGACGACGTGATCGCGCTCGACGAGGCCGAGCGCGAGCAGCTGGACGTGATGCGGGAGGTGCTCGACCAGGTCGCGGACACCCTCGACACGGTCCGCATCGAGCGCAAGCCCGCGGGCTTCGCCCTGCACACGCGGGTGGCGACGGACCGCCACAGCCGCGCCGCCCACCTCGTCGCGCTGCAGGAGCTGAAGGCGGAGACCCCCGACGCGAAGGTGCGGATGGGCAAGAACGTCATCGAGTTCTCCGTCCGGTCGACGACGAAGGGCGAGGCGGTCGAGCACCTGCGCCGCTACACGAAGGCGACCGCGGTGCTCTACGCGGGCGACGACGTCACCGACGAGGACGCGTTCGCGGCGCTCGGCGACGGCGACCTCGGCCTGAAGAGCGGCGACGGCGAGACGGTCGCGCCGTACCGCGTGCCGGGACCCGCCGAGGTGGCGGGCGTCCTCGCCCGCCTCGCGGAGCTCCGCGCCCGCTGACCGCCGACGGGGCATCCGAGCCCGTCGGTCGAGGTGCGAGCGCAGCGGGCCTCGAGACCGCTCCCGCGCCCGCGGACCTAGGGTCGGGTCCACCACTCCTCGAGGGCCGGCAGCAGGGCGGCCAGCGACGGACCGCGCAGGTCGGGGGCGCCCTCCGCGTGCCCGTGCCGGTCGATCAGCACGGTCGTGCCGCCGAGCGCGGCGGCCGCGGCGAGGTCGTTCGCCCAGACGTCGCCCGCGGCCAGCAGCCGCTCGGCACCGACCCCCGTCTCCGCGAGCAGCCCCTGCAGCACCTCGGGCATGCCCGCCGGCTTGCCCGCGTCGCCCACGACCCGGTCGAGGCGTCCCGCGAGACCGACGCGCTCGAGCAGGGGAGCGGCGCCCTCGACGGGCGCGTTCGTGACGAGCGCGACGACGACGCCCGCCGGGCGCCGGTCGAGGGCGGCGGCGAGCCCTTCGGCGGCGTGCGCCGCGACCGCGCCGGCGTGCAGCGCCGCACGGCTCTCCGCGTACGCCGCCTGCCGGTCGGCCGCCGGCACCCCGGCGCGCTCCGCGATGCGCGCGACGGCCGCGTAGGCGTCCGGCTCGGAGCCTCCCCGCGCGAGGTAGGACTCGAGCACCGCCTCCGCCCCGGGCAGCGGCGCCCTCCGCAGCAGCGCGGCGAGGTAGGCGCGGACGGGCTCGTCGCCGACGAGGACCGTGCCGTCGAGGTCGAGCACGACGAGCCGGGTGGGGGCGGGCACCGCCTCACGGTAGGGCAGCGGCGGTGCGACGAACCGTGACCGTTCCGTCATCGGACGGCGCTCTCCCCGAAACAGGAGTGAAACGCGGCGCGGTTAGCGTGCCCTCCACACCGCACCCCGTTGCCTGACACGACACGAGGACCACCACATGCCCGCGACCCGCATCCCCGCCGCCTTCGACCGCCGCACCCTGCTGCGCACCGGCCTCGCCGGCGCCGGCGTCCTCGGCGGCGGCCTGCTGCTCTCCGCCTGCAGCGGGAACAGCGGCTCCAGCACCCCCGGCTCGTCGGCCGGCACCTCCTCGGGCGCCGCCGCCGACTTCGGCACCATCGCGCTGCAGCTGTCCTGGATCAAGAACATCGAGTTCGCGGGCGAGTACTTCGCGACCGAGAACGGCTACTACGAGGACGCGGGCTTCTCCGAGGTCACGCTGCTCGCGGGCGGCTCCGGCAGCACCACCGCGGAGGAGATCATCATCTCCGGCAAGGCGCTGGTCGGCCTGTCCGCCCCGATCGGCACCGTGCCGTCCGTGCTGCAGGGCGCGCCGCTGAAGATCATCGGCACGACCTACCAGAAGAACCCCTTCTGCCTGATGTCGCTGGAGGAGGGGACCCCGATCCGCACGATCGCGGACGTGAAGGGCAAGCGCCTCGGCGTGCAGGCCGGCGCGAACCAGACGATCGCGAAGGGCTTCCTCAAGGCGAACGGCATCGCCGAGTCCGACGTCACCATCGTCACGACCGGCTTCGACATCGCCCCGCTCGTCTCCGGCAAGTACGACGCGCACATGTCCTACATCACGAACGAGCCGATCCTCGCGGAGGCGGAGGGCAAGAAGCCCGTCGTGCTCGGCTTCGCCGACAACGGCCTCCCCTTCGTCGCCGAGACGTTCACGGTGCTGCAGTCGACCATCGACTCGAAGCGCGACCTGCTGAAGGCGTTCCTGAAGGCCGAGATCCAGGGCTGGACCGACGCGGTCAAGGACCCGGCGAAGTCGGCGGAGCTCGCGGCGAACAAGTACGGCAAGGGCGCGAACTTCGGCAAGGATCTCGACGTGGAGGAGCAGACGAAGGAGGCCGAGGCGCAGAACGGCCTCATCCTCACCGAGGACGTCAACGCGAACGGCCTGTTCACGATGACGGACGAGCTGATCAAGGAGAACATCACGTCGCTCGCGGCGATGGGGTACACCATCACCGCCGACAAGCTGTTCGACCTGAGCCTGCTCGAGGAGGTCTACAAGGAGAACCCGGACCTCAAGACCACGTTCGACATCCCGACCGCCAGCGCGAGCTGAGCCCGCGCGCACCACCTCGAGGAGACCGCGTGACCGACGTCGCCACCCCGGCCCGCGCGACCAGCCGGCCCGCCGAGGAGCCGGAGCTCGCCTCCGGCATCAACATCCAGGGCCTGACCAAGGTCTTCACCAGCGGTCGCAAGCAGGTGGAGGCGCTGGCGCAGGTGGACCTCGGCACGCGGAAGGACTCGTTCCTCTCGCTGCTCGGACCGTCGGGCTGCGGCAAGTCGACGATCCTCCGCATCCTCGCCGGGCTCGACAGCCCGACGACCGGCACCGTGCAGATGAACGGGAAGCCGACCGCGGAGGTGCAGAAGGCGCACGAGATCGGGATCGCGTTCCAGGACAGCGCCCTGCTGCCGTGGCGGACGGTCGCGAAGAACATCCGCCTGCCGCTCGAGGTGGCGGGCATCACGCCCGACCAGAAGGTGATCGACGACCTGATCGAGCTGGTCGGGCTGAAGGGGTTCGAGCACGCGAAGCCCGCCCAGCTGTCCGGCGGCATGCGGCAGCGCGTGTCGATCGCCCGCTGCCTCGTCGTGCAGCCGACGATCATGCTGCTCGACGAGCCGTTCGGCGCGCTCGACGACATGACCCGGCAGCGGATGAACGTCGAGCTGCTGCGGATCTGGTCGGAGAAGCCGGCGACGACGCTGATGGTCACGCACGGCATCGGCGAGGCCGTCTTCCTCTCCGACGTCGTCGCGGTGATGAGCGCGCGGCCGGGCCGGATCGCGGAGGTCGTCGAGATCGACCTGCCGCGGCCGCGCGTGCCCGAGCTGATGCGCAGCCCCGAGTTCCACGCCTACGTCGACCGCCTGTCCGGGATCCTCTTCGGCGGCCAGGAGCCGGGCGATGAGTGAGCCGGTGGCGGACGCCGCCGCGAGCACCGTCATCACGGCGCCGGCCGGGGCGCGGCCGTCCCGCGGCCTCGCCCGGGCCCTCGCCGGGATGCCCGCGTGGGCGGGCGGCGTGCTCGGCGTCGTGCTGATCGTCGCGCTCTGGGCGGTGGTCGCCGTCAGCCCCTTCGGCCGCAACGGCGCGATCCCGACCCCGCTCGACGTGGCGGTGCTCTTCGGGCAGGCGTTCGGCAGCTCCTCCTACTGGGAGGGCGTCGGCGCGACGTCGCTCGCCGCGCTGCAGGGGTACGTCGTCGGCAACGTGGTCGGGCTGCTGCTCGCCTTCGTGGTGCTGCTCGTGCCGAGGGCCGAGGGCATCTCGACGCAGCTCGCGGTCGTGACCTCCTGCCTGCCGCTCACCGCGATCGGGCCGCTCGCGGCGATCATGTCGCCCGCCGGCTCCCGCTTCACGTCCGTCTTCCTCGCCGCGCTGTCGGTGATCTTCACGACCGTGGTCGGCTCGATCCTCGGGCTGAAGTCCGCGAGCCGGACCCAGCTCGACGTGATCAGCGCCTACGGCGGCACCCGCTTCACGCAGATCCGCAAGGTGCGGCTGATCGCCGCGATGCCGAGCCTGCTCGCGGCGCTGAAGATCGCCGCGCCCGCCGCCTTCCTCGGCGCGGTGCTCGGCGAGTACTTCCTCGTCGGCGTGGACCAGGGGATCGGCGTGCTGCTGCTGTCGGCCCAGTTCGACAACGACTCGACGCGGGTGTGGGTGCTCGCGCTGACCTCCGGCGCCGTCGCGGGCGCCGCCTACCTCCTCATCGACCGCGTCGGGCGCCTGCTGACGCCCTGGTCGGCGGGGGACCGGACGGGGAAGGCCGCCTTCTGATGACCACCTCGACGCTGCCGCGCACCGCGCCGGTCGTCTCCGCCTCGACGGCGAACGCGATCCGCTACACCGCCCGCCGCACCGCGGTCACGGTCGGCACGATCCTCGTGTCCGCGCTGGTCCTCGCGGCGCTCTGGCAGATCGCGGTCCTGCTGCCCGGGCAGACGGCCTTCATCGCGAAGGGCCCGCTCGACGTCGTCGCCTACTTCACGCAGGACTCGATCACCGGCACCGCCGCGGACCACCGGGCGCTGCTCGCGGGCCTGCTCGGCGTCACGCTGACGGACGCGGCGCTCGGCTTCGCGGTCGGCCTGACGCTGTCGGTCGCGATCTCCATCGCCTTCACGATGTTCCGCACCGTCGAGTTCATGTTCATGCCGATCGCGATGCTGCTGCGCACGGTGCCGCTGCTCGCGATGGCGCCCGTCATCTACATCGTCTTCGGCAACGGGCGGGTGACGGCCGCGCTCATCGGCACGGTCGTCGTGCTGTTCCCGGTGCTCGTGAACCTGACGGTCGGGCTCCGGTCGGTGTCCCAGCAGTCGGTCGACCTGATCACCGTGTACGGCGGCAGCCGCGTCACGACGCTGCTGAAGGTCGCGATCCCGACCGCGCTGCCGCACCTGTTCGCGTCGATGCGCATCGCCGTGCCGGGCGCGATCACCGGCGCGATGCTCTACGAGTACCTCTTCACGACGACGGGGCTCGGCGCGGCGGTGACGAGCGCGAAGGCGGCGTTCGACTACAACCAGCTGTGGGCGGCGACGGTGCTCGCCACGGCGGTGTCGATCGTGCTCTACACGATCACGACGATCGTCGAGGCCGCGGTGCTGTCCGAGTGGGGGCCGGACGCCGGCAAGGCCGCGGGGAGCTGAGTGCCCGTCCCGCTCCTGCTCGACACCGACATCGGCACCGACGTCGACGACGAGCTCGCCCTCGCCCTGCTCGTCGCCTCCCCGGAGGTCGCGCTGCGCGGCGTCTGCACCACCTACGGCGACGTCGCGCTGCGCGCCGCGATCGTCGTCGAGATGCTGCGGCACCTGCGCCGGGCGCCGGAGCCCGTCCCCGTCGAGCGGGGGCGCGCGGAGACGCGCTCGGGCAGACCCGTGTGGTGGGCCGGGAACGAGGGCCGCGCCTACGGGCCGCTCCGGTACCGGCCGTCGTCCGAGGGCGCCTGGGTGCGCCCGTCACCGGGCGCCGCGCTGCTCGCGAACGCCGACGGCGACCACGTGCTGGCGATCGGCCCGCTCGGCTCCCTGGCCGACGCGCTCGACCTCGACGGCGGCGGGATCGTCGGGCTGACGCTGATGGGCGGCGACTGGAGCGACCCGGGCGTCGGCGAGCACAACCTCGCCTCGGACTCCGTCTCCGCTCGCGCGGTGCTCACCGCGGGGCTGCCGACCACCGTCGTCGGCGTCGACGTCACCCGGCGGGTGCGGTTCGACGAGGCGGAGGTCGCCCGGTTCGCCGCGTGCGGCTACCTCGGCGCGGTGCTCGCGGTCGAGATGCACGCCTGGAGACGGCGCTGGGACGAGGACTTCGAGGTGCCGCACGATCCGCTGGCGGCGCTCACGCTGATCGAGCCCGACCTGTTCACCTTCGCCGAGCCCTGCGCGGTCGAGGTGTCCGACGGCGCCGACGGGGCGTTCGGCCCGGAGGGCGCGGTGCGCCGCACGGGGGAGGCGGGCACGGTCCGGGTCGTCACCGACGTGGACGTGGAGGCGGCCCGCCGCTCGATGGCCGACCGCATCGCCCGCGCGCTCGGCGAGCCGGCGCCGTAGCCCGCGGTCCCCTTCCGGACATCCGGGTCCGCTGTGCCGGGCCCGGACGTCCGCAACCGGCCCAGGAACGAAGGAGTGCTTCATGAAGCGGATGCGGCTCGGCGTGTTCGAGGTGGCGGGTCCCCAGGTGGGCGGCACGCTCAGCTGGCCGCACCCGCGCAGCGCCTCCATCCGGTACCGGGAGCCCGGCTACTGGATCGACGTCGCCCGGCTGCTCGACGAGGCGGGGTTCGACTTCCTCTTCTTCGCGGACGGCTACGGCTACCCGACGGTCCGCGGGGAGCTGCACCCGCTGTCGCCCGCCGGCGGGATCAACTTCCCGGGCATCGATCCCGCCTACCTGATCCCGGTGCTCGCGCACGCCACGAAGCGGCTCGGCTTCGTCGTGACCTCCTCCACCGGCCTCGACCACCCGCTGCAGACGGCGCGGAAGTTCGCCACGCTCGACCACCTGACCGGCGGCCGCGTCGGATGGAACATCGTCACCGGTGCGAGTCAGGACGTGATCGCGCGGCTGTTCGGCCACGACGCGATGCGCCGGCACGACGACCGCTACGACCAGGCCGACGAGTACCTGGAGCTCGCGCTGCGCTACTGGCAGACCGGCTGGGACGACGACGCGGTGCTCGAGGACCGCGACGCGCAGGTGTACGCGGATCCGGAGAAGGTGCACCCCGTCGAGTTCGAGGGCGACCACTTCCGCTCCTCCGGCTGGTTCGCGGTCGTGCCGTCGCCGCAGCGCACCCCCGTCCTGTTCCAGGCAGGCACCTCCGCTCGCGGGCGCGAGTACGCCGCCGGCAACGCGGAGTGCGTCTTCGTGCAGGGCACGACGGTCGCCGCGACCGCCGCGAACGTCGCCGACATCCGCGCCAGGGCGGCCGAGCAGGGCCGTGACCCCGAGTCGCTCCGGATCATGGTCGGCGTCTCGGTCACCGTGGGGGAGACGCGGGAGGCGGCGCTCGCGCAGCGCACCGAGTTCGACGCGCTGCAGACCGACGAGGTCGTGAACGTGCTCTACAGCGGCAACACGGGCATCGACCTGCTGTCGCTCGACCCGAACCGCTCCCTCGAGCAGCTCGCGGACGACCCTTCGGCAGGCTCAGGAGGGACCGGGAAGGCGGGGCAGATGGGGCAGAGCAACATCGACCGGTTCCTGCCGAAGGACGGCTCGCCCGCGCCGACCGTGCGCCAGATCCTCGATCAGCTGAAGGGGCGCGGCACCCGCGGGTTCCAGGTCACCGGCTCCGTGACCGAGGTCGCGAACGAGCTCGAGTCGCTGATGGACGAGACCGGGCTCGACGGCTTCCTGCTCGAGCCGATCTTCGCGCCGACGGACCTCGAGGACTTCGCACGCCTCGTGGTGCCGGAGCTGCGGCGCCGCGGCCGTCTGCCCGAGGAGCCGTCGACGGGCACCCTCCGCGAGCAGCTGACGGGCGCCGGCCCCCACCTGCCCGCGGACCACTTCGGCGCGCGGCTCGTCCGCTGACCCGGCCCGGGCCCGTTGCGGACATCCGGGCCCGCCGCGGCGGACCCGGATGTCCGCGACGCGCCCGTCAGCGAGGGCGGCGGGGTCGCGCGGCGCGTGCCTCCCGCGCCCAGTCCGCCAGGGCGGGGCGGACGCGGGCCGGGTGCAGGCCCGCGCGGGCGAGCACCGGCCGCAGGCGCACCGGGTCGGCGGCCACGGCGTACCCGTAGCGGGCGAGCCCGGCGACGCAGGAGCGCAGCAGGTCCTCCCGCTGCTTCTCCGCGATGACGGCCCGCCCGGCTCCGGCCGGTGCCATCACGGGGTCGAGGTACTTCACGTCGCCGTCGACCTCGCACGCGACGTCCGACTCCTCGTCCCAGGTGTCGACGACGGCGACCAGCCGGCCGCGGTCGAGCACCCGGTGCTGCAGCTGCTGCGGGGCGAGCCCGAGGAGGTGCATGCTCCAGCGGTTCTGCGACTCGGCGGCCGACTCGGCGCCGGGATGCGCGAACGCGACCGCGTCGTCGATGCGGCGCCGGCCCTTCCGCGGCCCTGCGAGGTCGACAGCCTGCTCGAGCAGCGCCCGCGGGAGGCCGGCGGCGAGCAGGGCGTCCGCCGCCATGATGCCGCCGACGATCGGCCCGGCGTCCGCCAGGTCGATCGCGGTCCGCGCCGATCCCGTCGCGAGCAGCCCGCCCATCCGCACCACCTCGCCGGGCTGCACCGGCAGGACTCGGGCGCAGGTGCCCTGCACGCCCCGCAGACGGTCGTCCTGCACGAGCACGTGCACCCGGTCCAGCCGGCGCCCGACGGTCGGCAGCCCGTGCAGCACGGCCGCGGACCAGTGGGAGAAGACCGGCGGCCGGGGCGCGACCTCGGCGAGCGCCCGCATCGCGACGACGTGACGGGCGCGCTCGCCGTCCGGACCGGTCGCTCCCTCCCACTCCGCCGCGTCGACCTGCACCCCGCGGCGCACGCGGTGCAGCAGCCCGCGTTCGACGTCGCGCGAGACGGCGCGACGCTCGGCGTCGTCGATCCGGCCCGTCGCGGTCACGATCAGCTCGATGCTCCAGGGATCCACGCGGGGATGGTGGCCCGGGCGAGGTGCTGGCCGGGCGGCGGATCCGGCCGCGGCCGCGGATCCGGGCCTGGGGAGGAGCGGACCGGCATCCTCCCCTTCGCGCGGCCTCCTCTCCGCGCGGGGGCGTTGCGGACATCCGGGTGCGGCACGGCGGGCCCGGATGTCCGGAAGGGGCCCGAGCGGGCGCGGAGGCGGAGGTTGCGGCGGCCGGTAGCCTGAGAAACATGCTGGAAACGCCCGGATCCGAGACCGCCGTGGACGTGAAGCCGCGCTCGCGCGTCGTGACGGACGGCATCGAGGCGACGACCTCCCGCGGCATGCTGCGCGCCGTCGGGATGGGGGACGCGGACTGGGACAAGCCCCAGATCGGCATCGCCTCGTCCTGGAACGAGATCACGCCCTGCAACCTGAGCCTCGACCGGCTCGCGCAGGCGGCGAAGGAGGGCGTGCACTCCGGCGGCGGCTACCCGCTGCAGTTCGGCACCGTCAGCGTCTCCGACGGCATCTCGATGGGCCACGAGGGCATGCACTTCTCCCTCGTCAGCCGCGAGGTCATCGCCGACAGCGTCGAGACGGTCATGCAGGCGGAGCGCCTGGACGGCTCGGTCCTGCTCGCCGGCTGCGACAAGTCCCTGCCCGGCATGCTGATGGCCGCCGCCCGGCTCGACCTCGCCAGCGTCTTCGTCTACTCCGGCTCGATCGCGCCCGGCTGGGTGAAGCTCTCCGACGGCACGGAGAAGGACATCACGATCATCGACTCGTTCGAGGCGGTCGGCGCGGTCAAGGCGGGCCGGATGTCGGAGGCGGACGCGAAGCGCATCGAGTGCGCCTTCGCGCCCGGCGAGGGCAGCTGCGGCGGCATGTACACCGCGAACACGATGGCGTCGGTCGCGGAGGCGCTCGGCATGGCGCTGCCCGGCAGCGCCGCCCCGCCGAGCGCCGACCGCCGCCGCGACTACCTCGCGCACCGCAGCGGCGAGGCGGTGGTGAACCTGCTGAAGCGGGGGATCACGACCCGGGACATCATGACGAAGGAGGCGTTCGAGAACGCCATCGCCATCGTCATGGCGTTCGGCGGCTCCACGAACGCGGTGCTGCACCTGCTCGCGATCGCGCACGAGGCCGAGGTCGACCTGACGCTCGAGGACTTCAACCGGATCGGCTCCAAGGTCCCGCACATCGGCGACCTGAAGCCGTTCGGTCGCTTCGTGATGAACGACGTCGACCGGGTCGGCGGCGTGCCGGTCGTGATGAAGGCGCTGCTCGAGGCCGGCCTGCTGCACGGCGACTGCCTGACCGTGACCGGGAGGACGGTCGCGGAGAACCTCGCGGAGATGGACATCGCGCCGCTCGACGGCACGGTGCTGCGCCCGCTCGAGGACCCGATCCACGCGTCCGGCGGCCTCACGATCCTCACCGGCTCGCTGGCGCCGGAGGGCGCGGTCGTGAAGACCGCCGGCTTCGACGCCGCGGTCTTCGAGGGCCCCGCCCGCGTGTTCGAGCGGGAGCGCGGCGCGATGGACGCCCTCACGAACGGCGAGATCCACGCCGGCGACGTCGTCGTGATCCGCTACGAGGGGCCGAAGGGCGGCCCGGGCATGCGCGAGATGCTCGCGATCACCGCCGCCATCAAGGGGGCGGGTCTCGGCAAGGATGTACTCTTGCTCACCGACGGCAGATTCTCAGGCGGCACAACCGGCCTCTGCATCGGCCACATCGCCCCCGAGGCGGTGGACGCAGGACCCATCGCCTTCCTGCGCGACGGCGACCCGATACGGGTCGACATCGCCGCCCGCACGCTCGACGTCCTCGTCGACCCGGCCGAGCTCGACGCCCGCCGGGACGGCTGGGCGCCGCTGCCGCCCCGCTACACGCGGGGCGTGCTCGCGAAGTACTCCAAGCTCGTGCAGTCCGCCGCCGTCGGCGCGGTGACCGGCTAGTCCGGCTGCACCTCTTCAGCAGAGGAACCCCGATGGCCAACCCGACCACGCCGCTGCCCTCCGCCGTGCGCCCCCAGGTGCGCGCCGCGGGCGGCGAGGCCCACGCGACCCGCGCCCCCGAGCCGGAGCTGCTGACCGGCGCGCAGGCCGTCGTCCGCACGCTCGAGATGCTCGGCGTCACCGACGTGTTCGGGCTGCCGGGCGGCGCGATCCTGCCCGTCTACGACCCGCTGCTCGACAGCACGGCGCTGCGCCACATCCTGGTCCGCCACGAGCAGGGCGCCGGGCACGCCGCGGAGGGCTACGCGGCCTCGTCCGGCCGGGTCGGCGTCTGCATCGCGACCTCCGGCCCCGGCGCCACGAACCTCGTCACCGCGATCGCGGACGCCTACATGGACTCCGTGCCGCTGCTCGCGATCACGGGTCAGGTGTTCTCGACGCTGATGGGCACGGACGCGTTCCAGGAGGCCGACATCGTCGGCATCACGATGCCGGTGACGAAGCACTCGTTCCTCGTCAAGCAGGCCGCCGACATCCCGGCCGCCATCGCGTCGGCGCACCACATCGCCTCCACCGGCCGCCCCGGACCCGTGCTCGTCGACATCACGAAGGACGCGCAGCAGGAGACCGCGCCCTTCATCTGGCCGCCGAAGCTGGACCTGCCGGGCTACCGCCCGATCGCGAAGGTGCACGGCAAGCAGGTGCAGGCGGCCGCCCAGCTGCTCGCCGAGGCCGAGCGCCCGGTGCTCTACGTCGGCGGCGGCGTGATCCGCGCGCACGCCCACGAGGAGCTGCGGGCGCTCGCGGACGCGACCGGTGCGCCCGCCGTCACGACGCTGATGGCCCGCGGCGCGCTGCCCGACAGCCACCCGTCGAACCTCGGCATGCCCGGCATGCACGGCACGGTCCCCGCGGTGCTCGCGCTTCAGGAGGCGGACCTGCTGGTCGCGATCGGCGCGCGCTTCGACGACCGCGTCACCGGCAAGGCGGCGCTGTTCGCGCCGGACGCGAAGGTCGTGCACATCGACATCGACCCGGCGGAGATCGGCAAGATCCGCGTCGCCGACGTGCCGATCGTGGGCGACGCGAAGGAGGTGCTCGCCGACCTCGTGGCCGCCGCGGGGAAGCGCCCCGAGCAGCCCTACGCCGCGTGGTGGGAGCGCCTGCACGACCTGCAGCGGCAGTTCCCGCTCGGCTTCACGCCGACCTCGGACGGCCTGCTCTCGCCGCAGCACGTGATCACCCGCATCGGCGAGCTCTCGGGCCCGGAGGCCGTCTACGCCTCCGGCGTCGGGCAGCACCAGATGTGGGCCGCGCAGTTCATCCGCTACGAGCGCCCGAACGCATGGCTGAACTCCGGCGGCGCGGGGACGATGGGCTACTCGGTCCCCGCCGCGATGGGCGCCAAGGTCGCGCAGCCCGACCGCGTGGTGTGGGCGATCGACGGCGACGGCTGCTTCCAGATGACGAACCAGGAGCTCGCCACCTGCGCCCTGAACGACATCCCGATCAAGGTTGCCGTCATCAACAACTCGTCGCTCGGCATGGTGCGGCAGTGGCAGACCCTGTTCTACGACGGCCGCTACTCCAACACCCACCTGAACACCGGGCACGGCAGCGTGCGGGTGCCGGACTTCGTCAAGCTGGCGGAGGCGTACGGCGCCCTCGGGATCCGCGTCGAGTCCGAGGACCAGGTCGACGACGCGATCCGGCTCGCGCTCGAGACGAACGACCGGCCCGTCGTCATCGACTTCGTCGTCTCGGCGGACGCGATGGTGTGGCCGATGGTGCCCCAGGGCGTCGGCAACTCGGACGTCCAGTACGCCCGCGAGAACGCGCCCGACTGGGACGGCGACGAGGCCCCGAACGGCCAGGACGCCGACCTCGCGCTGCCCGAGCCCGTCGACGCCGACCGCACCACCCTCGCCGGGGACGAGTCGGCATGACGCAGCACGTGCTCTCCCTGCTCGTCGAGGACAAGCCGGGACTGCTCACCCGCGTCGCCGGGCTGTTCGCCCGCCGCGGCTTCAACATCGAGTCGCTCGCCGTCGGCCGCAGCGAGGTCGCGGGCCTGTCCCGGATCACCGCGGTCGTCGACGTGGAGGAGCTGCCGCTCGAGCAGGTCACGAAGCAGCTGAACAAGCTGATCAACGTGATCAAGATCGTCGAGCTCGAGCCCGACCAGTCCGTGCTGCACGAGCACGTGCTGATCAAGGTGCGCGTGGACGCCGGCACCCGGCCGCAGGTGCTCGAGATCGTCGAGCTCTTCCGCGCCCAGGTCGTCGACGTGACCCCGGAGGCGCTCGTCATCGAGCTGGTCGCGGGCGCGCAGCGCACGGCCGGGCTGCTCAGGATGCTCGAGCCCTACGGCATCCGCGAGCTGGCCCAGTCCGGGCTGCTCGCGATCGGGCGCGGCCCCAAGAGCATCACCGCGTCGCTCCCGCGCTCCTGAAGCGCATCCCGACCCACCACGCCCGGCCCGCACGGGCACCTCACGGAAGGCAGGCCATGACCGACATCGTCTACGACAGCGACGCCGATCTCTCCATCATCCAGAACACGAAGGTCGCGGTCATCGGCTACGGCAGCCAGGGCCACGCGCACGCGCTGAACCTGCGCGACAGCGGCGTCGAGGTCGTCGTCGGCCTGAAGGAGGGCTCGAAGAGCCGCCAGAAGGCGGAGGACGCCGGCTTCCGCGTCGAGAGCCCGTCGGACGCCGCCGCGTGGGCCGACCTGATCGTGATCCTCGCGCCCGACCAGGTGCAGCGGCACCTGTACGCCGACGACATCGCGCCGAACCTGAAGGACGGCAAGGCGCTGCTGTTCGGCCACGGCTTCAACATCCGCTTCGGCTACATCACCGCGCCCGCCGGCGTCGACGTCGTCATGGTCGCCCCGAAGGGCCCCGGCCACACCGTGCGCCGCGAGTTCGAGGCCGGCCGCGGCGTGCCGGTGATCGTCGCCGTGGAGCAGGACGCGACCGGCAAGGCCTGGGACCTCGCGTGGTCCTACGCCCGCGCCATCGGCGGCCTCCGCGCCGGCGGCATCAAGACCACCTTCACCGAGGAGACCGAGACGGACCTCTTCGGCGAGCAGGCCGTGCTCTGCGGCGGCACCTCGCAGCTCGTCCAGTACGGCTTCGAGACCCTCGTCGAGGCCGGCTACCAGCCGCAGATCGCCTACTTCGAGGTGCTGCACGAGCTGAAGCTGATCGTCGACCTCATGTGGGAGGGCGGCATCGCCAAGCAGCGCTGGAGCGTCTCGGACACGGCCGAGTACGGCGACTACGTCTCCGGCCCCCGCGTGATCGACCCGCACGTGAAGGACAACATGAAGGCGGTCCTCGCGGACATCCAGAACGGCGCCTTCGCGAAGCGGTTCATCGACGACCAGGACAACGGCGGCAAGGAGTTCCTCGAGCTCCGCGAGAAGGGCGAGCAGCACCCGATCGAGGAGACCGGTCGCGAGCTGCGGAAGCTCTTCGCCTGGCGCAAGTCGGACGACGACTACCGCGAGGGCTCCGTCGCGCGCTGAGGCGCTCCTTCCGAAGGGGGTCCGGCCGGGTTCTGCCCGGCCGGGCCCCCTTCGTCGTCCCCGCGCGAACCATTCCGGGGTCCGGCGCAGGCGGCTTCGCCCCGGCGCGCGGAGCCGGTGCGCCCCGGAAGCGCCCGAGGGGCGGAGGGGGGTTCGTCGCCGCCGTGCACGCATGCACCAGCGGTTCCTGCACGAACGTGCACAAAAATCGGGCGCCCGCCTCGTGATGCAAGAAGATCAAGCGCTTGCCCAGGGTTTTCGCGGCCATAGCCCACGTTCTCGGCCTCGAAGGAGAGCGACACGCCGCGCGGAGGTCACGGTCCGGTAACGCCCAGGGTGTGCGATCCCCTCGGAACCTTGCTAACTTCCCCGCGGCCGACCACCCCACCTCGTCGGCCGAACATCGCGACCACCCCGTCGCACCAGCGCGCCAGGCCTCGTCCTCGACCCAGTCCATCTGTTCCTCCTGCGCGCTGACGGGGACCGCTGCCGGATCCCCGGTGCCGCGATGCGAACCCAGGAGGAAACCGAACCGTGCCCATCCGGACCCGGAGCGTCGCAGCAGCGGCCGCCACCGCCGCGCTCACCGCGGCCCTCTTCACCGCCGGCGCGGCTTCCGCGACCGCCGCGCCCACCGCCCCGACCGCCTGCAAGGACGTCCACGCGGCGTCGGACCGCCAGGCCGTGCAGTGCATCGGGCAGATCAAGCTCCGCGCCGAGAAGGCGATGCGCAAGGCCGCCGTGGCCGAGGAGTCGTACCACCAGGCCCAGGCGGCCTCGAAGGACGCCGCGGACACCGCCGAGGCGCTGCGCCTCGCCGCGGACCACGCCGAGCAGGTGGCCACGAAGTCCCGCATCCGTGCGGCGGCGGTGACCTCGACGCTCGCCCGCGGCGGCGGCACGGTCGGCCAGACGACCGAGGTCCTGCTGTCCGGCGAGGGCGCGGGCAAGGTGCTCTACAACCTCAGCCGCGTCAGCGCGCTGACGGAGGACACCACGCAGCTCGCCGTCGACGCCAAGCGCGACAGCGACACGGCCGCGGCGCTGCAGGCGCAGGCCGGCGAGGCCGCCGACCGGGCCGCCGTCAGCGCGCACTCCGCGCAGGCCGCGTACTCGACCGCGAAGAAGACCGCCCAGGAGGCGGTGGAGCTCGTCGAGCAGACCGAGACGAAGCAGCAGCGCGAGGAGGCCGCCCGCGCGGCGGCGGCCGCACGCGCCGCTGCTGCTTCCGCCTCGAACGGCTCCGGCGGCTCCTCGGGCTCGGGCTCGGGCTCGACGGGCGGCTCCGCCTCGAGCGGCGGCTCCTCCCTCGCCGTCTCCGGCAACGCCTCGACGGCGGCTCGCGTGCTCGCCTTCGCGCGGGCGCAGATCGGCGAGCCGTACGTGTTCGGCGCCGCGGGCCCCGGCTCGTGGGACTGCTCCGGGCTGACGATGATGGCGTTCCAGTCCGCCGGGATCGGCATCGGCGGCCACGGCGCCACGGTGCAGTACACGACGGCGCGGGCCCGCGGCCTCCTCGTGCCCTACTCGCAGGCGCAGCCGGGCGACCTGCTGTTCTGGGGCCTCGGCGGCGACAAGTACCACGTCGCGATCTACTCGGGCGGCGGCAACATGATCGAGGCCCCGCGTCCGGGCGCCTTCGTCCGAGAGGTGCCGGTGCGCACCGGCGACCTGAACGGCATGGTCGCCCGCTTCACGGGCTGAGCCCCTCCGCTCCACGACACCCCGCCGGCTCCGCCGGCGGGGTGTCGTCGTTCAGCGGCGCCCGAACGCCGCCCACGCCGTCAGCGCGCCGATCGCGACCTGACCGGCGGCCCGCGGCACGAGCGGCACCGCGATCGCGCCGAACCGCTCCGGGTGCTGCGCGGCGTAGGCGTTCGCCGGGAACACCGCCGCGTAGAAGACGAGGAGCGCCGCGCCGGCCGCCCGCCGCGTCGCGGGCACGAGCAGCCCCGCGGCGACGCCGAGCTCGCATCCGCCGGTCAGGAGGACGAGCTGCCTCGCCGACAGCGGCCGGTCGCGCATGGCGGGCGGCACGATCGCGGCCATCCGCCTGGCCGCACCCGGCACCAGGTGCAGCGCGCCCATGCCCGCGAGCGCGGTGGCCATGACGCCGCGGACGGCGACCTGAGGAGGGATCATCCGCCCACTCCACCGCGCGCACCTGGCCGTGCCCCGTACCCTGGCCCGGATGACCCCCGCGCTCCGCGCCGCCGGCCGCCGTCGGTACGTCGCGCTCACGACCTACCGCCGCTCCGGCGCGGCCGTCACCACCCCGGTCTGGGTCGCGCCCGCCGGCGACGCGCTGGTCGTGATGACCGGCGGCTCCACCGGGAAGGCGAAGCGGCTGCGCCGCGATCCGCGCGTGCGGCTGCAGGAGTGCTCGATGCGCGGGCGGGTGCGGCCCGGGGCGCCCGTCGCCCAGGGGGAGGCGCGGCTCGTGGTCGACGCGGACGAGCAGCGCCCGCTGCTCCGCGCGCTCGGGGCGAAGTACGGCTGGCAGCTGCGCCTCGTCGAGGCGGTGGAGCGCGTGCTCGGCGCGGACGCCGACCGGGTCGTGCTGCGGATCACCGACCCGGGAGGCGACGCGTGAGCGACCCGGACGACGACGAGGCGCTCAGCTGGGACGGCGACGACCGGCTGCAGGCGCCCGCGCGCACCGCTCCCGCTCCGGCCGCGGGGCCGGAGGCGCGGGACGGGGCCGGCGGGGCGACGGGGCTGCTGGTGCTCGGGGTGCTGGGCGGCGTCGCGGTGCTCGAGACCGCGCTCTGGATCCGCGGGCTGCTGCTGCCGCCGATCGTGCGGACCCTCGGCGTCCCCGGCTCGGGCGCTGCGACGGCGTCCTACTGGATCACCGCGGTGCTGCGCGGGTTCGCCGCCGCCGCGCCGCTCGTCTGGTTCGCCGCCGTGCTCTGGCGGGTGCGGAGGCCGAGCCCGCGGCTGGCGTGGCTGCTGCTCGGCGCGGTGCTGCTCGTGCCGTGGCCGTTCATGCTGGGGGCGCTGTGAGGGGCGTCGCGCTGCGGACCGCCGTCGCCGTCCCGTTCGCGGCGGCGTTCGGCTGGCAGGTGTTCGGCGCGATCTCGAACCTGCTCGTCTGGACGCGCTTCGCCGCGTCCGTGCAGCAGCAGCTGAGCGTCTTCGCCTGGCTGGTCCTGCTCGTCGGCCTGGCGATCCCCGTCGTCGCCTTCGCGGCCGCGGTCGTCGCCGGGCGGCGGCGGGGGCTCGCGCCCTGGGCCGTGATCCTGCTCGTCGCGCTCTGCGCGTCGCAGGCCCTCGGCATGAGCCAGCTCGCGTTCTTCCAGGCGGGCACCGGGTCGCTCTGAGCCCGGCTCAGAGCACCGAGTCGATGAGGCCCGGGAAGCGGTGGTCGAGTTCGGCGCGCCGCAGCCGGATCAAGTGCGCGCGTCCCTCCACGCGCGTCTCGGTCAGCCCGGCCTCGCGGAGGGTGCGGAAGTGGTGCGAGACGGTCGACTTCTGCAGGTCGAACCCCCACCCGGTCAGCTGCTTCGGATGCGGCTCGCCGTCGGCCAGCTCGCGCACGATCCGCAGGCGGACCGGATCGCCGAGCGCGCGCAGGACGTCGACGAGGTGGACGTCCTCCATCGCAGGCATCGGGTACTCGGGCTGATTGTTTGACATGCTTCGAACCGTTGCCTAGCGTGATGGTGTGACGGCGGTCGAACAGTACTCCATGCCCCTCGCGCTGCGGATCCGTCTCGGCCTGCTCGCCGCGTGCCTGTTCGTCGTCGCCACGAACGGGTTCGTCATCGCCGGGCTGCTCCCCGAGGTCGCCGCCGACCTCGGCGTCACCCCGCAGGCGGTCGGCGGGTCGATCTCGGTCTACGCGGTGGTGGTGGCGGTGCTCGCCCCGGTCGCGTCGGTCGCGCTGGCCCGGGTGCCGCGCGTCGCGGTGCTGGCGGGCGGCATCCTGCTCGTCGGGGCGGGCACCGCGGTCGCGGTCGCCGCTCCCGGCTACGGGCTCTTCCTCGCCGGGCGGGTGCTCGCGGCGGTCGGCGGTGCAGCGCTGGTGCCCGCCGCGACCGCTCCGGCCCCCACCCTGCTGCCGCCCGAGCTGCGCGGCCGCGCCCTCGCGATCGCGGGCCTCGGCTTCACGCTCGCGACCGCGGTCGGCTCGCCGCTCGGCACCGCGCTCGCGTCGGTCGGCGGCTGGCGGTCCGCGCTCGGCGTCCTCGCGGGGGCCGCCCTCGTGCTGGCCGCCGCCGTCGCCGCGACCGTCCGGGGGCTGCCCGAGCCCGCGGTCGTCCCCTTCGCCGCGCGGCTCGTGCCGCTGCGCGACGCGCGCATCGCGCTCCCGCTCGTCTCCGTGGTCTTCGTGACCGCGAGCTTCAACATCGTCTACATCTACAGCGCGGCCGTGACCCGGCAGGCGACCGGGGGCGACGGCAGGCTGCTCGCCGTCCTGCTGCTCGTGTACGGCGTCTTCGGCGTCGCCGGGACGGCGCTCGCCGGCCGCCTGACCGATCGGCACGGCGCCGGCCGGGTCGCCGCGGTCGCCTTCACGGGCGAGGCGGTCGTGCTCGTCGCCCTGTCGCTGCTCGGCGCCTCCTTCGCGCTCGACGTCGCGGTCTTCGCGCTCTGGGGGCTCGCCGCGTTCGCGATCACGGTGCCCGTGCAGCACCGCCTGGTCGCCGTCGACCCCGCTGCGGCGGGGGTGGTGCTCGCCTGGTTCTCGACGGCGATGTACGCGGGCATCGGTCTGGCGCCGGTCGTCGGCGGGGCCGCGCTCGCGTCGTCGGCCGCCCTCGTCCCGCTCGCCGGCGCGGCCGCCGCGGTGCTCGGGCTCGCGGTCTTCGCGCTCGGGTTCCGCGCCCGCGGGCCCGTCGTCAGCGCCTGAGCGGAGCCTCGACGGCTCGGAGGCGCACCCGCTAGCGTCCCGGGCATGAAGGCGGTGCATTTCGGCGCGGGCAACATCGGCCGCGGGTTCGTGGGTCAGCTGCTGCACGAGAGCGGGTACGAGGTCGTGTTCGCCGACGTGGCGGAGCAGCTGATCGACGCGCTCGACGCCGCGGACTCCTACCGCGTGATCGAGATCGGCGAGGGCGGCCGCGAGCACGTCGTCACCGACTTCCGCGCGGTGAACAGCCGCCACGACGAGGCGCGGCTGATCGACGAGATCAGCACCGCCGACGTCGTCACCACGGCGGTGGGCCCGCGGGTCCTGCCCTTCGTCGCGCCGGTGATCGCGCGCGGCATCGAGCGCCGCATCGAGACGGGGCAGGACGCGATCGACGGCGGCCGCATCGCGGTGTTCGCGTGCGAGAACGCGATCAACGCGACCAGCCAGCTGGAGGCGGACGTGCGGGCGGCGCTGCCCGAGGTCGACGCCGACCGGCTCGACGCCGTCGCGGTCTTCGCGAACACGGCGATCGACCGCATCGTCCCGGCGCAGGCGGCCGACGCGGGCCTCGACGTGACGCTCGAGCCGTTCTTCGAGTGGGTGATCGACCGCACGCCGTTCGGCGGCGAGCCGCCCGCGATCACGGGTGTGCACTGGGTCGACGACCTCGCCCCGTTCATCGAGCGGAAGCTGTTCACGGTCAACACCGGGCACGCCACGGCCGCCTACCACGGCTTCGCGGCGGGCATCCACTCGATCACGGACGCGATCACCGACTCGCGGGTGCGGGCCGAGGTCGAGGCCGCGATCGGCGAGACCCGCTCGCTGCTCGTCGCGAAGTTCGGGCTCGACGAGGGCGAGCAGGCCGCGTACGGCGAGAAGATCCTGAAGCGGCTGTCGAACCCGGACCTGCCGGACACCGTCGAGCGCGTCGGCCGCGGCCCGATGCGGAAGCTGAGCCGCAACGAGCGCTTCATCGGGCCGGCCTCCCAGCTCGCGGAGCGCGACCTGCCGCGTGCGGCGCTGCTGCGCGGCGTCGAGGCCGCGCTGCGGTTCGACGTGCCCGAGGACCCCGAGAGCGTCGAGCTGCAGCGCATCCTCCACGAGGAGGAGCCCGACGGCGCGGTGACGGTCGTCACCGGCATCGAGCCGGCGCACCCGCTCTTCGCCGACCTGCTGCCGATCTTCCAGGCGGCCTCCGCCCGCTGAGCGCAGCGGGGGAGCGGCGTCAGGCGGCGTCACGGTTCCTCGCGGGCGCGGGCGCCTCACTAGGCTCGTCCGCGGCCAGCCCGTCCGACCCTGAAGGATCCCCGCGTGCCCCAGCCCGTCGTCCTGATCGCCGAGGAGCTGTCCCCGGCCACCGTCGAGGCCCTCGGGCCGGACTTCGACGTCCGTCACGTCGACGGTACCGACCGCCCCGCGCTGCTCGCGGCGCTGGCCGACGCGGACGCGCTGCTCGTCCGCTCCGCGACGCAGGTCGACGCCGAGGCCGTCGCGGCCGGTCGGCGGCTGCAGGTCGTCGCACGTGCCGGCGTGGGCCTCGACAACGTCGACATCCCCGCCGCCACGAAGGCCGGCGTCATGGTCGTGAACGCGCCGACCTCCAACGTCGTCTCCGCCGCGGAGCTCGCCATCGGCCACCTGCTCGCGCTCGCCCGGCACATCCCCGACGCGCACGCATCGCTGAAGGCGGGGGAGTGGAAGCGCTCCGCGTTCACCGGCGTCGAGCTGTACGACAAGGTCGTCGGCATCGTGGGCCTCGGCCGCATCGGCACGCTCGTCGCGCAGCGGCTCGCGCCCTTCGGCGTCACCCTCGTCGCCTACGACCCCTACGTCACCCCGACCCGCGCGCAGCAGCTCGGGGTCGCGCTGCTGCCGCTCGACGAGCTGATGCGGCAGGCGGACTTCGTCACCGTCCACATCCCGCGCACCCCGGAGACGACCGGGCTGATCGGCGACCCGGAGTTCGCGGTCGCGAAGCCGGGGCTGCGGATCGTGAACGCGAGCCGCGGCGGCATCGTCGACGAGGCCGCGCTGTCCCGCGCGCTCTCGGCGGGGCTCATCGCGGGAGCGGCGCTCGACGTGTTCGTGCAGGAGCCGCCGCGGGACCCGGCTCTGATCGCGCAGCCGAACCTGCAGGTCACGCCGCACCTCGGCGCCTCGACCGACGAGGCGCAGGAGAAGGCCGGCGTCGCGGTGGCCCGCAGCGTGCGGCTGGCGCTCGGCGGCGAGCTGGTGCCCGACGCGGTGAACGTCGCGGGCGGCGTGATCGACCCCTACGTGCGGCCCGGCATCCCGCTCGTCGAGAAGCTCGGCCAGGTGTTCGCGGCGCTCGCGGACGGCCCGATCGCGAGCCTCGACGTCGAGGTGCACGGCGAGCTGTCCGGCTACGACGTCAGCGCGCTGAAGCTCGCGGCGCTGAAGGGCCTCTTCGTGCGCACCCTCACCGAGAACGTGTCCTACGTGAACGCGCCGCTGTTCGCGGAGGAGCGCGGCATCCAGGTGCGCCTCATCACCGAGGCGGCCAGCGCCGACTACCGCAACGTGATCACGCTGAAGGGCGCGACCACGTCGGGCTCCACGCACTCCGTCAGCGGCACGCTGACCGGGCCGAAGCAGATCGAGAAGATCACCGAGATCGACGGGTACGACGTCGAGGTGCCGATCGCCCGCCACCACGTCGTCTTCAGCTACACCGACCGGCCCGGCATCGTGGCGCAGTACGGGGCGGCGCTCGGCGAGGCGGGTGTGAACATCGCGGGCATGCAGATCGCCCGCGACGTCGAGGGCGGCACGGCGCTGTCCGTGCTGACGATCGACTCCGAGGCGCCGCAGGAGGTCCTCGACGACGTCCGGCAGCGGATCGACGCGGTCCGCTTCACCGCCGTCGACCTCGACGTCGAGTAGCCCGCCGGACTTTCATCGTGCAGGCGGATCGGGCCGCGCGGGCGAGATCCGCCTACGAAATGAACGGCGGTAGCCTGGCGCGGTGCGCACGGTTCGTCTCGCGGTCGTCGGCGGCGACGGGATCGGCCCGGAGGTCGTCGAGCAGGGGCTGCGCGTGCTGCGCGCCGCGGTCGACGGCGAGGCCGAGATCGCGACGACGGAGTTCCGGCTCGGCGCGGCCCGCTACCTCGAGACCGGGGACGTGCTGCCGGACGACGAGCTCGCCGCGATCGCCGAGCACGACGCGATCCTGCTCGGCGCGGTCGGCGGGGTGCCGGGCGACCCGCGGCTGAAGGACGCGAACATCGAGCGCGGGCTGCTGCTCAAGCTGCGCTTCGCGCTCGACCACTACGTGAACCTGCGTCCCACCCGCCTCTGGCCCGGCGTCGTCTCACCGCTGCGGGACGCCGGGGAGGTCGACTTCGTCGTCGTCCGCGAGGGCACCGAGGGCCCGTACGTCGGCAACGGCGGGGCGATCCGCGTCGGCACCCCCGCCGAGGTCGCGAACGAGGTCAGCGTCAACACCGCCTTCGGCGTCGAGCGGGTCGTGCGGTACGCCTTCGAGCAGGCGTCGGCCCGTCGCAACGGCCTGACGCTCGTGCACAAGACGAACGTGCTGACCTTCGCCGGCTCGCTGTGGCACCGGACGGTGGACGCGATCGCGCCCGAGTACCCAGAGGTCGCGGTCGACTACCTGCACGTCGACGCCGCCACGATCTTCCTCGTCACCGATCCCGCCCGCTTCGACGTGATCGTGACCGACAACCTGTTCGGCGACATCCTCACCGACCTGGCCGCCGCCATCAGCGGCGGCATCGGCCTCGCCGCCTCGGGCAACCTGAACCCGAGCGGCGCCTTCCCCTCCATGTTCGAGCCGGTGCACGGCTCGGCGCCCGACATCGCGGGCACCGGGAAGGCGGACCCGACCGCCGCCATCCTCTCCACCGCACTGCTGCTGGAGCACCTCGGCATGTCCGAGGCCGCCGCCCGGATCACCGCCGCCGTCACCGCGGACCTCGCCGCCCGCGACGGCTCGCCGCGCACGACGGCCGAGGTCGGCGACGGGGTGCTCGCAGCCCTTCCGCCCCGCTAGGAGCCCCGCATGACCACGACCGAGTCCTTCGCGCTCGCCTTCGACACGACCCCCTCGCCCGCCCGCCGCGCGGACGCCGAGCGGGAGGCGATCCTCGCCGACCCGAAGTTCGGCGCGAAGTTCACCGACCACATGGTCACCATCTCCTGGAGCGAGGAGCGGGGCTGGCACGACGCCGTCGTGAAGCCGTACGGCCCGCTCTCCCTCGACCCCGCCGCGGCGGTGCTGCACTACGGGCAGGAGATCTTCGAGGGGCTGAAGGCGTACCGCTGGGCCGACGGCTCGGTCTGGACCTTCCGGCCGGAGGCGAACGCCGAGCGGCTGCAGCGCTCCGCCCGCCGCCTCGCGCTGCCCGAGCTGCCGGAGGCGGACTTCCTCGCGGCGATCGAGCACCTGGTCCGCATCGACGCCGACTGGGTGCCCTCCGCGCCCGAGACGAGCCTGTACCTGCGTCCGTTCATGATCGCCTCGGAGGCGTTCCTCGGCGTCCGAGGGGCGCACGAGGCCGAGTTCCACGTGATCGCGTCGCCCGCGGGCGCCTACTTCGCCGGCGGGGTCCGGCCCGTGTCGATCTGGCTGTCGCAGGACTGGTCGCGCGCCGGTCGCGGGGGCCTCGGCGCCGCGAAGACCGGCGGCAACTACGCGGCGAGCCTGCTGCCGCAGGCGGAGGCGTACGAGCAGGGCTGCCAGCAGGTGCTGTTCCTCGACGCCGAGGAGCGGACGTACGTCGAGGAGCTCGGCGGCATGAACGTGTTCTTCGTCTACGCCGATGGCCGCGTCGTGACCCCCGCGCTCGGCACGATCCTGGAGGGCATCACGCGCTCCTCGGTCATCCGCCTCGCGGAGGAGCGCGGCCACGTGGTCGAGGAGCGCCGGTTCTCGATCGACGAGTGGCGCGCGGGCGTGGAGTCCGGCGACATCGTCGAGGCGTTCGCCTGCGGCACCGCGGCGGTGATCACGCCGATCGGCCGGCTGAAGGCCCGCGACTTCGAGATCGGCGCGCCCGACAGCGACCCGGGTGCGCTGACGATGAGCCTCCGCGACGAGCTGACCGGGATCCAGTACGGCCGCCTGCCGGACCACCACGGCTGGATGCGCCGCCTCGCCTGACGCAGGTGCTGCGGCGGGTCGATCCGCTGAGCCCTGGCTCTTCGTGGGCCTGCTGCTGATGACCTCCTCGCGCACTGTGAGAGGGATGGGAGTCCGCTTCGTCGTCGCCCGGTGTCCGTAGCGTCGGCGGCTCGCGCGCGGGAGACCCGTCCCGCGCGCTCGAGCACCCAGGAGCGACCATGGCCGAGCAGCGGACCCGCGACGACGAGCAGCCCGTCGACCGCCACGACGAGTTCCGCGACACCGACCCGGAGCGGCGGGACGGCGCCGTCACCGACCGGCGCGACGAGGCCGGGGCCGACCGGCGGACCGAGGTCGTCGGCGACCGGCGCGAGGCGCCCCTCGCCGATCGGCGGGAGCGCGAGAAGGCCGAGTTCGGCGGGATGCGCTTCTTCCTCGCCTTCTTCGGCTGGCTGACTGCGACCGGCGCGGTCGTGCTGCTCACCGCCCTCGTGACGGGTGTCCTCGGCCTGATCGGGCTGAACGTCCAGATGCCGACCGCGAGCGACGGGAACGTCCAGGCGGCTGCGGCGGCCGGCGGCATCGCGGTGCTCGCCTTCGTGCTGTTCGCCGGCTACTGGGTCGGCGGCTACGTCGCCGGTCGCATGGCCCGCTTCAGCGGCGCCAAGCAGGGCCTCGCGGTCTGGCTGTGGGCCGTCATCATCGCCGTGGTCGTCGCCGTCGCGGGCGCGATCGCCGGAGCGCAGTCGGGTGCCTTCTCGCAGCTGAACGCGACCGGCCTGCCGATCAGCGGCAGCATCGCCACCACGACCGGGATCTGGGCGCTGGTCGTCGCGATCGTCTTCAGCCTGGGCGGCGCGCTGCTCGGCGGCCTCGCCGGCATGCGCTTCCACCGGAAGGTCGATCGCTTCACGGCCGGGCAGGTCTGATCGGCACGACCTCCGTATCGCGAGCGCTGCCGCTCCGGGTGCTCTGGAGCGGCAGCGCTCGCGATGTGAGGCGCCTCAGGTGGTGATGCCGAGGCGGGAGAGCGCGCGGTCGGCGAGCGGCTTGCCGCCCGTCTGGCAGGTGGGGCAGTACTGCAGCTCGCTGTCGGCGAAGCGGACCCGGCGCACCGTGTCCCCGCACACCGGGCAGGCCTCGCCCGTGCGGCCGTGCACCCGCATCCCGGACCGCTTCTCGCCCTTCAGGTCGGCCATCGCCAGGCCATCGGAGCGGCGGATCGCGTCCTCCAGCACCGAGCGCATCGCGTCGAACAGGCGGTCGACCTCCTCGTCGGCCATCGCCGCGGGCTTGAACGGCGACATGCGCGCGGCGTGCAGGATCTCGTCGGAGTAGGCGTTGCCGATGCCGGCGATCCGCGACTGGTCGCGCAGCACGCCCTTGATCTGCGCCCGGCCGGCCGCCCGCAGCACCTCGGCGAAGCGCGCCCGCGTGAAGGCGGGGTCCAGCGGGTCCGGGCCGAGCGTCGCGATCCGCTCGACCTCCAGCGGGTCGCGGACGACGTGGATGGCGAGCGACTTCTTCGTGCCCGCCTCGGTGATCGCGACGCCGGAGCCGTCGTCGAGCACGATCCGCGCGGCGAGCGCGCCACGGCCGGTGCGCGGCGCCGGCAGGACGTCGTACCAGCGCATCCAGCCCGCCTTCGCGAGGTGGATCACGACGTGCAGGTCGCCGAGGTCCAGGTCGAGGAACTTGCCGTGGTGCGTGACGTCCCGCACCTCGCGCCCCGCGACGTCGGACACCGGCGGGTCGAACGTCTTCAGCGCGGAGAAGGCGGAGACGTCGAGCCGGGCGATGGTGCGCCCCTCGAGCCGCACGGACAGGTCGCTCGCCAGCGCGTGGACCTCGGGCATCTCGGGCATGCCGACATGATGGCGCGCTTCCCCTGATGCGTCACCCCTTTCGGCTCATCGGGGGGCGAGCACCTCCGCCTCCAGCAGGCGGGCGGTCCAGGCGCGCAGCCGCTCCTCCGGCCAGCCGAAGTCGAGCACGTACAGCTGGTACGGGTCGAACCCGACGACGAGGGCGAGGGTGTCGGCGACCTCCTCGAGCGGCAGGTCGTCGCGCAGCCAGCCCTTGTCGGCGAGGGCCCGGCAGCCGAGCACGGTGTCGCGCCGCCGCCGCCCGGCGAGGTCGGCGTACAGCGCGGCGACCTCGGGCTCCTCGATCGCGGCGGCCGACAGCGCGCGCCAGATCCCGATGCCCGCGCGCTGGCCCTCGAGCACCACGTGCGAGAAGCGGTCGACGAACTCGTCGCGGTCCTCGAGCGCGAGCACGCCCGCGTAGACGCCGTCCTCGAGCGCCTGCTCCGTCTCCTCGCCCACGAACGCTCGGGAGAACGCCGCGATGAGCAGCGCCCGCTTGGGGCCGGCGAGGTGCACGGACTCCACCGACACCCCGGCGCGCTCGGCGATCCGGCCCATCGTCGTGCGGGCGTAGCCGACCTCGGCGAAGCACGCCGCGGCCGCGTCGAGGATCCGCTCCCGCGTCTCCGCGGCCTGCTGCTGCCGCCGCGTCGAGTCGTACTTCCGCTTCGGTCGCGGAAGGGTCTTGTGCTCGCCGTCCGCCGTCGCTACGTTCTGCTTCATTGATTACACCCTAGCAGTACTGAAAGTGGAGGAGATCCCCCTTGTCGAAGATCCTGATGCCGAGCTCGCCGATCTGGGGGCACATCGCCCCCATGCTCGTCGTGGGCGAGGACCTGCAGCGCCGCGGCCACGAGGTCGTCGTGCTCACCGGGCGCAAGTACGAGGACGCCGTGCGGCGCCACGGCCTCGGCTTCGTGCCGCTGCCGGCCGGCGTCGACTACGACGACGCCGACCTCGACGCCTGGCTGCCCGGCCGCGACCGCTACAAGGGCCTCGCGGCCGTGCGCTACGACATCACCGGGATGTTCGCGCGCACCATCCCCGGCCAGCACCGCGCCCTGACGGCCGAGCTCGAGTCCGGCGGCTACGACCTGGTGCTGTCGGAGGGCGTCTTCATGGGCGCCCTGCCGACCCTGCTCACCGTGCCCCGGGCGGAGCGGGTGCCCATCATCAGCGTGTCCGCGCTGCCCGTCACGCTGACGAGCGAGGACACCGCGCCCTTCGGCCCGGCGCTCCAGCCGGGCAGCGGGCCGCTCGCGCGGCTGCGGAACCGCGCGCTGAACTCGGTGCTGCACGCAGGGCCGCTGAAGCCGATCCAGCGGGCCGTCGTCGCCGCGCTCGCCGAGGTGGGCGCCCCCGCGCCGGCCGGCAACTTCTTCGACCAGCCCTACCGCTTCGACGCGACCTTCCTGCTCGCGGCCGAGGGCATCGAGTACCCGCGGCGCGAGCTGCCGCCGACCGTGCGCTTCCTCGGCCCGCTCCGGCAGGCGGCGCGGCGAGACGCGGTGCTGCCCTCCTGGTGGGCGGACGTGACGGGCGGCCGCCCGGTCGTCCACGTGACGCAGGGGACGATCGACAACGTCGACCTCGGCAAGCTGCTCGTGCCCGCCCTGCGCGCGCTCGCGGCCGAGGACGTGCTCGTCGTCGCGGCGACGGGCGGCCGCCCCGTCGCGGAGGTCGAGCGGGCGTTCCCCGAGGGGCTGCCGGCCAACGCGCGGGTCGCGGAGTTCCTCCCCTACGACGCGCTGCTGCCCCGCACCTCGGTGGTCGTCAGCAACGGCGGCTTCGGCGGCGTGCAGCTGAGCCTCGCGCACGGCGTCCCGCTCGTCGTCGCGGGCACCACCGAGGACAAGCCGGAGGTCGCGGCGCGCGTGCGCTGGGCGGGCGTCGGGGTGGACCTCCGCAGCGGCCGCCCGAAGCCCGCGGCGATCCGCGCCGGCGTGCGCCGCGTGCTCGCCGACCAGCGCTACGCGGAGCGCGCCCGCGGCCTGCAGCGCTGGATGGCGGAGCAGGGCGATCCGCTCGACGCGATCGCCCGGACCGTGGAGGACCTCGGGGCCGACCCGCTGCCGGCGCCGCGGCCCGCGGTCCCGGCGGACCGCGACGGGACGGTCGCTACGCTCGTGGAGTGAAGATCGCGCGGTTCACGGCCGGGGGCAGCGACCCGCAGTACGGCATCGTCGACGACGAGGACCTGGTGGTCCTGGCCGGCGACCCGATGTTCCAGGGGTTCGAGACGACGGGGGAGCGGGTGCCGCTCGCCGAGGCGCGCCTGCTGGCGCCCGTGATCCCGCGCTCGAAGGTCGTCTGCATCGGGATGAACTACGCCGAGCACAAGGACGAGCTGGCGCCCGGCACCGGCGACCGGCCGGTGATCTTCCTGAAGCCGAACACCTCGGTCGTCGGGCCGGGCGACACGATCCAGATCCCGCCCGTCGAGGGCCGGATCGTCCACGAGGGCGAGCTGGCGATCGTCATCGGCGCCGTCGCGAAGCGGGTGCGGGCCGAGGACGCCGACCAGGTGATCTTCGGCTACACGATCGCGAACGACGTGTCGGCCCGCGACGAGATGTTCAAGGACGGGCAGTGGGCCCGCGCGAAGGGGTACGACACCTTCTGCCCCGTCGGGCCGGTGATCGAGACGGAGATCGATCCCCGAGGGGTCGAGATCCAGACCTACGTGGACGGGGAGCCGCGGCGGCACGGCAACACCCGCGACATGATCCACGGGATCCCCGAGATCATCGAGTACGTCAGCGACGTGTGGACGCTGCTGCCCGGCGACCTGATCCTGACCGGGACGCCGGCGGGCCTCGGCGGCTTCGTCGACGGGCAGACGGTCGACATCGACATCGCGGGCATCGGTCGCCTCAGCAACCCCGCCCGGAACCGGATGTGACCCGCGCGCTGCCCGGCCTCGCCGTCGCCCTCGGGGCCGTCGGGATCGGGTGGCTCGTGCACCTGGCGCTGCCGGCGGTGCCGCTGCTGACCGTCTGCGTCGCGCTCGGCGTGCTGGTGGCCCAGCTCGCGCCGACCGTCCGGCTGCTCGACGGGGCCCTGCAGCCGGGCGTCGCCCTCGCCGCGAAGCGGGCGATGCGGGCGGGCATCGTGCTGCTCGGCCTGCAGCTCGTCCTCGGCGACGTGCTGCGCCTCGGCCTGCTGCGGGTGCTCGCCGTCGTCGGCGTCGTCGCGCTCGCCTTCGGCGGCACCTACCTGATCGCCCGCGCGGCCCGGCTGCCCGGTCGGGAGCCGCTGCTGCTTGCGACGGGGTTCGCGATCTGCGGCGCCTCGGCGATCGGGGCGATGGCCGCCGTGACGCGCAGCGACGCCCGGGAGCAGTCCCGGCCGGTCGCCCTCGTCACGCTCTGCGGGACCCTCGCGATCGTCGTGCTGCCGCTCGTCGGCACGGCGACCGGGATGGCGCCGGTCGCCTTCGGGCGCTGGGCGGGCGCAGGGGTGCACGACGTCGGCCAGGTCGTCGCGACCGCGCAGCAGTTCGGGGCGACCGCGCTCGCCGCGGCGATCGTCGTCAAGCTGCTGCGCGTGCTGCTGCTCGCCCCGGTCGTCGCGATCGCGGGCGTCGTCCTCCGCGCGCGCGGGGAGCAGGAGGGGGAGCGGCGGCCCCCGATCGTCCCGCTCTTCGTGATCGGCTTCGTCGTCGCCGTGCTGCTGCGGAGCCTGCTGCCGCTGCCCGCCGCGCTGCTCGAGGCGGCCCAGATCCTGCAGACCGTGCTGCTCGGCATGGCGCTCTTCGGGCTCGGCGCGGGCATCCGCTTCCGCGACCTCGCCGGCACCGGCGTGCGGACCGCCGTGGTCGGCCTCTCGGCGTGGGCGCTGATCGCCGTGGCGGCCCTCGCCGTCGTCGCGGCCTGCGCCGCCGTCAGGCGGCCGGAGCGCCCTGCGCGGCCGGCTCCGCCGCGGCCGCCCGGTCGAGGGCGATCGCGACGAGGGCCTCGGGGGTCGGTCCGTCGGCCGGCAGCAGGGGCCCGGTGACGAGGTCGGCCCCGCAGCGCTCCGCGAGCGTCTGGAACCACCCGGGCGCGAGCAGGTAGGAGACGCCGACCACCCGCCGTCCCGGCGCCGCCCCGCGGAGGCGGCGCACGAGCGCGTCCGCCCGCGGCTCGGCCGCCGACAGGTACGCGAGCTCGACGGGCCGCCCGAGCTCGTCCGCGAGCAGCGCCGCGGCCTCGCGGCAGGCGGCCTGCGCCCGCGCGTCGCTGGACCCCGCGGCGATCAGCACGACGACGTCGTCCGGCAGCAGGTCGAGCCGCTCCGCGAGCAGCACGGCGAGCCGGCGATCCGGTCCCAGCGCCTCCGCGACGACCGCGGGCCGCCCCGCGGCGCGGGCCGCACGCGCGAGGTCGACGTGCACGTGGTAGCCGGCGGAGACGAGCAGCGGCAGGATCACCGCCGGGCCCTCGGGCGCCGCCTGGAGCGCTCTGGGCACGTCCGGCTGCTGCACGTCGACGTGCGCGGGCAGCACCGCGCGGTCGGGCGCCGCCGCGGCGAGGGCGTCGACGAACCGGGCGACGGCCTCCTGCCCGGCGGGGTCGCCGGTGCCGTGGCTGGTCGCGATCAGGGCTGAGGGCACCCGACATTGTGTGCAGACGCGGCCGGCGCCCGTCGTCACATGACGTCGTGCATTTCCCGCCGCGCCGACGACCGTGTTCCACTCGCTGGCCGACGAAGGGGGACACCGTGGTCGAGACGCAGCGCCCGGGGCGGCCCGTGGCGAACCGCTCGCACGGCCAGTGGGCCGTGGACGGGACGACGCCGCTCAACGGCAACGAGCGGTGGAAGCAGGAGGACGGCGGGCTGGCCGTGCGGCAGCGCATCCTCGACACCTACAGCCGCGACGGCTTCGCCTCCATCGACCCGACCGACCTGCACGGCCGGTTCCGCTGGTGGGGGCTGTACACGCAGCGCCGCCCCGGCATCGACGGCGGGAAGACGGCGACGCTCGAGCCGCACGAGCTCGAGGACGAGTACTTCATGCTGCGCGTCCGCATCGACGGCGGTCAGCTGACGACGGAGCAGCTGCGCACGATCGGCGGCATCTCGGTCGAGTTCGCCCGCGGCAGCGCCGACCTCACCGACCGGCAGAACATCCAGCTGCACTGGATCCGCGTGGAGGACGTGCCGGAGATCTGGCGGCGCCTCGAGGCGGTCGGCCTCGGCACCACGGAGGCGTGCGGCGACGTTCCCCGCGTCGTGCTCGGCAGCCCGGTCGCCGGCATCGCCGCCGACGAGCTGATCGACCCGACCGCGGTCATCGACGAGATCACGCAGCGCTACATCGGCATCCCGGAGCTCGCGAACCTGCCCCGCAAGTTCAAGACCGCGGTCACCGGCCACCCGTCGCTCGACGTCGTGCACGAGATCAACGACGTCGCGTTCGTCGCGGTGCGGCACCCCGAGCTCGGCGTCGGCTACGACCTCTGGGTCGGCGGCGGGCTGTCGACCGCGCCGCGGCTCGGCGAGCGCCTCGGCGCCTTCGTCGCACCGGAGCGGGTGGCGGACGCGTGGCTCGGCGTCGCGTCGATCTTCCGCGACTACGGGTACCGGCGCCTGCGCAACAAGGCGCGGCTGAAGTTCCTGCTCGCCGACTGGGGCGCGGCGCGCTTCCGCGAGGTGCTCGAGACCGAGTACCTGGGCTACGCGCTGCCGGACGGGCCGGCGCCCGAGCAGCCCGCGACGCCGGGCGACCACGTCGGCGTGCACCGGCAGAAGGACGGCCGCGCCTACATCGGGGTCGCGCCGACGGTCGGCCGCGTCGACGGGCCGACCCTCGTCGCGCTCGCGGACCTGCTGGAGGCGCACGGCTCCCGCCGCCTGCGGACCACACCGCACCAGAAGCTCGTGCTGCTCGACGTCCCCGAGGAGCGCGTCGAGCAGGTCGTCGCGGGAGCCGCGGCGCTCGGGCTCTCCGCGACGCCCAGCCCGTTCCGGCGCAGCACGATCGCCTGCACGGGCATCCAGTACTGCAAGCTCGCGATCGTCGAGACGAAGGACGCGGCGACTCGGGCGATCGAGCAGCTGGAGCAGCGGCTCGCCGGGGTCGAGGTCGGCGCCCCGATCTCGCTGCACGTGAACGGCTGCCCGAACAGCTGCGCCCGCATCCAGACCGCCGACATCGGGCTGAAGGGGCAGCTGCTGCCCGACGGCGCCGGCGGCCAGCAGCCCGGCTTCCAGGTGCACCTGGGCGGCGGGCTCGTCTCGACGGACCGAGATGAGGCGGGCCTCGGCCGCACGGTCCGCGGGCTCAAGGTGACCGCGGACGACCTGCCCGAGTACGTCGAACGCCTCGTGCGCCGCTTCATGGCGGACCGCGACGGGGGCGAGTCGTTCGCGCAGTGGGCGCACCGCGCCGACGAGGCGGCCCTCGCATGACGACGCTGCTGGCCGCGCGCCGCACCACCGACGAGCTCGAGGCCCTCGCGCGGCGCGGAGCCGACGAGCTGGGCGAGGCCGACGCGCTGACGGTCGTGGAGTGGGTGGCGGCGCACTTCGACCTGCCGAGGGTCGCGGTCGCCTCCTCGATGGCGAACGCCGTGCTGCCGCACCTCGTCTCCACCCGCATCCCGGGCGTCGCGGTGCTGTTCCTCGACACCGGCTACCACTTCGCCGAGACCCTCGAGACGCGCGACGAGGTGCGCCGCTGGCTCGACGTGCGCGTCGTGAACGTCGAGCCGGAGCGGACCGTCAACCTGCAGGACCAGCACTTCGGGCCGGACCTCAACCGGCGCGACCCCGAGGCCTGCTGCCGGATGCGGAAGGTCTACCCGCTGACGCGGGCGCTCGAGGAGTACGAGGTCTGGTTCAGCGGGATGCGACGGGAGGAGGCGCCGACCCGCGCGAACACCCCGCTCGTGACCTTCGACGCGCGGCACGGCCTCGTCAAGGTGAACCCGCTCGCGGCGTGGACGACCGACGAGATGCTCGACTACGCCGAGCGCCACGCGGTGCCGGTGAACCCGCTGCTCGCGGACGGCTACCCGTCGATCGGCTGCGCGCCCTGCACGCAGCGCGTGGCCCCGGGCGCCGACCCGCGCTCCGGCCGGTGGGCGGGCCTCGCCAAGACGGAGTGCGGGATCCACCTGTGACCGACCTCTACCCGCTCGGGCTCAAGGTCGCCGGTCGCGAGGTGCTCGTCGTCGGCGGCGGCCCCGTGGCCGCCAGACGTGCCGCCGGCCTCGTGGACGCGGGCGCGCTCGTGACCGTCGTCGCGCCGGAGGCCGGTCCCGATCTGCGCGCGCTCGTCGGCACCGGCGCCGTCACCTGGCGGTCGCGCGAGTACCGGGAGGCCGACCTCGACGGCGTCTGGCTCGTGCACGCCGCGACCGGCGTCGTCGACGAGCGCGTCTCGGCCGACGCGGAGGCGCGGCGCCTCTGGTGCGTCGTCGCGAGCGACCGGGACCTCGCCAGCGCGTGGACGCCGGCCGTGCTCCGCGAGGACGGCCTCACGATCGCGGTGCAGGCGGGCGGCGACCCCCGTCGCGCCCGCGCGGTCCGCGACGCCCTCCGGGACCGCGGACTTGCCGCTTCTTGCGACCCCGGCGGCGTGTCGACAGCGAGAAGCGGCAAGTCCGCGTCGCCCTCGTCGGGGAGCGGTCGCGTCGCGCTCGTGGGCGGCGGTCCGGGCGATCCCAGCCTGCTCACGGTCCGCGCCCGAAGGCTGCTCGCGGAGGCCGACGTCGTCGTGGCCGACCGGCTCGGCCCGCGCGCCGCGCTGCCGGAGCTCGCCCCGGACGCGCTCGTGATCGACGTCGGCAAGCTGCCCGGGCACCACCCGGTCCCGCAGCACGAGATCAACGCCCTGCTCGTCGAGCACGCCCTCGCCGGGCGGCGGGTGGTGCGGCTGAAGGGCGGCGACCCCTACGTGCTCGGCCGCGGCGGCGAGGAGGCCGCGCACTGCCGCGAGCACGGCGTGCCCGTCGAGGTCGTGCCGGGCGTCACGAGCGCCGTGTCCGTGCCCGCGGCCGCGGGCATCCCGGTCACCCACCGCGGCGTCGCGGACGGCTTCACGGTGCTCACCGGGCACGAGGCGGTCGCCGCGCTGCCCGGCGGGACCGACCACACGGTCGTGCTGCTCATGAGCGTCTCCGCGCTCGCCGACTCGGCTGCGGCGCTCGCCGCGACCGACCGCGGCGCGGACTGCCCGGTCGCGGTCGTCGAGGACGGCTGGGGTCCCCGCCAGCGCGTCACCGTCGGCACCCTCGGCACGATCGCGGCCCGCGCCCGCGAGGTCGGCGTCCGCGCTCCCGCCGTGACCGTGATCGGCGACGTCGTGCGCCTCTCGCCCGCCTGGCTCCATGTCGTAGGCACTTCCAGGCCCGGCCGGGCAGAACTGCCTGCACGATGAAGCGCCGGTAGGATCGGGGACCGCCATGGCCGACGCCCATCCGTTCTCCACCGCGACCGGCGCCGACGTCCGGGTCCGCTTCTGCCCCTCGCCGACCGGTCTGCCGCACGTCGGGCTCGTCCGCACCGCGCTGTTCAACTGGGCGCAGGCCCGGCACGCCGGCGGCACGTTCGTGTTCCGCATCGAGGACACCGACGCCGCGCGCGACAGCGAGCAGTCGTACCAGCAGATCATCGATGCGCTCACCTGGCTCGGCCTCGACTGGGACGAGGGGATCGACCGCGGCGGCCCCGACGGGCCCTACCGCCAGTCGCTCCGCGGCGGGATCTACCGGGACGTCATCGAGCGGCTCACCGCCGCGGGCCACCTCTACGAGTCGTGGATGAACGCCGAGGAGATCGAGGCGCGCAACCGCGACGAGGGCCGCGCGGTGCAGCAGGGCTACGGCAACTGGGAGCGCGACCCCGCCGAGCGCGAGCGCTACCGCGCCGACGGCCGGCAGCCCGCGCTGCGGCTGCGCGTGCCCGACGACGACCTGTCGTTCGACGACCTCGTCCGCGGCCCGATCACCTTCGCCGCCGGGTCCTTCCCCGACTTCGTCGTGGTCCGTCCCGGCGGCCAGCCGCTGTACACGCTGGTCAACCCCGTCGACGACGCGCTCATGCGGGTCACCGACGTGCTGCGCGGCGAGGACCTGCTGCCCTCCACGCCTCGGCAGATCGCGCTGTACCACGCGCTGATCGACATCGGCGTCGCGCAGTGGGTGCCCCGCTTCGGGCACCTGCCGCTCGTGCTCGGCGACGGCACGAAGAAGCTGTCGAAGCGCGACCCCGAGTCGAACCTGTTCCTGCACCGAGAGCGGGGCATGATCCCCGAGGGGCTGCTGAACTACCTGGCGCTGCTCGGCTGGTCGATCGGGCCCGACCGCGACGTGTTCTCCCGGGACGAGATGGCGGCCGCGTTCGACGTGCGGACCGTGAACCCGAACCCCGCGCGCTTCGACCTGAAGAAGGCGGAGGCGATCAACGGGGACCACATCCGCCTGCTCGACCCCGCCGACCTCACCGCGCGGATGGTGCCCTACCTGCAGGCGCGCGACGTGCTGCCGGCGGAACCCGCGCCGGAGCAGCTCGACCTGCTCGCCCGCCTGACGCCGCTGGTGCAGGAGCGCATGCAGCTGCTCGGCCAGGCGCCGGACCTGCTCGGCAGCTTCTTCACGACCGCGGAGGACCTCGTGGTCGACCCCGACGCGGTCAAGGGCCTGCCGAAGAACGCGCTCGAGGTGCTGACGGCCGCCGAGGCCGCGCTCTCCTCCGTCGAGGAGTGGAGCACCGCGTCGGTGCAGCACGCGCTCGAGTCGACCCTCGTCAGCGAGCTCGGGCTGAAGCCCCGCATCGCGTTCGGGCCCGTCCGGGTCGCGACGAGCGGGCGACGGGTCTCGCCGCCGCTGTTCGAGTCGCTCGACCTGCTGGGGCGTGAGGAGACGCTCGCCCGCGTGCGCAACCTGCGCGCGGCGATCGCGGCGTGACCGCCGCCGCACCGGCGGCGACCCGCCGCCGGTGGCCCTGGTTCGCCGCGGGCGCGGTCGTGCTCGCGGTGCTGGTGGTGGTCGCAGCGCGCCTCGTCGTCGCCTCCGACCCGGGCCGCGCGTTCCTCGCGACCTACTCCGGCGTCGCGCCGCAGCCCGCGGGCACGCCCGTCGGCTTCTCCGCGTGGACCGCCTGGGCGCACGGGCTGAACGCGGCCTTCCTGTTCTTCGCCGTGCGCTCGGGGTGGCGCCTCCACCGCGGGCAGCGGCCGAGCACCTTCTGGACGCGGCGCAACGACGGGCGGCTCCGCACCCGGAACGCGCCGGTGCGCATCTCGATCGACCTCTGGTCGCACTTCGTCGCCGACACCCTGTGGGCCGTGAACGGCGCGCTGTTCCTCGTGCTGACCTTCGCCACCGGGCACTGGCAGCGGCTCGTGCCGACGTCGTGGGCCGTCGTGCCGGAGGCGGCGAGCGCGGGCCTGCAGTACGCCGCGCTGACGTGGCCCAGCGAGAACGGCTGGATCCACTACAACGCGCTGCAGCAGCTGACCTACTTCGCGGTCGTCTTCCTGCTCGGGCCGATCGCGCTGCTGACGGGGCTGCGCGCCTCGCCGGGCCTCGCCGCCCGGCTGCGCGTCCTCGACGCCCACTTCCCGCTGCGGACCGCGAAGCGGATCCACTGGTGGACGATGTGGGCCTTCGTCGCCTTCACGGTCGTCCACGTCTTCCTCGTGCTCGCCACCGGCGCGATCCGGAACCTCAACCACATGTACGCCGTGCGGGACGACCAGAGCCCCGCGGGCGCGATCGTCCTCGTCGTCAGCCTGCTGCTCGTGGCCGGTCTCGCGCTCGCGCTGCGGCCGGGCGTCGTCCGGTGGCTCGCGGCCCGGACCGGGACGGTGCTGCACCGCCCGCCCCGCGCACCGCGGACGCCTCCCACTCGCTGAGCGCCGCCTCCAGCGGTCGAGCGCCTGCCCGTCGGCGCGGGGAGCGCGGGTCCGCTACACTCGTCCCTCGGTTCCGCACACCACGGATCCGCCTCGGGCAAGTCCTATTGCCCTAGTGGGGTATGGTGTAATTGGCAACACGGCTGATTCTGGTTCAGTTGTTCTTGGTTCGAGTCCAGGTACCCCAGCTCCTCGCTCGTCGAGCCCCTGCCGGGCTCCGAGCATCCCACCGCCTCCTCGAGCCGGTCCGGTCGTGACCCTGCGGCGTCAGCTCGACGAGGTCAACGGCACCGTCAGGATGCGGTCGTCCCCGGCGTCGGGGTTCCCGCGCCCGTCCGTGTTGTTCGTGACGATCCAGAGGGTGTCGTCCGGCCCCGCCAGGACCGAGCGGAGGCGGCCGTAGCGGCCCTCGTAGAGCTCCCGCGAGGTGCCGGGCGCGTCCGGCGGCACCGCCCGCAGCACCTGGCCGCGCAGGTTGGCGATGAAGATCGTGTCGTCGATCACCGCGAGCCCGCTCGGGCTGGCGTCGTCCGGGTTCCACTGCTGCACCGGGTCCGTGAACCGGTCGTCGTCGCCGCGTCCCTCCTCGATCGGCCAGCCGTAGTTCTGCCCCGGGCGGATCACGTTCAGCTCGTCCCACGTGTCCTGGCTGAACTCCGCGGCGAACATCGTGCCGTCGGACGCCCAGCCGAGGCCCTGCACGTTGCGGTGGCCGAGGGAGTAGACGAGCGAGTCGGGGAAGGGGTTGTCGTCGGGCACCTCGCCGTCCGGCGTCATCCTGAGGATCTTGCCGTTCGCCGCGTCCCGGTCCTGCGCGAGGTCGCCGCTGCCGGCGTCGCCGACCGAGGCGTAGAGCATCCCGTCCGGGCCGAACGCGATGCGCCCGCCGTCGTGGTAGGTGTTCGACGGCAGCCCGTCGAGCACGGTCCGCTCCGCGCCGAGCGCGTAGGAGCCGGCGCCGCCCGTGACCGCGAAGCGCTCGATCCGGTTGCCGTCCGCGGCGGTCGAGTAGGTGTAGAGGTCCCCGTCCTGGCCCACGGCCATCCCGAGCAGGCCGCCCTCGCCGCCCCGGTGCTGCACGTCCGGCACGACACCGACGCGGCGGGTGGAGCCGTCGTCCAGCAGCTCGAGCACCTCGCCCGAGTTCCGGAGGCTGATGAACGGCGTGCCGTCGTAGCGGACGACCTCCCACGGCGCCTCGAGCCCCGTCGCGACGTCGGTCGGCGTGCCGGTCGGGACCGCGATCCCGGACGCGGCGGGCGCCGGGGTGCCGATCGGCGCCTGCGTGCAGGCGGTCAGGGACACGGGGACGAGGAGGGCGCCGATCACGATCGACGCGCGGGAGAGGGCGGTCCGAGGGGCGGGCATCACCCGATTCGACCAGTCGAGGGCGAAAGCCTCGAGAAAAGCCGCTGTGATCCGGGAGCTCCAGGAGGCAGGCGCATCTGCCTGCGGAACCTCCTGATCAGGCCGTTTGCAGCGCGCCGCGCCACGCTCGCGGCATGACGCTCATCGCCGAGGACCTGCTGCTCCTGCTGCTCGACGACGACGCCGGCACCCTGCCCGGGCTCTGGACCGACGTGCGGGTGCCGCTCGGCGCCGCGCTGCTCGCCGACCTGCGCCTCGCCGGCGCGGTCCGGGCGGGGGAGCCGCTCCGTGAGGACGGCGTGCCGCTGCTGCCGACCGGCCGCTGGCCGTCGCCGACGGTGCTCGCGGAGGACGGTGCCCGCGTCGACGACCCGCTGCTCGTCGACGCGCTCGCCGTCGTCACCGAGGAGCCGCGCACCGCCGACGACCTCGCCTCCGTGCTCGGCGACGGGCTGGTCGAGCGCCTCACCGACCGCCTGGTGGACGCCGGGGTGCTGGAGCGGCACGAGTCAAAGGTGCTCGGGTTCATCCCGCGCACCCGCTGGCCCGCGATCCGCACCGAGGGCGAGGCGCGGGTGCGGGACGCGCTGCGCGCGGCGCTCGTCGACGGCGCGGAGCCGGACGAGCGCACGCGGGCGACCGCCGCGCTGCTCCAGGCGCTCGACCGCGTGCCGCGCACCCTCGGGCTGCACGGGGCCGAGGCCCGGGACGCACGCGACCGCGCGACGGTCCTGGCGGAGGACGACTGGCCCTCTCGCACCGTCCGCGACGCGATCGCGGAGGCCGCGACCGCGACCACGCTCGGCGGGGGCCAGCCGGGGATGCTGCTGCCCTGAGGGCCGGCCCGCACCGCCGTCCGGTGCCGTCCGATCGCCGAGGGCGGCGTCAGCGGACGGTCGCCCCGCGCAGCAGCGCGGCGGTGCCGACGGTGGAGGCCGCCACGACGACCCCTGCGGCGACGGCGAGCCACCACGGCTCGAACACCCGGCCGGCCTCGCCGAACGCCGGGGCGAGCACCAGCAGCGCGACGACGGCGGCGGCCGACAGCGCGAGGCCGAGCACCAGCGGCCCTCGTGCGCCGAAGCGGATCCACGCCGCGCCGAAGACGGCGCCGGCGGTGAGCGCGGACAGCGACAGCAGGGACATCACGGCGACGAGGGCGAGCGCGTCGCCGCCGCCCAGGGTGGTGTCGCCGAGGACCCGCGCGCCGACGAACCAGCCGCCCGTCACCCGCTCGAGGCCGAGCAGGGCGAGCGCCGCGGCGGTCAGCAGCGCAGACTCGAGCACGGCCGTGAGCAGGACGCCCGCGGTGAAGGTCCGCCGGGTGGCGCCGAGCGCGAGGGCGAGCGGGAAGGTCACGGCGACCGCCTGCACGCCGATCGCGACGACGAAGCCGACGATGCTCCAGACGACCGCGCCGTTCGACTCCAGCGCGCCGTCGCCGCCGTGCGCCGACAGGGCCACGACGATGCCGCTCGTCACGACGACGGCGGCGACGAGGATCGCGAGCGGGATCGAGACCATGCGGCTCGGGTTCGCGTACTGGAGGGCGACGACGGCGGCGGGGGACGCCGGCCTGGCGACGGTGGTGGACACGGGGGACTCCTCAGCAGGGATCAGCGGACGCTGGCGCGCCGCAGGGACAGGTACTCGCCGACGGTGGCGAGGCCGATGACCCCGGCGATGCCGACGGCGATCCACCAGGGGCGGAACGCGGCGGTGATCGCGCCGAGCTGCGGGACGAGGAGCAGCAGCAGGACGGCGAGCACGACCGCGCCGACGAGCGAGAGCGCGAGCGGCCCGCGGGCGCCGAAGCGGATCCAGGAGGCGCCGAAGACGCTGCCGACGCTCAGCGCGCCGAGCATCGTCGCGAACACGACGCCGCCGAGCACGAGCGGGTCCCCGTCGCCGAGCAGCACCGAGCCGAAGGTGGCGGTGCCGACGAACCAGCCCCGGGTGACGACCTCGACGCCGAGCAGCGCCACCGACAGCGCGGCCACGATCAGCGCCTGCACGACGGCGGTCGCCAGGTTGCCGAGGACGAACGCGCGCCGCGTCGAGCCGAGCGCCAGCGCGAACGGGAAGCTGGACGAGACGTTCTGCACGCCGAGCGCGACCGTGTAGCCGAGCACGCTGTAGAGCACGCTGGCGTTGAAGTCCGCTCGCCCGGGGTCGCCGCCGGCGCGGAGCACGATCAGCGAGACCGCCACCGTGAGGGCGACGACCGCACCGAGGATGATGAGCGGCACGCCGAGCATCCGGTAGGGGTTGCCGTACTGGAGCGCGACGACGTCCGCGGGGGAGGCGGGCCGGGCGGGCGCGGAGACCGCGGCGCTCATGCCGCCGCCGCCTCGTGCTCGCGGGGCGCCTCGCTGCGATCGGCCGCGCCGAGCGCGGCGACCAGGTCCTGCAGCCCGACCGGGGCGACCTGCACCCCGGCCGCGGCCGCCTCCTCCGCGAGCCCCGCAGGCGGCTCGCCCGCGAAGACCAGGGAGAGGAGGCCGCCGACGCGATGGCGGCTGAGAGGCGTGCGCCCTCCCGCGACGCGCTCGACCGCGGCAGCGGCGCCGCTCAGCGAGTGGGCGCCCGCGGTCACCTCCTCGGTCGTCCCCGCCCGGACGAGCCGGCCGCCGTCGAGCACGACGACGTGGTCGAGCAGCTGCTCCATCTCGTCGATGAGGTGGGTCGAGAGCACGATGGTCCGGCCCTCGTCGTCGTCGAGGCGTGCGGCGAGCAGGCGGTCCGCGAAGACCCGGCGGGCCGTCGCGTCGAGCCCGAGGTAGGGCTCGTCGAAGACGGTGAGCGGCGCGCGGGACGCCAGGCCGATGACGATCCCGAGCCCGGACTGCTGACCGCGGGACATCTTCTTCACCGTCGTCCGCGACGGCAGGCGGAAGGCGTCGACCAGCTCGGCGGCGAGCTCGGCGTCCCAGCGCTCGTGGAAGCGCGGCACCACGCGGAGCACGTGCTTCAGCTTGAAGTCCTCCGGATAGCGCTGGTTGTCGCGGATCAGGCTCGTCGAGCCCATCACGCCGGCGTGCTCGAACGGGTCGCTGCCCAGCACCTCGACGGTGCCGGCCGACGGCCGGTCGTGCCCGGCGAGGATCGACATGAGCGTGGTCTTGCCGGCGCCGTTGCGGCCGAGCAGCCCGCACACGACGCCCGACGGCACCTCCGTCGTGACGTCCTCGAGGGCGGTCGTCCTGCCGAACCGCCGGCTCACGCCGGTCAGCCGGATCGCGGGTGCGGTCATGGCTCCACTTCCTGATCGATGATGCGGTGCACCTCCGTCACGCCGAGGCCGAGCGAGGCGGCCTCCGCGAGCATCGGTGCGATGAAGCCGCGCGCGAACGCCGCGCGGCGGTCCTCCAGCAGGCGCTCGCGCGCGCCCGCCGTCACGTACATGCCGAGCCCGCGCCGCTTCTCCAGCACGCCGCGGTCGACGAGGAGGGTCATCCCCTTGCCCACGGTCGCCGGGTTGATGCGGTGGAACGCCGCCAGCTCGTTCGTCGAGGGCACCGGGGAGCCAGGCGGGTACGCGCCCGCCAGCACGCCGTCCGCCAGCTGATCCGCGATCTGCTGGAAGATCGGTCGATCGTCCCTGAGCACTCGACCTCCTCGGTTCGTTACTTCACTAATGAACCTATGAGGCCGCCGTCACGGTGTCAAGGGTGCTCGCGCGCCGGAGGTGACGGAGGCAGGCTGATGGCATGACGGATCTCATCGCCGAGGACCTGCTGCTCCTGCTGCTCGACGACGAGCGCGGCACCGCGGCATCCCTGTGGGTCGACGTCGGCACGCCGCTCGCGGCGGCCGCGCTCGCCGAGCTGGCCCTGCGCGGCGCCGTCGAGCTCGAACCCGGCTCGTTCCTGTCGAGCGCGACGCTGCGCGCGACGGGCCGGCCCGAGCCCGACCCCGTGCTCGGCCGGGTGCTCGCGGTGGTGGCGGAGCGGCCGCGCTCGGTCTCCTCCGTCATCTCGCGCGCGAAGCGCGGGCTGCAGGAGGACCTCGCGGCGCGCCTCGCCGCCGCGGGGGTCCTGCGGCGCGAGGAGGACCGCGTGCTCGGTCTGTTCCCGCGGACCACCTGGCCGGAGGTCGACGCCGCGCGGGAGCAGGGCGTCCGCGGCCGCCTGATGCGGGTGCTCGTCGACGGCGCTGAGCCGGACGAGCGCACGGCGGTGCTCGCCGGCATCCTCGGCGCGCTCGACCGGGTGCCGCAGACGCTCGGGCTGCGCGGCCGCGCGGCGGGCGATGCGAAGCGCCGTGCCACGGCGATCGCGAAGGGCGACTGGGCCGTGGAGGCCGTGTCCGCCGCGATGCAGGCGATGCTCGTCGCCGTGATGACCCCGGTGATCGTCACGACGGTGACGAGCTAGCGGTCACCCGAGCGTCGCGACCCACTCGAGCAGCGCGGCCGACACCTCCGCGGGTCGGTCCTCGGGCAGGAAGTGCCCGGCCGGGCCGCCGACGCTGCGGATCGTCAGCCCGGATCCGGTGCTGCGCGCCCACTCGACGGTCCTGTCGGTCGTGAGCACGCATGGTTCGCCGTGCAGCAGCAGCCGGGGCGTCCTCGCCGAGGTCCAGTGGGCGGACGCGGCGGCCATCAGCGCGGCGACGTCGGCGGGATCGTCGGCGACGGGGATCTCGCGCGCCCACTGCAGCAGCGGCGTCCGGTCCTCCGGCCTCGGGTAGGGGGACCGGTAGGCGTCGAGGTCCTCGGCGGCGAGGGGGCGCTGCACGGCTGCGGGGAGGAGCGTGCGCAGGAAGAAGTCCTCCTCGAGCACCATCCGCTCGCCCTCGCCAGGGGTCCTGAGCCGCGCGAACAGCTCGCGCCCGCCGTCGTCGAACGCGTCCCACCCCGGCAGCGGGCGGAGGTGGCCCTCCATCACCGCGATGCCGCGGACCGCGGCGGTTCGACGGCGCAGCAGGTCCATCGCGATGGCGACGCCCCAGTCGTGCCCGACCAGGACCAGGTCGTCCAGCTCCAGCGCCTCGATCAGGGCGTCGACGTGGGCGAGGTGGTCGAGGAGGCGGTAGGCGATCGCCGGCTTGCCGGAGTCGCCCATCCCGATCAGGTCGACGGCGATCCAGCGGTGTTCCGTGTCCCGGCTCGCCGCGGCGGCGAGCACGTGCCGCCAGAGGTACGAGGAGGTCGGGTTGCCGTGCAGCAGGAGGACGGGACGGCCGTGGCCGACCTCGCGGTGCGCCATCCACGAGCCGAGCACCGGGGTGCGCCGTGCCGTCACCGCCATCATGCGGCGATGGTGCCGCACGACGTCGCGGCGCCACCAGAGGGCGGGACCGTGAGATCGAGTGCGCGCACCGCGACCGCGCGGACCGGGGTGACGCCTGGGGCCGGGGGCGCGCCCGGTCGTAGCATCGACCCGGGCGCGAGGACGCGCCCGGGAGGAGCCCCGATGACCACCACCGACCAGCCGTCGACCATCGCGAGCCTCGCCGCGGAGGACCGGCGCTTCCCGCCGAGCGACGAGTTCGCCGCGCAGGCGAACGTCGGGGAGGCCGTCTACGACGAGGCGGCGGCCGACCGGGTCGCGTTCTGGGGTGAGCGCGCCGCCCGGCTCACGTGGGAGACGCCGTTCGAGCAGGTGCTCGACGACTCGGACGCGCCCTTCTACAAGTGGTTCACGGGCGGTCGGCTGAACGTCGCGGTGAACTGCCTCGACCGGCACGTCGAGGCGGGCCTCGGCGACCGGGTCGCCTTCCACTTCGAGGGCGAGCCGGCGGACGACCGCCGCTCGATCACCTACCGCGAGCTGACCGAGCAGGTCTGCCAGGCCGCGAACGCGCTCGAGTCGCTGGGCGTGCGCTCGGGCGACCGGGTCGCGATCTACATGCCGATGATCCCGGAGACGGTCGTCGCGATGCTCGCCTGCGCCCGCATCGGCGCCCCGCACACCGTCGTCTTCGCGGGCTTCTCCGCCGACGCGCTCGCGGCGCGCATCCTCGACTGCGACGCCCGGGTCGTGCTGACGGCCGACGGCGCCCACCGCAAGGGCGCGGTCATCCCGTTGAAGCAGATCGTCGACGAGGCGCTCGAGCAGTGCCCGGACGTGCGGACCGCGGTCGTCGTGAAGCGGACCGGTTCGGACGTGACGATGGTCGAGGGCCGCGACCTCTGGTGGCACGAGACGGTCGAGCGGGCCGAGCGGACGCACGAGGCGCAGGCGTTCGACGCGGAGCACCCGCTGTACGTGATGTACACCTCCGGGACCACCGGCAAGCCGAAGGGCATCCTGCACACCTCGGCGGGCTACCTGCTCGGGGCGTCGTGGACCCAGTGGGAGGTCTTCGACCTGAAGCCCGAGACCGACGTCTACTGGACCGCGGCCGACATCGGCTGGGTCACCGGCCACAGCTACATCGTCTACGGGCCGCTGTCGAACGGCACGACCTCGGTGCTCTACGAGGGCGCGCCCGACGCGCCGCACCGGGGGCGCTGGTGGGAGATCGTGCAGCGCTACGGCGTGACGGTCCTGTACTGCGCGCCGACCGCGATCCGCACGTTCATGAAGTGGGGGGCGGACATCCCGGCCGGGTACGACCTGTCCAGCCTGCGCGTCATCGGCAGCGTGGGGGAGCCGATCAACCCCGAGGCCTACGTCTGGTACCGCGAGCACATCGGCGGGGGCCGCACGCCGGTGGTCGACACCTGGTGGCAGACCGAGACCGGCTCGATCATGATCAGCCCGCTGCCGGGCGTCACGGCCGGCAAGCCGGGAGCGGCGATGAAGGCGCTGCCGGGCGTCGCGGTCGACGTGCTCGACGACGCGGGGGAGCCCGTGCCCGACGGTGCGGGCGGGTACCTCGTGGTCACCGAGCCGTGGCCGAGCATGCTGCGGACGATCTGGGGCGACGACGAGCGGTTCCGCGACACCTACTGGTCCCGCTTCCCCGGCAAGTACTTCGCGGGCGACGGCGCGAAGAAGGACGCCGACGGCGACCTCTGGCTGCTCGGCCGCGTCGACGACGTGATGAACGTCGCCGGGCACCGGCTGTCGACCTACGAGATCGAGTCGGCGCTGGTCGCGAGCCCGCTCGTCGCCGAGGCCGCGGTGGTCGGCGCCGCGGACGAGACGACCGGCCAGGCCGTGGTCGCGTTCGTGATCCTGCGCGGCGACGCCGCGGACGGTCCGGAGGTGGCGGCGCAGCTGCGGGAGTTCGTCGCGAAGCAGATCGGCAAGATCGCCCGGCCTCGGCAGATCCTCGTCGTCGCGGAGCTGCCGAAGACCCGCAGCGGCAAGATCATGCGCCGCCTGCTGCGCGATGTCGCCGAGCACCGGACGGTCGGCGACGTGACGACGCTCGCCGACACGACCGTGATGGACGTGATCCGCGACGGCATGGCGGCGGCGCCGCAGGAGGACTGACCCGTGACCCGCATCCCGCTGCTCGTCGTCGGCGTCCTCGTGGTGGTCGTCGGCGTCGTCTTCGCCGGGCAGGGCGCGAACCTGATCCCCGGCAGCTTCATGACGGGGGACCGGACCTGGCTGGCGGTCGGCATCGTCATGATCGTGGTCGGCGCGATCGCGGTCGTGTACGGGGTGCGGCGCCCGCCGGCGCGCTGAGCGGACCGCCTGCGGGCCCCGCCGGCCGGCAGGCGGCTACGCGTCGCGCCGCGACCCGGCGTCGGCCACGTCGGCGAGGGCCGAGCCGTCGCCGACCTGCTCGGTCGTGATCACGCTGAGCTTCCCGTCGGTCTCGAGCACCACCGCGGCGACGAGGGCGAGGTCACCCGCTCCGGCGCTGCGCACCGCCTGACGGACCTCCGACTCCGTGAGGCGGCTGCGCTCCAGCGTGTCGAGGAGGATCTCGCCGTCGCGCAGCAGCACCGCCGGGGTGGAGGTCATCGCGGCGCGGGTCCGCGGCCAGCGCGCCGACACCGTGGCGAAGCCGAACTGCAGGCCGACCAGCAGGACGAGCGCCGTCACGCCCTCGACCCAGGACACGTCGCTGCTGAGCAGGATCGTCGCGAGCGTCGAGCCCAGGGCGACCGTGACGATGAAGTCGAAGGCGTTCAGCTGGGACAGCGTGCGCTTGCCGCTCGCCCGCAGCAGCAGCACCAGGGCCACGTACGAGGTCGAGCCGACCGCGAGGACCCGGAGCACGTCGGCCCAGTCGTCGAACCACATCGGGCGATCCTCCCCGCCGCGCCCGAGGACGGCCCGTGACGCTCCTGCGGGGTGTCTCCACCGCAATCACCCCTAATCCCCATAGTCTCAGTGGGTGATTAGAACCCGGCTCGCCGCAGTCCTCCTCGCCGCCGCCGTCGCGACCGGCCTCAGCGCCTGCAGCGGCGGGGCCGACGCGGCTCCGGCCGCCGCGCCCGACGCGACCGCGCCGCAGCTGCGGCTCGGATACTTCGCGAACCTCACCCACGCGCCCGCCATCGTCGGCGTCGAGGACGGGGCGTTCCAGAAGGCGCTGGGGAGCACCGCGTTGCAGACGTCCGTCTTCAACGCCGGTCCCGCGGCGACGGAGGCGCTGCTGTCCGGCGCCGTCGACGCGACCTTCATCGGCCCGGGCCCCACGACGAACGCCTACGTGCAGAGCAAGGCGATCACGGTGATCGCGGGCACCGCCGCGAACGGCGCCGCGCTCGTCGTGAAGCCGGGCATCACGACGCCCGCCCAGCTGAAGGGAAGGAGGCTCTCGACGCCGCAGCTCGCGAACACCCAGGACATCGCGCTCCGGTACTGGCTGAAGCAGCAGGGGCTCGCCACGACGCCGACCGGCGCCGGCGACGTCTCCATCGCGCCGCAGTCGAACGGCGACACCGTCAACGCCTTCAAGCAGGGGCAGATCGACGGGGCGTGGGTGCCCGAGCCCTACGCCTCCCAGCTGGTGGCAGCGGGCGGGAAGGTGCTGGTCGACGAGAAGACCCTGTGGCCCGGCGGCCGCTTCGTCACCACGGACCTCGCCGTGAGCACGAAGTACCTCGAGCAGTACCCCGGCACGGTCACCGACCTGCTCGAGGGCCTGATCGCCGCCGAGGGAGAGGTGAACGGCGACCCGGCCGCGGCGCAGCGGACCGTGAACGGGGCGATCGGGAAGATCACCGGCACGCCGCTGCCCGAGGACCTGCTGAAGACGGCCTGGTCGAACGTCGAGTTCACCGTCGACCCGATCGCCGGCAGCCTGAAGGAGGGCGCGGAGCACGCGAAGGACGTCGGGCTGCTGACCGGCGACGTCGACCTCGCCGGCCTCTACGACCTGGAGCCGCTGAACGCGCTGCTGAAGCAGGCCGGGAAGCCCGAGGTGTCGGCCTCGTGAGCGTCCTCACCACCGTTTCGCCGGTCCGCATCGCCGGCGTCGGCCGCACCTTCGGCGGCGCCACCGGCACGATCGCGCTCGAGCACGTCGACCTGACGGTCGAGCAGGGCGAGTTCGTCTGCCTGCTCGGCGCCTCCGGCTGCGGCAAGAGCACGCTGCTCGCGATGGTCGCCGGGCTCGACGAGCCGACGACCGGCACGATCGACCTCGGCGGCCGCCGCACCGCGGTGATGTTCCAGGACGCGAACCTGTTCCCCTGGCTGACCGTCGGGGGCAACATCGAGCTCGCGCTCCGCTTCAGCGGTGTGTCGAAGGCCGACTGGAAGCGCCGGACCGCCGAGCTGCTCGACGTCGTCCGGCTGCCGGGCGCGGAGCGGCGCCGGCCGCACGAGCTCTCCGGCGGCATGCGGCAGCGCGTCGCGCTGGCCCGCTCCCTCGCGCAGGACGCGGAGGTGCTGCTGATGGACGAGCCGTTCGCCGCGCTCGACGCGATCACCCGCGACGCGCTGCACGGCGAGATCGAGCGCATCGCGGGGGAGCGGGGCCTCACCGTGCTGTTCGTCACGCACAACGTGCGCGAGGCGGTGCGGCTCGGCGACCGCGTCATCGTGATGAAGCCGTCGCCCGGGCGGATCGTGCGGGAGGAGCGGGTGCCGCTGCCCCGACCGCGGCGCATGGAGGACCCGGAGGTCGCGCGCCGCGCGGGCCTGCTGCACGACGAGCTCGACGTGCAGGCGGGAGGTGCGCGATGACCGCCCTGCCGCGGCTCGGCGCCGACGGCGCCACCCGCCCCCTCCGTCTCCTCGCCGCGATGCGGCGTCGCGTGCTGCCGCCGCTGCTCGCCGTGGTGCTCGCGCTCGCCGTCTGGCAGCTGCTCGTCGTGCTCGAGGTGAGGCCCGCCTACGTCCTGCCCGCGCCGGCGACGGTCTTCGCGCAGCTCGGCGTGCTGATCGGCGACCCGGCGTTCCTCGCCGCCGTCGGCCGCACCCTGCTGCGGGGGCTGAGCGGCTTCGCGATCGCGCTCGTCATCGGGACGGCGCTCGGGCTCGCGGTCGCGCGCTCCCGCTTCGTGCGCAGCGCGATCGGCTCCCTGCTGACGGGGCTGCAGACCATGCCGTCGATCGCGTGGTTCCCGCTCGCGATCCTCCTGTTCCAGCAGACCGAGGGGGCCATCCTCTTCGTCGTCGTGCTGGGGGCCGCGCCGTCCATCGCGAACGGCCTGATCGGCGGGGTCGACGAGGTGCCGCCGCCGCTCATGCGCACCGCGCGCAGCCTCGGCGGCCGCGGCTTCTCGCTGGTGCTGCGCGTGATCCTGCCCGCCGCGCTACCGGCGTACCTCGCCGGGCTCAAGCAGGGCTGGGCGTTCGCGTGGCGGTCGCTGCTCGCCGGCGAGCTGCTCGTGATCATCGCGAACGCGGCCTCGCTCGGGCAGATGCTCTCGTTCTACCGCGAGCTGTCGAACGCGCCGTCGCTCTACGCGACGATGATCGTGATCCTCGTCATCGGCATGGTCGTCGACCAGGTGTTCGCCCGGGTGACGAACGGGGTGCGGGAGCGACGGGGGCTGTCGGCGCTGCGGAACTGAGCGCGGGTAGCGTGCTGACGGTGCAGGTGACGGCCCGGGTCGACTACGCGATCAGGGCGGTGGTGCAGCTCGCCGCGACCGGCGGTTCGCTCAGCCGGGGCGACATCGCCGCCGCGCAGGGCATCCCGCCGAAGTTCCTCGAGGCGATCCTGCTGCAGCTGCGGCAGGCGGGCCTCCTCGTCGCGCAGCGGGGGACCGCGGGCGGCTACGCGCTCGCCCGCCCGGCGGACGCGATCACGGTCGCGGACGTCGTGCGGGTCGTCGACGGGCCGCTCGCCGCGGTCCGCGGGCTGCCGCCGGAGGACACCGAGTACCCCGACCCGGCCGCGCGGCTGCGCGACCTGTGGGTGGCGCTGCGGGCGGGCATGCGGCAGGTGCTCGAGACGACCACGATCGCGGACCTCGCCTCCGGCGTGCTGCCGGAGGGCGTCGCGGCGCTGCTCGCCGGCGACGGCGCGTGGGTCCGCCGCTGACCCCTTGGTCAGTGCTCGTGCTGCTCCGACGCGCTCGGAGCAGCACGAACAGTGACCAACGGGGTCAGGAGGTGGGGCCCGCGATGCCGATCGTCGCCAGCTGCATGTTGTGGTCCGTGCCCTGCTGCGACTTGATGAACCGGCCCGCGGAGTCGAGCCGCAGCACGTTCGCGTAGCGGAACGTGTAGGGGCTGTTCTTCAGCAGGATGTAGTCGATCCGGCTCGTCTCCCACGGGTGGCGGACGGGCCGCGTGCCGTAGCCGCTGTCCAGCCCGTCCTGCGGGCCGGAGCCGTTCGCGGTGCTCACCTTCATGCCCGAGCGCAGCCCCTTGCGGGCGACCGCGCCGGCGTCGAACCAGCCGTCCTGCATGAAGACGGTGTGGGCCGGCCGCGGGTTGCGCACCGAGTCCGCGTTCATGTCGGAGCCGAAGACGACCGGGGTCGAGCCCGCCATCCGGTCGATCGCGGCGCCGAGCCGGCGCGCCTCCTCCTGTCGCGCGGTCACGACGCTCGACGCGCCGCCGACCGGGAGGTGCGCCGCGACGGCGTAGAACTCGCGGCCGCCGGAGACCGTGCGGAACCTCGCCCACGACGCCCAGCGGTCGGGTCCGATCGCGTTGGTACCCGTCCAGCCCGGGACGCCGAGGCCCTGGACCTTGCCGCCGAAGTAGGTGCCCACGGGCAGAGCGGGCGAGAAGTAGCCGTGGTCGATGAGGTCCATCTTCTTGCGGTCGTAGAAGATCGGGGAGCCGTTCGTGACCTTGCCGGCCCACTTCGGATACGCGCGCATCTGGTCCATCACCCGGGCGTAGGCGTCCTTGCTCGCCAGCTCCAGCCGGTCCAGTCGCCGTGCCAGGTCCGCCATCTGCGTGTGCGAGCCACAGCGGTACATCGCGTCGTGGGTGTTGCGGCAGGCGCTCGTGAGCACGGTGGAGAGCTCTGCGGTCAGGAGGAGATCGGGGTCCGCGCGCCGGTCGTCGATGTAGGCCGCGACGCGGTCCGCGCGCTGCGCCCACTGGTTCACCGGGTGGTAGTTCCGGGTCGAGCCGACGCTCTGGATGTTCAGCTCGGCGACCTTCAGCTTCGTCACCGCGGCGGCCGGGACGTCCGCCTTCGCGAACGCCCACGTGCCGACCGGCGAGGGGCGCAGGCGCCTGGGGTAGTCGTAGGAGCGGCTCATCACCTTCGAGCCGCTGTTCGACTGGAGCACCTTGATCCAGACCGGGTTGCCGGTGCCGGCGCCGAGGTACGCGCGGTACTTCGCGGGGACCGTCAGGACGACGGAGCGCGTGGTGGCGGGCAGCCAGCCGGAGTCGAAGCGGCGCTGCAGCGTGAGCACGTCCGAGCCCGCGACGACGGCGACCTTGGCAGCACTGCCGCCGCCCGACCAGGACACCGTCACCTGGTTCGCGAGCGGGCCCGGCGTCGCGGTGACCCGGCCGACCTGGACCGGCATCGCGGCGGTGGCCGTCGCGCGGACGACGCGGGACACCCGCGTCGCGGTCGGCGTCAGCCTCGAGGTGGTCGGCACGACGCGCACGAAGTAGCGGCGGCCGTTCTTCAGGCCGCGGATCTGCACGGTGCGCTTCGTGGTCCGGACGGTGCGGGCCTTCGTGAGCGAGGCGGTGGTGCCGACGCGCACGGTGTAGCGGGTCGCGCCGGGCACCCGAGGCCATGCGGCGGTGAGCATGCCCTTGCCGCCGACGACGCGGACGCCGCTCGTCGCGGCCTCCGCTGGTGCGGCGTCCACCGGTACGAGCGCCCCGCCGACGGCGAGCGCGGCGGCGACGCCGCTGGCGAGCAGGGTGCGCCCGAGGCGCGACGAGGTCAGTGAGCGCACGGCGATCCCCCCAGAACGGCTGCGACGCCTCGATGCTAGGCAGGGATCAGCGGCGCCGGCCGGTGTCGGACCGCCCCAGAGTGCGGGGGGAACCGCGCTCCGCACGGCGTGGCGCGCCGCGCGACCGGGGATCCGCCGTATCGCGGCGCGTCCTCCACCACGTGTTCGGCGCTCCGTGACGTGTTCGGCGCTGCTGGGCGCCGAACGGGTCACCGGACGCCGAGGACGCCGCTCAGCCGGTCGGGCCGAAGCGCTCCGTGCGGACGCGGTCCTCGGGGTGGCCCTGCTCGACGAGCGCGGTCGCGACGGCCTCGACGAACCCGGTGGGGCCGCACACGAACACCTCCGGCGCCTCGTCGGCGGCGATGGCGAGCCGCTGCACGTCCGCGGCGGTCAGCCGGCGCCCGGCGCCGCCGTCCGGGGTGCGCCGCGAGCAGTGCAGGTCGACCCGCACCCCGTCGCGCTCCAGCGCCGCGAGCTCGTCCCGGTAGTACACGCGGTCGGGGTCGGTCACCCCGTAGAGCAGCCGGAAGGGGCGCGTCGAGCCCGTCCGCTCACGGGTGCGCAGCATCGCCATCAGCGGCGCGACTCCCGAGCCGCCCGCGATCAGCTGCACGGGTGCGGTACCGGTGTCGGGGCGCCAGACGAGCCAGCCGCCGACCGGCCCCCGCACCTCCACCGCGTCGCCGATCGCGAGGTCCCGCACGAGGTAGGGGGACACCTCGCCGTCCGCGAACTCCTCGACGGTGATCTGCACCGGCCGCGCGCCGGCGGCCGAGGAGAGGGAGTAGCTGCGCTGCGCGGTGTAGCCGTCCTCGGCGGTCAGCCGGACGTCGACGTGCTGGCCGGCGAGCGCCGGGCCGAGGTCCGGAGCGTCGAGCAGCAGGGTGCGGGCGGTCGCGGTCTCCCGCACCTCGCCGACGAGCGCCGCGTGCACCCAGCGGTTCGGGTCAGGCACTGCGGTAGCGCTCCTCCTGCCAGGGGTCGCCGTGCATGTGGTAGCCCAGCGACTCCCAGAACCCGGCCTCGTCGCGCTGCATGAAGCGCAGCGAGTTGACCCACTTCGCGCTCTTCCAGAGGTAGAGGTGCGGCACGAGCAGCCGGGCAGGGCCGCCGTGCTCCGGCGCGAGCGGCTGCCCGTCGTACTCGAACGCGATCCAGGCCTTGCCGCCGGTCAGGTCCTCCCGCGGCAGGTTCGTCGTGTACCCGCCGTAGCTGCCGGCCATGACGTACTCGGCGTCGCTCTCGACACCCTCGAGCAGCCGGTCGACGGAGACGCCGCGCCAGGTCGTGCCGAACTTCGACCAGCTCGTGACGCAGTGCAGGTCGGTGTCGATCCGCTCCGGGCCCAGGTCCATCAGCTGCGACCAGGTCCAGACCCGGTCCTCGGCGCCCGGCACGGTCAGCGTGAAGCGCCAGTCGTCGGTGCGGACCCGCTGGGTGGGGCCGGCGGTCAGCACCGGGAAGCCGTGCTCCTCGTACTGGCCGGGCGGCAGCCCGGGGTTGGTGCTGCGGCGGCGGCCGCGGAAGCCGGGGGAGAAGACGGCCATCGAGGGCTCCTTCCTCTGTTCGGCGCCCATGCTTCCACGGCCGTGCGAGAGTGAGCGGGTGACGGCGGTGAACATCGGGGTGCCGGGCCGGGTGCGCCCCGCGGCCGTCGACACGAGCGACCGTCCGGACACGCCCGCCCTGCTCGACCGCTTCGGGCGCACCGCCCGCGACCTGCGCATCTCCATCACGGAGAAGTGCTCCCTGCGGTGCACCTACTGCATGCCCGAGGAGGGCCTGCCCGCGGTGCCGCGCGACGTGCTGCTGACCCCGGCGGAGATCGGCCGGCTCGCCGGCATCGCGCACCACCGGCTCGGCGTGCAGGAGGTGCGCTTCACCGGCGGGGAGCCGCTGATGCGCGCCGATCTGGCCGCGATCCTCGCCGCGACGCGCGCCGCCGCACCGGGGATGGCGATCGCGCTCACGACGAACGGGATCGGGCTCGACCGGCGGCTGGCCGCGCTGCTCGAGGCCGGGCTCGACCGGGTGAACATCTCCCTCGACACGGTCGACCGGGAGCACTTCGCCCGGCTCACCCGTCGCGACCGGCTGCCCGCGGTGCTCGACGGCATCCGCGCCGCCCGCGCCGCCGGGCTCGAGCCGGTGAAGGTGAACGCCGTGCTCATGCGCGAGACCCTGGACGGCGCCGGGGACCTGCTCGCGTGGGCGATCGAGGCGGGCGTGCACCTGCGCTTCATCGAGCAGATGCCGCTCGACGCGGACGGGGTGTGGAGCCGGGAGTCTCTCGTCGGCGCCGCCGAGCTGCTCGAGGTGCTCTCGGCACGCTTCGCGCTCGAGCCGATCGGCCGCCCCGACGACCCGTCGTCGCCGGCCGAGGAGTGGCGGGTGGCGGGGACCTCCGCGACGGTCGGCGTGATCGCGTCGGTCACGCGCTCCTTCTGCCGCGACTGCGATCGCACCCGGCTGACGGCCGAGGGCTCCGTGCGCTCCTGCCTCTTCGGCGACGACGAGACCCCGCTCGCGCCCCTGCTGCGCGGCGGGGCGGACGACGAGGCGATCGCGGCCGCCTGGCGGACGGCGATGTGGGGGAAGCAGGCGGGGCACGGGATGGACGCGGCCGGCTTCACCCGCCCGGTCCGCTCGATGGGGGCGATCGGTGGCTGACGTGACGGTGCTCGTGCGCTACTTCGCCGCGGCGGAGGAGGCGGCCGGCCGCTCGGAGGAGCAGGTGACCGTCGAGCCGACCGCCGGGGCCCTCCGCGCCTGGCTGGCCGACCGGTACGGGCCCGCGATGCAGCGCGTGCTCGACACCGGCAGCCTGCTCGTCGACGGCACCGTCACCCGCGACCCGGCCCGCCCGCTGCGCGCCCGCGTGGACGTCCTCCCGCCCTTCGCCGGCGGCTGATTTCATCTTGTAGGCAGATCCGGCCTCTCGGCCGAGATCTGCCTACAAGATGAAGGTCAGAGGCCGACCCACTCGGTGGCGCCGTCGGCGGTGTGCTGGCGCTTCCAGATCGGCACGCCGGCCTTGATCGCGTCGACCAGCTCGCCGCACGCCGCGAACGCCTCGGCGCGGTGGGGCGCCGCGACCGCAGCGACGAGCGCGACGTCGCCGATCTCGAGCCGCCCGATGCGGTGCGCGGCGGCGACGACGAGGCCGGTCCGCTCCGCGAGCCCGGCGCAGACGTCGGCGAGGAAGCGCTCCGCCTCCGGATGCGCGGAGTAGTCGAGCCGCTCGACGCCGCGGCCGGAGTCGTGGTCGCGGATCACGCCGCGGAAGGTCACGAGCGCCCCGTCGGCGCGGGTCAGCACCGCGCGCTCCACCTCGGCGGCGTCGAGGGCGGCCTCGGTGACGCGGGCGAGGGCGACGCCGCTCATCGGACGTCGTGCGGCGCGGACTGGTGCGCGCCGTGCTCGTGGTCGGTGGTGCCGCGCACCTGGCGCAGCAGGTGCGGCAGCAGGTCGGCCAGCACGGTCAGGCCGTCGTCGACGCCGCCCGCGGAGCCCGGGAGGTTCACGACGACCGTGCCGGCCGCGACGCCGGCGAGCCCGCGGCCGAGCGCCGCGGTCGGCGTGCCCGCCCGCGCCCGCAGCGCCTCCGCGACGCCGGGCAGCGCCCGGTCGAGCTCCGCGGAGGTCGCCTCCGGCGTGCCGTCGGTCGGACTCGCCCCGGTGCCGCCGGTCGTGATCAGCACGTCGGGGCCGTCCGCGAGCGCGGCGCGGAGGGCGCCCGCCACGTCCGCATCGGCCGTGACCGTGGCCTCCGGCGTCTCGAGCCCCAGGCCGCGCAGCCAGGCGGCGATCCGCGGGCCGGTGGTGTCCTCCCGGGTGCCGGCGGCCGCGCCCGTCGAGACGACGAGCACCCGCCCGCCGCCGGTCCGCGCAGCCGGCGGTGGCGATCCGGCGTCCTCGCGCGTCCAGTGCCCGCGCTTGCCGCCGGTCTTCTCGAGCAGCCGGACGTCGGTCAGCGTCGCCGCCGGGTCGACCGCCTTGACCATGTCGTGCAGGGTCAGCCCGGCCACGGCGACGGCGGTCAGCGCCTCCATCTCCACGCCGGTGCGGCCGGTCGTCGTCGCCCGCGCCTCGATCCGGACCGCGACGCCGTCCGGGACGAGGTCGACCGAGACCGCGTCGAGCGGCAGCGGGTGGCAGAGCGGGATCAGATCGCTCGTCCGCTTCGCGCCGGCGATCCCGGCGATCCGGGCGGTCGCCAGCGCGTCGGCCTTCGGCAGCCCGTCGGCCTGCAGCAGCCGGACGACCTCCGCCGTCGTGACGAGGCGGCCCGCGGCGACCGCCTCGCGACGGGTCGGGTCCTTGCCGCCGACGTCGACCATGCGCGCCCGGCCGTCGGCGTCGACGTGGGTCAGGGAGGAGCTCACGTCCCCATTCTCGCGGCGTGCGTCAGAGCGGGAGGACCGCGACGACCTCCCCGACGTCCAGGCCGGTGGTCTGCTCGGGCACGTCGATCAGCACGTCCGCCGCCGCCATCGCCGCGACCAGGTGGGAGCCGGGACCGCCGGCGGGTGCGACGCCGCCGTCGGTGCGCACGCCCCGCAGCCACTGCCGCCGACCGGCGGGGGATCGCCGTACGGGGACGGTGAGCGGCAGGCACCGGGATTCGATCGGGTCGAGGCCGGCCGCGGCGCGCAGCAGCGGCCGGAGGAACACCGTGAACGAGACCTGCGCGGAGACCGGGTTGCCCGGGAAGCAGAGCACGGGGACGCCGTCGACGACCGCGGTGCCCTGCGGGCCGCCCGGCTGCATGGCGACCTCCGCGACGTCCGCGCCGAGGGGCTCGAGCACCTGCCGCACGACCTCGAAGTCGCCCTGCGAGACGCCGCCGGCGGTCAGCACGAGGTCCGCCGCGGCGGTCGCCTCGTGCAGCGCGGCCGCGAACTCGGTCGGGTCGTCGGGGGTCAGGGTCACGAGCACCGGGTCGCCGCCGTGCTCGGCGACCAGCGCCGCGATCGCCGTGCCGTTGACGTCGTGGACCTGGCCGAACGCGAGCGGCGCACCCGGCGGCACGACCTCCGCCCCCGTCGCCAGGACCGCGACGCGCGGCCGCCGGGCGACGACGAGGCGGTCCGCGCCACCCGCGGCCGCAGCGGCGAGGTGCCGCGGTGCGAGACGCACGCCCGAGCGCACGAGGACCGCGCCTGCGTCGGCGTCACTGCCGGCCTCGCGCACGTACGCGCCCGCCGCGGGGGCGTCGAGGATCCGCACGCCGCCGTCCGCCGGCTCCGCGCGCTCGACCGGGACGACGCAGTCGGCGCCGTCCGGCAGCGGCGCCCCGGTCATCACCTTCTGCAGCCGCCCCGGTGCCAGGGCCGGCGGGGCGCCCGCCGCGGCCGGCACGACGCCGTCGACGGGCAGCACGACCGGCGCGCCCGCGAGGTCCGCGGCGCGCGCCGCGTAGCCGTCCATCTGCGAGTTCCGGAACGGCGGCATCGGCCCCGCCGCGCGGGCGGGATCGAGCAGCAGCCGGCCGAGCGCGGCCGCGAGCGGCACGGTCTCCGGCACCCGCTCGAGCGCCGGCGCGACCAGGTCCGCGACCCGCCGCGCGTGCGCCTCGACCGGGCGCCGCGTCATCAGTAGCGGGGGATCGACGGGTCGACGGTGCGGCTCCACGCGTCGATGCCGCCGCGCACGGACTTCACGTCGAAGCCCGCGCGCTGCAGCACCTGCGCCGCGCGGAGGCTGCGGACGCCGCCGTGGCAGACGGCGAGCACCGGGCGGGACGCGTCGAGCTCGTCCGTGCGGTCGGCCAGCTCCCCGAGCGGGATGACGGTCGCGCCCGGCAGCTGCGCGACCTCGACCTCCCACGGGTCCCGCACATCGAGCAGCTGGACGCGCTGGTCCTCCTGCACCGCCTTCGCCGCCTCGGTCGCGTCGATCTCCTCGATGCTCGCCACGCGCTCCTCCTCCTGGTACGGGTCCGCCGCACCGTATTCGATGCGTCTGACCTCGGAGGTCGCGGCGTCCACCATGAGCGCGGCGCCGATCAGCGGCAGGCCGAGCCCGGTCAGGGTCTTCAGCACCTCGGAGGCCATCAGCCCGCCGACGGTGGTGCAGAGGCTCGGCAGCACGCCCGCGACGGCGCAGGTCGCGACGTCCTCCGGCCTGGGCGGCACCGGGAACAGGTCGCGCCAGCGCGGCCCGCGGCGGGCGTCCGCGACCCCCGTCTGCCCGGCGGTGCCGACGGCGGACCCCCAGACCAGCGGGACGCCGGCGGTCGCCGCGGCGTCGTCGAGCGCGTAGCGGGCGTCGAGGTCGTCCGTCGCGTCGACGAGCAGCGTCGCGTCCGCGGCGAGCGCCGTCGCCGCGGCCGAGTCCACCCGGACCCGGACCGCCTCGACCCGGGCGCCGAGCGCCGACAGGCGCTCCGCGGCGACCTGCGCCTTCGACCGCCCGACGTCGCCGGGGCCGTAGAGCGTCTGCCGGTGCAGGTTGGAGCGCTCCACGTCGTCGTCGTCCACGACGGTCAGCCGGCCGATCCCGGCGGCGGCGAGCACCGGGAGCACGGCGCAGCCGAGGCCGCCCGCACCCACGACGACGACGTGCGCCGCCGCGAGTCGCTCCTGCCCGCCCGCGCCGAAGCCGGGCAGCGTCGTCTGCCGGATCCAGCGGGCGTCGAGCGCGGTCACGTCCACGATCCTGCCGCGCGTCGCCGGGCGCTGCGCGCCGCGGCTCCGCAGCGCGTCTTCGGCGTGTGGTGACGGATCTGCACGGCAGCAGCGCCGAATCCGTCACCGAGGAGCGAATTAGTCCGCAGAAGCGGGTACGCGCGTCCAAGGGCGACGCGGCTGCGGCCCTTGAGTAGGATATAAGGCGCATCTGCGGAAGGGGCGCCGTGGTCGATCGGATCAGGCTCACCGACGCCGCCGCGCTGCTCGGGGTGAGCGACGACACGCTGCGCCGCTGGGCGGACTCCGGCCGCATCGGCGTCGACCGCGCGAGCGGGCCGGCGACCGTCGACGGGGCCGAGCTCGCCGGGCTCGCGGAGCGCATCGCCGCCGAGTCGCCGCTCGCCCGGATGCAGCCGGCGCACGGCGCGAGCTCCGCCCGCAACCGCGTGACCGGCGTCGTGACGCGCGTCGTCCGCGGCGCGGTGATGGCGCAGGTCGAGGTGCAGGCGGGGCCCTTCCGCTTCGTCTCGCTGATGAGCCGCGAGGCCGCCGACGAGCTGGCGCTCGAGCCCGGCGTCGTCGCCACCGCGTCGGTCAAGGCGACCACCGTCGTCGTCGAGCGGGCGGAGGCCCCGCGGTGACCGCCCGGGCGCTGGCCGCGCTGCCCGTCGCGCTGCTCCTCGTGCTCACGGGCTGCACGGGGCAGGGCACCGGCCGGCAGGGCACCGGCCCCTCCGCGACGCCGTCGTCCGCGGCGCCGCGCGCCTCCACCGCTCCGCCGCTGACCGGCTCGATCACGGTCGACGCGGCGGCGAGCCTGAACCGGGTGCTGCCGGAGCTCGCGACCCAGTTCGAGCGGCAGTACCCGGGGACGTCGATCGACTTCAGCTTCGGCGGCAGCTCCGCGCTCGCCGCGCAGATCGTGAGCGGAGCGCCGGTCGACGTGTTCGCCGCCGCGAGCACCACCACGATGCGCACCGTGGTCGACGCCGGCCGCACCGCCGCCGACCCGGTGGTGATCGCGCGCAACCGGCTCGAGATCGCGGTGCCCGCGGGGAACCCGGCCGGCATCACCGGGCTCGCCGACTTCGCCGACGCGAAGCGGACCGTGGTGGTCTGCGCGAAGGAGGTGCCCTGCGGCGCCGCGGCGCAGAAGGCGTTCCGGCTCGCGGGCGTGGCCGCGGAGCCCGACAGCTACGAGCCGGACGTCACCGCCGTGCTGACCAAGGTGCGGACGGGGGAGGCCGACGCCGGCCTCGTCTACGCGACCGACGTGGAGGCCGCGGCCGGCCAGGTCGAGGGCATCGCGATCCCGCAGGCGGATGAGGCCCTCACGAGCTATCCGATCGCACCCCTGACCGAGTCGCGGAACGCGGCGCTCGCCGAGGCGTGGACCGACTTCGTGGTGTCGAACGGCGGGGACGCGCTGCAGGCGGCCGGGTTCCTTGCGCCGCGCTAGGGGAGCGGCGCCCGCGCTGCGCGCCCCGCGCGCGCTGCTCGTGCCGGCGGGACTCGGGCTGCTGCTGCTCGTCGGGCCGCTCGTCGCCCTGCTCGTCCGGGCGCCGTGGCCGCAGCTGCCCGCGCTGCTGACCGGCGACGTCGTGCTGCCCGCGCTCGGGCTGTCGCTCGGCACCGCGGCCGCCGCGACGGGGTGCTGCGTCGTCGTCGGGGTGCCGCTCGCCGTGCTGCTCGCGGGCGCCGACGCCTGGCCGCCGCTGCTGCGCCGGCTCGTCCGCGCGCTGATCACCACGCCGCTCGTGATGCCGCCCGTCATCGGCGGCGTCGCGCTCCTGCTGCTGCTCGGCCGCACGGGCCTCATCGGCGAGCCGCTCTACCGCGGCTTCGGGATCACGATCCCGTTCACGACCGCGGCGGTCGTCGTCGCGCAGACCTTCGTCGGGCTGCCCTTCCTCGTGCTCGGGGTGGAGGGCGCGCTCCGCGCCGTCGACCGCAGGCAGCTCGCCGCCGCGGCAACGCTCGGCGCGGGGCCCTGGATCCGGTTCTCGCGCGTGCTGCTGCCGCTCGCCGCCCCGGGCGTCGCGGCGGGCGCGGTGCTCGCCTTCGCGCGGGCCGTTGGCGAGTTCGGCGCGACGATCACCTTCGCCGGCAGCCTCCCCGGCGTGACCCAGACCCTGCCGGTCGCCGCCTACCTGGCGCTCGCGACCGATCCGGCGGCCGCGACGGCGATCGCCGTCGTCCTCGTCGTCGTCGCGCTCGCCGTCCTCGTCGCGCTGCGGGACCGCTGGCTGCGCGGGCTCGCCGGGTGACCGGCCTCGAGGCCCGCCTCGTCGTGGAGCGGGACGGTTTCCGGCTCGACGCGGCGCTCGCGGTGCCGCCCGGCCGGGTCGTGGCGCTGCTCGGCCGCAACGGCGCCGGCAAGTCGACCGCGCTCGCCGCGATCGCCGGGCTGCTGCCGCTGACGGCCGGTCGGATCGTGCTCGGCGACATCGTGCTCGACGACCCCGACGCCGGCGTGCTGCTGCCGCCCGAGCGCCGTCCGGTCGGGCTCGTGCAGCAGCAGGCGCCGCTCTTCCCGCACCTCACCGTGCTCGACAACGTCGCGTTCGGGCTCCGGACCGCCGGCACGGGACGTGGAGCCGCAAGGAGGCGTGCCGCGGCTCTGCTGGACGACGCCGGTCTCGACGCGCTCGCGGCGCGAAGGCCGGCGGCGCTCTCGGGCGGTCAGGCCGCCCGCGTCGCGCTGGTGCGAGCGCTCGCACGGGAGCCGGCGCTGCTGCTGCTCGACGAGCCGCTCGCCGCGATCGACGCCGAACGGCGTCCCGCGCTCCGCGACGCGATCGCAGAGCGCCTGGCCGCCTTCGCCGGCAGCGCCCTGCTCGTCACCCACGACGCCCGCGACGCGGAGGCGCTGGCGGACGAGGTGGTCGTGCTCGACGAGGGGTCCGTGGTGCAGTCGGGCGGGCTCGCGGACCTCCGCGCCGCGCCCGCGAGCGGGGTCGTCGCCCGCCTCCTCCAGTAGCGCGCGGCTCGCGGCACCACCCGTTCGCCGGGGAACGCGGACTTGCCTCACGTTGTCGCGACACACCGTGTCGATCCGCAATTCGGGGCAAGCGTGCGCCTCCCGGGACGCGGGCTTGCCGCTCGTTGTCGCGACACGCCGGGTCGAGCCGCAACGAGCGGCAAGCGTGCGCCTTCCCGCGGAGGCCCGGGTCAGATGTCGACGGAGTCGCCGGCCTCGAGGGCGAACCACTCGCCGCCGCGCGCCTCGGTGACCGCCTTCAGCCGGTCGAACGCGATGCCGCGACCCGCCTGCGACAGCACGCCGTCGTGGGTGCCGAACGCGCGCTTCGGCGAGATCTGCCCGACGAAGTCCATCGCCTCCGAGATCTTCAGCCACGGCGCACCGGCGGGGGCGGCGAGCGTGTCGACCTCGATCCCGATCGGGATGTGGAAGGAGTCGCCGGGGTAGTAGACGCGGTCGTTCACCAGCACGCCGAGGTTCTCGACGGCCGGGATCGTCGGATGGATGATCGCGTGGTTGCCGCCGAAGAAGCGCAGCCGCCACGGGCCGATCTCGACCTGCTCCGAGGGGGACACGGCCCGCACCTCGAACCCCTCCACGGCGCGGGCGACGGCGGGCGGGCCGAGGACGACGGCGTCGCGGCTGCCGTCGAGGATCCGCTTCAGCTGGTCCGCGGTCCAGTGGTCCGCGTGCTCGTGGGTGATGACGACGGCGTCGACCTGCTGCAGCCCGAGCAGCGGGTTCGTCAGCCCGCCGGGGTCGACGACGAGGCGGCGGCCGCCCTCCTCGAGGACGAGTGCGGCGTGCTCGTGCTTCGTGATGCGCATGGCGGGAGCCAACCACCGCGGCGCCGAGCGCCGGCTGACGATTGGAAGGGGACGCCGTCGGTGTGGCATACTCGACGACCGTTGCGCTGCGGCGCAGCACCGAACGGCCCCATCGTTTAGCGGCCTAGGACGTCGCCCTCTCACGGCGGTAACGCGGGTTCAAATCCCGCTGGGGTCACGGACAGAAGCCCCCGGCTCACGCCGGGGGCTTCTTCTGTTCCGTCGCTGGCCCGGACGTGCCCGGGTTCACCCGGACGGCTCCGGCCGCAGGCCGCCGTGGCGTCCGACCAGGCCGCGGTCTAGCGTCGGCCCATGGCCGCGCCCACGCCCTACCTGCTTCCTCCCGGGACGGCGCGTCGGGCGCTGGAGCACTACGAGTCGGTCTTCGGCGGAGAGCTCGCGCTCTTCACCTTCGGACAGCTCGGCCGGACCGACGGACCTTCCGAGCTGATCGCGCACGGCGAGCTGAAGGGAGCCGTCGCCGTGTCCGCCGCCGACGCGGCTCCCGGCGAGTCCTCGCTCCGGGTCGAAGGCCTGCTCCTCGCGCTGCTCGGGGCCGCCGACCCCGCGGTGCTCCGCGACTGGTTCGAGCGGCTCGGCGACGGCGGCGAGGTGATCGATCCGCTGCAGCGCCGGCCGTGGGGCGACTTCGACGGCCAGGTCCGCGATCGCTGGGGCGTCACCTGGCTGATCGGGTGGCAGGGGGACTCGAAGGGCTGACGGCGACGCTGGGAGGATCCATCGTGCTCACCGGCCTGTCCGCCTTCCCGCTCACCCCCTTCACGCCGGACGGCTCGCCCGACGAGGCGGGCTTCGTGCGGCTCGTGGAGCGCCTCGCGGCCGCCGGCGTCGACTCGATCGGCGCGCTCGGCTCCACCGGCTCCTACGCCTACCTGCGCGCGGACGAGCGGGCGCGGCTGACCCGGCTCGCCGTCGAGGCAGCAGCCGGTGTGCCGGTGATGGTCGGGGTCGGCGCCGTCGCGACGCGGGACGTGCTCGCGCACGTCGACGCGGCGCAGGAGGCGGGGGCGGCGGCGGTGCTGCTCGCGCCGGTGTCGTACCAGCCGCTCACGCTCGACGAGGTCCTCGGGCTCTACGCGGACGTGTCGGCGGCGTCGTCGATCCCGGTGACGGTCTACGACAACCCGGCGACCACGCGGTTCGCCTTCACCGACGAGCTGACCGCCGCGATCGCGCGGCTGCCGCACGTGACCGCGGTCAAGATCCCCGGCGTGCCCGCCGACGAGGAGGCGGCGACCGCGCGGGTCGCCCGGCTGCGGGCGCTGCTGCCCGCGCACGTGACCGTCGGGGTGTCCGGCGACGCGTCCGCGGCGACCGGGCTGCTCGCCGGCTGCGACGCCTGGTTCAGCGTCGTCGCCGGTGTCCTGCCCGGCCCCGCGCTGGCGCTCACCCGGGCCGCTCGGGCCGGCGACCACGAGGCGGTGCGGGCCGAGGAGGAGCGGCTGCAGCCGCTCCTCGCCCTCTTCGCGCGGCACGGCGGCAGCCTCCGCGTGGTCGCCGCGCTCGCCGAGCACCTCGGCCTGGTCGGCCCCGACTGCCTGCCGAGGCCGATCCGCGGCCTCGATCTGGCGGCCCGCGCCGAGGTGGCCGACGTCGCGGACCGCTTCCGGCCGCACGGCTGACGGTCGACCCGTCCCGCGTGGTCGCGGATCGGTACCGCGGTACCACGCGGGATGCGCCCTGCGGTCGATCCGCCCGCGACCGCCCCTTCGTAGCGTCGAGAGCGTGATCGAAGTCACCCGCCTCACCAAGCGCTACGGCGCTACGACCGCCGTCGACGATGTCTCCTTCCGGGTGGAGCCCGGCCGCGTGACCGGCTTCCTCGGCCCGAACGGCGCCGGCAAGTCCACGACGCTGCGCATGGTCCTCGGGCTCGACCGGCCCACGTCCGGTCGCGCGACCGTCGAGGGCCGGGCCTACGCCGACCTCCCCGCGCCGATCCGGAGCGTGGGCGCCATGCTCGACTCCCGGTCCATCCACCCGGGGCGCACGGCCGCCGCGCACCTGCGGTCGATCTCGGAAACCCACGGCCTGCCGCGGCGCCGGGTGGGGGAGGTGCTGGAGCTCACCGGCCTCGCCGCCGTCGCCCGCCGGCGGGTCGGCACCTTCTCGCTCGGGATGACGCAGCGCCTCGGCATCGCCACCGCCCTGCTCGGCGACCCCGCCGCGGTCCTGCTCGACGAGCCGGTCAACGGCCTCGACCCGGAGGGGGTCCTCTGGATCCGGGCGCTCGCCCGCAGGATGGCGGCCGAGGGGCGCGCCGTCCTGATCTCGAGCCACCTGATGAGCGAGGTCGAGCAGACGGTCGACCACGTGCTCGTGCTCGGCGCCGGCCGTGTGCTCGCGGACTCGCCGCTGCAGCAGCTGCTGGAGCAGGAGGCGCCGCCGCGGGTCCGCGTGCGCGCCGAGGACGTGGCGCGCCTGGTCGGCCCGCTCGTCGCGGCGGGCGCCTCGGTGTCCGAGCCGGAGCCGCACGTCGCGGAGGTGACGGGGCTGACGGCCGATCGCGTCGCCCGGATCGCCGGCGAGCGCGACGTCGTCCTCACCGCGCTGGCGCCCGTCGAGCGGTCGCTCGAGGAGGCGTACTTCGCGCTGACCGCCGGTGCCGCGCGCCACCGGTCCCAGCCCCTGCCCGGCGCCGACGACGGCGCCGGCACCACCACGAAGGAGCACCGCGCATGACCGCCGTCCGTCCCGTCCAGCCCATCGGCAGCGCCCGCGCCGACACCTCGCGCGTGCGCTTCCGCTCCGTCCTCCGCTCCGAGCTCGGCAAGCTGGCCTCGCTGCGCTCGCTGCGCGTGTCGATGGCGGCGGTGCCGCTGCTGCTCGCCGGCGGCATGCTGCTGCGGGCGTGGGCCTACGCGCTGACGGCGCAGCACGGGCCGGTCGGGGTGGCGCCCGCGGCGGCCTGGGCGGACGTCGTGGACATCGGGGCGCACGGCGGCGAGCTCGCCGTCGTCGTGCTGACCGCGATCGCCGCCGGCAGCGAGTACACCGCGCGTGCCGCCGTGAGCACCTATCTCGCGGTGCCGCGACGCCTGGTCGTGCTGGCGGCGAAGACGGTCGTGGTCCTCGCGGCCACCGTGGTCCTCGCGGCGGTGGGCCTCCTGGCCGGCGCGCTCCTGTCCGCGCCCTTCATGGCCCGGGCGGATCTCGACGCTGCATGGACGGCCGTCGCCGGCCCGGCCGCGTCCGCCGCCGCCCTCCTGCTGATCGTCGGTGCGGTGACGCTCGCGATCGGCACCCTGACCCGGAGCACCGCGGCCGGTATCACGATCGTGCTCGCCATCCTGCTCGCTGGGGGAGCGGTGGCGGGGCTCCTCGGCGTCGTCCTCGGCGTCGATCTGGTCCCGTTCACGCTCACCTACGCTGCTGGCGTGCTCACGACGCTCCGCGATCCGGCAGGCCCGGCGACCCTCGTCGGCGAGGGCCTGGTGACGGCCGCGTGGGTCGTCGTGCCCGGCGCGGCGGCGGCGCTCGCCCTCGTCCGCCGGGACGTCTGAGCCGTGACCGCGACGGCCCGGGAGCCGCAGGACGGGCTGCGGCTCCCGCGGCCCCCGGGGGTGCTGCGCCGCTTCGGCGCGGCGCACCCGCGCGTGGTCGACGCGGTGCTCGTGGTCGTCGCGCTCCTGGCCGGCTGGGTGCAGGTCGACCGCGTCGGCCTCACCGGTCCGCTGTGGCAGGTGCTCGGCGGCCCCTGGTCGATCGCGATCGTGCTCACCTCCGCCGCGCTGCTGGTGCGGCGCACCCGCCCGCTCGTCCCGCTCGTGATGGCCGCCGCGTCGGTGCTGCTCTGCCTCGTCGACGAGCGCGGGCCGCTCGTGGTCCCGCTCGCCGTGTCCGTCTTCGCCCTCGCCGTGCACCGCTCCAACCGCGCCGCCGTCGCGGGCGCGGCCGTGCTCGTGGTCGAGGTGCTGACGCTCGAGTACGTGCAGAGCGCCGCGATGACCAGGTCGCCGTTCCTCGCGATCGTGTTCATCGTCGCCGCCCTGCTCGTCGGCACGAACGTCGGCGACCGGCGGCGGTACCTGACGGCGGTGCTCGACCGCGCGGCGCAGCTCGCGGAGGAGCGGGACCGGCGCGCGGCGCTCGCGGTCGTCCAGGAGCGGGCCCGGATCGCCCGCGAGCTGCACGACGTGGTCGCGCACGGCCTCAGCGTCATGGTGCGGCTCAGCGACGGCGCGGCGGCGACCGCCGAGGCCGACCCGGCCCGCGCCCGTGCGGCGAGCCGGCAGGTCGGCGAGGTCGGCCGCGGTGCGCTGCGCGACATGCGGCGCCTGCTCGGCGTGCTCGGTACCGACGAGTCCGCCGAGCAGCGCGAGCCCCAGCAGGGCCTCGCGGACCTCGACGCGCTCGTCGCCACCTACCGCACGGCCGGGCTGCCGGTCGTCCTGGAGCGCAGCGGGACCGCCGAGCTCGACGCGGCCGCGCAGCTCGTCGTCTACCGGGCGGTGCAGGAGGGGCTGACGAACGCCCTCCGCTACGCGCGGCTGCCCCGACGCGTCGACGTCAGGGTGCGGCTCGGCGACGAGACGGAGGTGGAGGTCGTCGACGACGGCGCGGCCGCGGGCTCCGCCGAGTCCGTGGGGTCGGGGCGCGGCCTGCTCGGGCTCCGCGAACGCGCGGCGCTCTACGGCGGCTCGGTCGACGCCGGCCCGCGAGCCGAGTCGGACGGGCTCGGCTGGCGCACCCGGCTGCGCATCTCCACCGCGGCACGACTGGAGGACCCCGCATGACCGCCACCGACCTCCGCGTCCTCCTGGTCGACGACCAGGAGCTCGTCCGCGTCGGCCTCCGGATGGTGCTCGACGCGGCGCCCGGCGTCCAGGTCGTGGGGGAGGCGGGCGACGGCGCCGCCGGGATCCGCCGAGCCGCCGAGCTGCGCCCGGACGTCGTCCTCATGGACGTCCGCATGCCCGGGACGGACGGCATCGAGGCGACGCGGGCCATCACGGCCGCGTCCGACAGCGTGCACGTCGTGCTGCTCACGACCTTCGACCTCGACGAGTACGCGTTCGGCGGGCTGAACGCCGGCGCGAGCGGCTTCCTGCTGAAGGACGTCGCGGGGGACGAGCTCGTCCGCGCCGTGCGCACGGTCGCCGCGGGCGACGCGATCATCTCCCCGCGCGTCACCCGCCGCGTGATCGAGGCGACCCGCGGCAGCCTGCCGGCCGCCCCGAGCGGCGACGACGGGACGGCGTCGCTGACGGAGCGCGAGCGCGAGGTGCTGCGCGCGATCGCGGCGGGGGCGTCGAACCAGGAGATCGCCGAGCAGCTGTTCCTGTCCGAGTCGACCGTGAAGACCCACGTCGGGCGGGTGCTCGCGAAGCTGCAGCTGCGCGATCGGGTGCACGCCGTGATCTACGCGTACGAGCACGGCCTCGCGCGCCCGACCGGCCGGGCCTGAGCCGGTCGGCCGCGTCACGTCCCCGCCGTCACCTCGTCCGGCCGACGACCTCGAGGAAGGCGTTCGCCGACGGCTGCGGCCGGCCGACCCAGACCGCCCGGAGCGGGCGGACGAGCGGCGGCCCCGACAGCGCCACCCGCACCAGGGCGCCGGCGGCGAGGTCCGCCTCGACGGTCCTGATGCTCATGACGGCGGGCGCGATGCCGGCGCGCGCGTTCGCGCGCACGATGCCGGTCGTCTCGAGCACCGCGGCGGGTGCGAGCGGCCTGAGCCCGGCGTCCTCGAGCCACTGCTCCACCGTCGCCCGGGTGCCGGAGCCCTCCTCGCGCATCAGGAGCGCCGTGCCCGCGAGCGCTGCGGCGTCGACCGTCCCCGCCCGCGCCCACGGGTGGGAGGGTGCGACGACGACGGCCAGCTCGTCCTCGTCCAGGACGGCGGAGGACAGGTCCGGCAGCGCCGCCGGCGTCTCGATGAAGCCGAGGTCCGCGTCGCCGGCGCGGACCTGGTCGACGACCGCGGCGGAGTTGCCGGCGACGAGCCGGACCGGCACGGCGGGGGAGCGCGTGCGGAACGCGAGCAGCCAGGCCGGCACCAGCAGCTCCGCGATCGTCTGCGAGGCGGCGACGACGAGGGAGCCGGTCGGCTGCCGCAGCGCCGCGAGCCCCGCCTCGAGCCGACGCGACGCCTCGAGGACCGGGCCGCCGAGCCCGAGGAGGAGCCGGCCGGTCTCCGTCATCGCCGAGCCCGCGGCCGAGCGGCGCACGAGCGGCTGGCCGACCGCGCGCTCGGCCGCCCGGACCCGCGCGGATACCGCCTGCTGCGTGACGCCGAGTGAGTCGGCTGCCCGCGAGAGCGAGCCGGTCTCCGCGACGCGCTGCAGCACCTCGAGCGTGTCAAGGTCGAGGCTGCGGTCCGTCAGGCGGCGCGTGGTCACAAGCGCACATTGTGCCCCGACAGGAGGATCGCCGTAGCGGCGGCGTCGAGCGAGGTCGACGGTGGAGGTCGTGACCAGCGCTCCGACCGCCCCTCCTGCACGCAGCACCCCTCCCGCTCCCGCGTCCGAGAGCGGGCCGGCGCCGGCCCGCCGGCTGCTGCTCCGCGACCTCGAGCGGCCCGGGCTGGTCGTGTCGAACCTGACGCCGAACTGGTTCGCCTCGGTGATGGGGACCGGCATCGTCGCCGTCGCGGCGGCCTCGCTGCCGGTGTCGTTCCCGGGTCTGCGTGCGGCGGCGACCGTCGTCTGGGCGCTCGCCGCCCTGCTGCTCGTCGTGCTCACGATCGCGACCGGGCTGCACTGGGCCCGCTTCCGCAGCACCGCGGCGCAGCACCACCTGCACCCGGTGATGGCCCACTTCTACGGCGCCCCGCCGATGGCGTTCCTCACCGTCGGCGCCGGTGCGCTGCTGCTCGGCCGGGACTGGATCGGGCTGCCCGCTGCCGTGACCGCCGACTGGATCCTCTGGGCGCTCGGGACCGCCGGCGGGCTCGCGTCGGCGGTCGTGGTGCCCTGCCTCGTCTTCACGCGGCACCGGAACGCGCCGGACGCCGCGTTCGGCGGCTGGCTGATGCCGATCGTGCCGCCCATGGTGTCCGCCTCGACCGGTGCCCTGCTCGTGCCGTACGTCCCTGCGGGGCAGGCGAGGCAGACGCTGCTCTGGGCCTGCTACGGCTTCTTCGGGCTCAGCCTCATCGCCTCGCTGGTCGTCATCACCCTGATCTGGGGCCGGCTCGCGCAGCACCGCATCGGCCCGGCCGCGATGGTGCCGACGCTGTGGATCGTCCTCGGCCCGGTCGGACAGTCGATCACCGCCGTGAACCTGCTCGCCGGCAACGCGGAGGTCGCTGTCGGCGCGGGCACGGCGCACGCGCTGCTGGTCGTGGCGCTGGTCTTCGGCTTCGCGATGCTCGGCTTCGCGCTGCTCTGGACCGCGATCGCGCTCGCCGTCACGGTGTCGACCGCGCGGCGGCACCTGCCCTTCAGCCTGACCTGGTGGTCGTTCACGTTCCCCGTCGGCACCTGCGTCACCGGCCTGAACGGCCTCGCGCTGCACTCCGGCCTCGACGCCGTCGCCGCGCTCGCGGTCCTCTACTACGTCGGGCTCGTCGCGGCATGGGCCCTGGTCGCGATCCGCACCTTCCACGGAGCCGTCGTCCGCGGCACGCTGCTGGCGCCCCCGAGGACGGCCTGACTCCGACCCGTCGGCGCGGACCGCGCCGCGGGCTCAGCCCGCCGCGACCGGACCGGCCCGCTCGCCTCCCGCCGGCAGGTCCCAGAGCTTCATCGCGTCCCAGATGACCGACGTGACCGGCACCGCCACGATCGCGCCGACGATGCCGGCGGTGATGCTGCCGACGATCAGCGCCAGCAGGATGACGAGCGGGTAGAGGCGGACGGACCGGCCCATGATCAGCGGCTGCAGCACGTGGGCCTCGAGCTGGTTCACGACGAGGATGATCACGCCGATCGTGATCGCGGTGCCGAGCCCGTTCGTGACGAGCGCCACGACGCCCGCGAGGACCCCGGCGATCGTCGCGCCGACCACGGGGACGAACGCGCCGATGAAGACGACCACCCCGAGGGTGAGGGCGAGCGGGACCCCGAGGACGAAGAGGCTGCCGCCGATCAGGACGGCGTCGACGAGCGCGATCAGCGCGGTGCCGCGCACGTAGCCGCCGAGGGAGTGCAGGGCGGCGTTCCCGACCCGGTACGCGCGGTCGGTCCGATCCCCGCTGAGCGGCTTCACGAGGAACGCGGCGATCCGGTCGCCGTCCTTCAGGAAGAAGAACAGCGTGATCAGCAGCACGAGCGTTCCGGTGACGAGCTGGGCGAGCGTCATGAGCCCCGCCAGGGCGCTGCCGCCGAAGCGCGGGCTCGTGAGGTAGTTCGCGACGTCCTGCCGGTACTCGCTGATCTGGGACTCGTCGATCGGGAAGGCGCCGTTCTGCAGCGCCTGCTGGATCTGCCCCACCCCGCTGTTCGTGGCGGCGACCAGCGACGGCCAGTCGGACTCGACGCGGATGACGACGAGCACCACCACCGCGGCGATCGCGCCGCCGCCGAGCAGCAGCGCCGTCAGTGCGGCGAGCACGCGGGGGAAGCGCAGCCGCCGCAGCAGGCGCACCATCGGCTGGAACGCCGCGGTCAGCAGCACGGCGAGCACGACGGGGACCACGACGAGCCGCAGCCGGCCGACGAGCCACAGCCCGGCCGCCGCGATGGCGACGAGCAGCGCGACCTGCAGGCAGCGCATGGTGAAGCGCCCGAACCGGTCGCCCCAGGTCGCGAGGATGCGGCCCACCACGCGGCGCAGCTCGTCCTCGCCGCCCACGGGCACGGGCACGGGCACGGGCGGCTCGGGTGCGGGAGCCGCCTCCGTGCTGGCGGCCGAGCCGCGGCGGACGAGGAACACCCGCGCACTCTGCTCCCGCTCGCATCGGGACTCCCTGAGCCCGGTCGCCTCCCGCAGCCGAGGCGACCGGGCCGGTCGAGCGGACGCGCTCAGTACTCGATGCGTCCCCTCCGGTCGTGGAACTCGCCCGTCGGGCCGTCCTGCGCGAGCGTCGCGAGCGCCACGGTCGCGTCCGTCCCCTCCGTCACGGTCTGGTACCCGCTGTGCCCGTTGAAGTCGGTCGAGGTGTAGCCGGGGTCGGAGGCGTTCACCCGCATGCCCGGCAGGTTCTTCGCGTACTGGACGGTCAGCGCCACCACCGCGGCCTTCGACGCCGCGTAGGGGATCGTCGGGACGCCGAACTCGTCGTGGCCCGGGGTGGTGAGCCAGCGCGGCCAGCCGACGCCCGAGGCGACGTTGACGACGACGGGGTTCCCGGAGCGGCGCAGCAGCGGGAGCGCGGCCTGCGTCACGCGCACGATGCCGAGCACGTTGACGTCGAGCACCGACGACATCGCGTCGGCGTCGAGGTCGTCGACGCCGTGCGAGGTGCCGAGGATCCCGGCGTTGTTCACGAGCACGTCGAGCTCGGGCAGGGCGGCGATCGCGGCGTCGACCGACGCCTGGTCGGTGACGTCGAGCGGCAGGACGTGGGCGCCGAGCGCGCGGGCGGCGTCGCCGGCGTCGGGGTCGCGCATCCCGGCGTGGACGGTGTGGCCGGCGTCGATCAGGCGCCGGACGGTCTCGAGCCCGAGGCTCCGGTTGGCTCCGGTGATGAGTGTCGTGGTCATGCGTCGAGCCTGCGGCGGCTGCGGCCGGCGACCGTAGGCACTGCCGGTACCACCACCGGAGGCGCGGTCGGGGGGAGCATGGGGGCATGGACGAGTTCGCGACCGTGCTGCGCGCCTGGCGCGACCGCATGCGCCCGGAGGAGGCGGGGCTGCCCGCGGGACCGGGGCGGCGGGCGCCCGGGCTGCGGCGGGAGGAGCTCGCCGCGCTCGCCGGGGTGAGCGTCGAGTACGTGGTCCGCCTCGAGCAGGGGCGGGCGCGGCACCCCTCGCCGCAGCTGCTCGGCGCGCTCGCGCGGGCGCTGCGGCTGACGGAGGCGGAGCGGGACCACCTGTTCCGGGTCGGCGGTGCCGCCGTGCCCGGCCGGCGGGAGGTGCCGCGGCACGTGACGGCCGGCGTGCAGCGGGTGATGGACCGGCTCGGCGACGTGCCGATGGCCGTCATGTCCGCCTCGTGGGACGTGCTGCGGTGGAACCCCCTCTGGGCCGCGATCGGCGGCGACCCCGCGACCGTGCCGCCGGCGGAGCGCAACGTCGTCTGGAAGCACTTCACCGAGGGGCACCGTCGGATGCGGTTCGACGAGGTGCACGAGGAGGAGTTCGCGCGCGACCTCGTCGCGGACCTCCGCGAGGCCGTCGGCCGCTACCCGGACGACCGGCCCCTCGCCGCCTTGATCGCCCGGCTGCGCGCCGTGTCGCCGGACTTCGCCGCGCGGTGGGGCGAGGCGCACGTCGCGCAGCACCGGTCGAGCCGGAAGACGGCGACGGACACCCCGGTCGGCGAGATCGAGCTGGACTGCGACGTGCTGACCGCCCCGGGCAGCGACCTGCGGATCGTCGTCTACACCGCGGTGCCCGGCTCGGAGGCCGCGTCGAAGCTCGACCTGCTGCGCGTGACCGCGGGCCCGGCGCTCGTCTGACCGCCGGCGCACTCAGGTTCCGTTCGGGCACCTTGGTGCAGCGACCCGGGTGCCGCACGGGCGGCGTCCGGGTGACGAGTTCAGACTGACAGCGTGAGCACGGGGAGCATCGCGGAGGAGCGGGCCGTGCACGTCCGCTCCCGCGGCCTCCGTCTGCTGCTCGGCGAGGACGGCGACCCGGTCTGGGTCCGCCCCTCGCTGCTGGCGCTGCTCACGGGCTCGGGAGTGCTCTACGGCGTGATCTTCGCCGACGCCCTGGTCGGCGCCACGCACTGATCGCACCCTCGAGGCGCTGCCGTTCCGCAGCCGCGCTCCGGCCGTCACCCCGCCGGAGCGACGGTCGACGCGCGAGGCACCACTCGGTGGTCGACGAGGATCTGACGGGCCTCGGCGAGCGGGGCGTCCCGGCGGCGTTCGAGCGCGTCGATGCTCCGGCTCGCGATGCCGGCCATGTCGTAGGCGACGGAGGTGAGGGTCGGGGTCGTCCAGCTCGCGTCGGGGGTGTCGTCCCACCCCAGGACCGCCACGTCGTCCGGCACCGCGACCCCGGCGGCGTGCAGCTCGCGGAGCGCTCCGATCGCGAGCAGGTCGGAGGAGCAGACGATGCCGTCGACCTCGGCGATGCGGGGGAGCAGGCGTCGCAGGGCCTCGGCGCCCTCGTCGCGGCTCGACTCCCGCACGTGCAGAACGGTCGCCGCACCGGGCGTCAGGCCGGCCGCGACCCTCGCGTCCTCGAAGCCGAGCTCGCGGAGCCGCCCGGGACCCGTGCCGAGGCCGATGAAGGCGAGCCGGGAGCGGCCGAGCGCGAGCAGGTGCGCGGTCGCCTCACGAGCGGAGCGTCGGCTGTCGATGGCGACGTGGTCGAACCGGTCGGAGCGCACGTGCTCGCCGAGCAGCACCATCGGGGTCGCGCTCCGGTGGCTGTCGAGCTCCGCCGGGTCGATCGCGACGGGCAGGAAGACGACGCCGGACAGGCCGAGCTCCGGGTAGCCGCGCGCCGCGTGACGCTCCTGATCGAGCCGTCCGTCGGTCTCGTCGATCAGCAGCGTGATCCCGCGACGACGCGCCTCGGCCATGAAGGCGTGCGCGAGGCCGGCGAAGTAGGGCGAGGTGATGTCGGGCACGACCAGCGCGACGGCGTCCAGGCCGCCGCGGCGCAGCTGCCGGCTCGCGAACGAGGGGACGTAGCCGAGCTCGTCGATCGCGGCCAGGACCCGGGCCCGCTTCTCGGGCCGTACGTTCGGGTGGTCGTGCAGCACGTTCGACACGGTGCTCGGCGCCACCTCGGCAGCTCGAGCGACGTCGGCCACGGTCGGCCGGCTCCGTCGCCCGCCGGTGCTCATGCCCCCATTCTCGGCCGCCGGCGCCGCGCGGGCGGCACAGGAGCGGTCGGATCAGGCCGCACGGTCCACGGCGACCGTCCGGAACCCGACGTTCCCGGCCGATGAGTCGGGGGTGTTCGAGGTGCGGGCGGAGTTGCGGTACCGGTTGCAGTACGAGTCGTGGCAGAGGTAGGAGCCGCCGCGCAGCACGCGGGACGCGCCGGGCGCTGCGACCGGCCCGGTCGGGTCTTGGACCGCGCCGAGCGCCGCGTCGCGGGCGTAGGTCCGGGCGTCCCACCCGTCGGCGCACCACTCCCAGACGTTGCCGACGGTCTGCCTCAACCCGTACGCATTCGGGGCGAACGCGTCGGCGGGGGCGGTGGTGAGGTAGCCGTCCTCCAGGGTGTTCGCATCAGGGAACGCGCCCTGCCAGATGTTGAGGGGCCAGTCCTCACCTGCCGCGGGTCGCAGCTCGTCGCCCCACGGGTACCGCAGCCCCTCCTCGCCGCCGCGCGACGCCGCCTCCCACTGCGCCTCGGTCGGCAGCGCCCGGCCGGCCCAGGCGCAGTACGCCTCCGCGTCGTACCAGGAGACGTGGACCACGGGATGGTCCGCCAGGTCCGCGATCGTCGAGCCCCGGCCGGCGGGGCGGCGCCAGTCCGCGCCGAGCACGCCGAGCCACCACGGGGTCCCGGGCGGCACGCCGATCACGTCCGCGTCGTCGCCGTCGAAGGCCAGGTGGAACACCGCGGAGAACCCGGCGCGCTCGGCGTCGGTGCGATGACCGGTCTCGTCCACGAACCGGGCGAACTGCGCGTTGGTCACCGTGGTGACGTCGATGGAGCAGGCGCTCAGCTCGACCGGATGCACCGGGCTCTCGCCGTCGCCTCGTCGTCCGTCACCGCAGGCGTCGCCCATCAGGAAGCGCTGCGCCGGCACCCGCGCCTGCTCGATCCGGTGCCGCGCCGCCGAGGGCGAGGGGTGCTCCGCCGCCGGATGAGCGCTCGCGGGCGCGGTGGTGATGCCGGCTCGGGACATGGTCGGGGCGCAGCAGCCCCCGCCGTGCGCCCCGAGGCCGACGACCGCGTCGGTCATCGTCGGGTCACCAGGTCCGCCTCGATCTGCTCGAGCGACCGGTTCCGCGTCTCGGGCACCATCAGCAGCGCCCAGAGGAAGGCGATCACGCCCATCACCGCGAACCCGAAGAACACGGTGGAGGCGCCGGTCGCCAGCAGCGACGGGAAGACCAGGCTGATCACGACGCTCGTCAGCTCGGTGAGGAAGGTGGCGATGCCGACGGCGGCGCCGCGCACCGCGAGGGGGAACATCTCGCCGAAGACGATCCAGACGATGCCGCCCCAGCTGAGCGCGAACGCGATCTGGAAGACGGCCAGCCCGGCGACGGCGAGCACCCCGGCGCCGCCCGTGACGGCGCCGTCCCGTGCCCCGAGGAACACGATGCCGAGCACCGCCATGCTCAGCGCCATCAGCAGCGCGCCGAACATCAGCGGCTTCTTGCGGCCGAGCCGGTCGACGACGAAGTACGCCATGACCAGGGTGAAGATCAACCCGAGCGTGGAGAGGCCGACGTTGGCGGTGATCGCGGCGGCGTCGCTGAACCCGATGCCGGTCAGCACGGTCGGGGCGTAGTAGGTGATCGCGTTGATGCCGATCAGCTGCTGCAGGATCCCGAGGCCCGAGCCGATCACGAGGAGGCGCAGGAGCAGCCGGGACCGCAGCAGGGTGCGCCGGGCACCGGAGTGCTCCTCGGCGTTCACCGACCGGATCGACTCGATCTCGGCTTCGACGTCCCCCGGGCTCCTCGTCCCGGCGAGGATCGCGCGGGCCTCGTCCACGCGTCCCCGGCGCACGAGCCACCGGGGGCTCTCGGGCAGCCGCAGCGAGCCCACGAGCATCGCGAGGGCGGGCAGCGCGCCGAGCCCGAACATCCAGCGCCACCCGCCGGTGGGGGTGAAGGCGAGGCTGATCAGGCTCGCCACCAGCACGCCGACGGTGATCATGACCTGGAACAGGCCGCTCGCCGAGCCGCGCCGCACCGCCGGTGCGATCTCGCTCAGGTAGACCGGGATCATCGCGGTCGCGATGCCGACCGCGAGCCCGAGGACGATGCGGGCGATGACCAGCACGGCCGCCGTCGGCGCGAACGCCGCCGCGAGGATGCCGACGATGTAGAGGACGGCGCCGCCGGTCAGCATGGTGCGGCGCCCGAACCGGTCCGCGAGCGGACCGACGCCGAGGGCGCCGACGAGTGAGCCGATCAGGGCCGCGCTCACGACGAGTCCGGTGACGCCCGGGCTGAGGCCCAGCGCCGGTCCGGCGAACAGCAGGGCGCCGGACACCACGCCCAGCTCGTAGCCGCGGATGCCGCCGCCGAGCGCGCCGATCGCGTAGCTGCCGCGGCCGATCACCCTGCGCGGGGTCGCGGAGGAGGTCGTCGTCATGAAGTGCCTTTCGGATCACGGCGCCCTCGGGCGCCGCAGGAGTCAGAAGTTGGCCGTGCGGGCGGGCAGCGGGTCTGCGGTGAAGGCCATCCGCTCCGCCAGGCGGGTGAGCAGGTCCGCCTTCACGGCGACGTGCTCGGGAGATCGCCAGAGGTTGCGGTGCTCGCCGGGATCCGCCTCGAGGTCGTAGAGCTCGCCGGCGTCGATGCCGTGGAAGGCGACGAGCTTGTGCCGGGTCGTGCGGATCATGGTGGCCTGGGGCTTCGGATCCGGGTGCCACGGCATCGCGTTGTAGTACTCGGAGTAGACGCTCTCGCGCGGGGCGGTCGCCGCCGCGTCCTGGCCCGTCAGGTCCGCCCAGATCGAGCGGCCCTGCATGCCCTCGTGCCGGGGGAGGCCCACGGCCTCGAGCAGCGTGGGGGCGAGGTCGACGAGCTCGACCAGGTCCTCGATGCGGCGCCCGCCGGGGACGGTGCCGGGCTGGGACACGATCAGCGGCACCCGCACGGCCGGCTCGTAGAAGTACGGGCCCTTCAAGTAGATGCCGTGGTCGCCGAGCATCTCGCCGTGATCGGTGGAGAACACCACGATCGTGTCCTCGAGTTGCCCCGTCTCCTCGAGCGACCGCAGCATGCGACCGACCTGGACGTCGATCAGGTCGCACATCGCCCAGTACGCCGCGCGGACGAGCCGGTGCTCCCGGTCGGACATCCCGTCGTAGTGGTACGGCTCCTCACCGCCGTAGGCGTTCTCGTGGTCGATGCGCTGGAAGACCGGCTTGTCGGCCAGCTCGCCCTCGACGTAGTCGGGCAGCGGGATCTCGTCCAGCCGGTCGAGGTAGCGCTGCAGGTAGGAGGCGGGCGGGTCGAACGGGTGGTGCGGGTCGAAGATGTTGACCGAGAAGAACCACGGCGTCCGGGCGTCCCGGCCGGCTTCGATGAAGTCGATCGCCGTCTCGGCGCACCAGGTGGTCTGATGGGCCTCCTCGGGCATGCCGACCAGGACGTGGTCGGAGCCCTCCAGGGGCGGTGTCGAGTAGGTGACGCCCTTGCGGTGCAGCCAGTGGTGGTACTCGTTGCTCTGCCACTCCGGGCGCGGGTCGTGGGACCAGTGGAACTCCGAGTAGCCGTCGTCGATGCGGGGCTCGGTCCCCGGGGAGACGCTCCAGTGCGATGCGGCGACGTGCAGCTTCCCCGACAGGCCGCACACGTAGCCGGCGTCGGCGAGCAGGCGCGGCAGCAGCACCTCGCCCTCGGGGATCGACTGCCCGTTCTGCCGTGCCCCGGTGGTGCGCGGGTACCGCCCGGTGAGGAAGCTGGCGCGAGAAGGCGTGCAGACGGGGCTCTGCGCGTAGGCGGCGTCGAGGATCGTCCCGCCGGCCGCGAGCGCGTCGAGGTTCGGCGTGCGCGTCCACCCGTTGCCGTAGGCGCCGAGGGTGTCCCAGCGCTGCTGGTCGGTGCAGATCCAGAGGATGTTCGGTCGATCGGTCATGCGTCGTCCTTCCGTCGTGGGTGCGGGGGAGCGGGGCTCGGGCGCCGGGCGGCCCGCGCCCGCTGGGGTCATGAGGCGGGCTCGGCGTCGGCGACGCCGCGCGTCGCCGCGGTGAGGCGTGCGCGGTCGCCCTTGAGCACCCGTCGGTCGTACGTGTAGAGGCCGTTCACCTGGAGCTCCGCGTCCTCGAACAGGTTGTAGTTGGCGGCGCTCAGGCCGTGGTCGCGGACGAACCCCGCGACCTGGTGCAGCGCCTGCTCGTAGGCGCTCGTCAGGCCCTCGGCGCCGGCGACGACCTGGTTCGGGCGGCTGTGGCCCGGGTACCACTCGTGGCCCTCGACCGCGTAGCCGAACGCCCCGAACTCGCCGATCACCGCGGCGCGCCCGTCGCTCGTCGGCGGGACGGGCCCGGGGTCGTGCGACCCGAGGTTGTGCCAGTCGAGCACGTCGCCGCCGCCCTCGTCGTAGTCGGCGGTGGTCGTGCCGCTCATGTCGTCGATGAGGCGGGTGGGGTCGATCGCGTGGACCGACTCGCCGACACGCGCGAGGTCGTACGCGCCCCAGCCCTCGTTGAAGGGGATCCACATCACGATGCAGGGGAACGCGCGGAGCCGGCGGACCACGGCCGCGAGCTCGCGCTCGAACTCGACCTTCCCCTTCGCCGGCGGCTGCGCGGGCGTCGCCTGCTTCGGAGGCTGGCGCCCGGTGGCGGTGGCGGGCATGTCCTGCCACACGAGCACCCCGAGGCGGTCGGCCCAGTGGTACCACCGGTCGGACTCGGTCTTCTGGTGCTTGCGGATCGTCGTGAAGCCGAGCCGCTTCGCCTGCTCCACGTCGAAGCGGAGCGCCTCGTCCGTGGCGGCCGTGTACAGGCCGTCGGGCCAGTACCCCTGCTGCAGGCAGCTGATCTGGGACCGGAACCGGCCGTTCAGCACGATGCGAGGCGTGCCGTCCACCTGCTGGACCTCGACCGAGCGCATGGCGAAGTAGCCCGTGACGCGGTCGCGGCCGGCGGCCATCACCTCGACGTCGACGTCGTAGAGGTGCGGGTGCTCGGGCGACCAGGCGGTGAAGCCGGGGAGGTGCACCTGCGCAGACCGGCCTCCGGAGCCCGCGACCCGCGCGACCGTCCGGCCGCCGGAGCGCACGGTGAGGCGGACCGGGTGCGACGCCCCGTCCGAGAGGTGCACCGCGATCCCGGCGCGCTCGTGCGGCAGTTCGGGCGTCACGACGATCTCGGTCACGTGCACCGTGTCGACGGGCTCGAGCCACACCGTGCCCCAGACGCCCGACACCGGTGCGTAGTAGAGCTCGCTGTGCGGCGTCGCGGGGTCGAAGGCGGTCGTCCGCTGCTTGCCGAGCGGCTGCACGCCGTCCTCGGTGGGGTCCTCAACGGCGACGACCACCTCCTGGTCGCCGCTGGGCCGGTGGTGACGGTCGAGGTGGAGCGCGTCCGTCACATCGAAGGAGAACCGGTCGTACGCGCCGCGGTGCGTTCCGACCTGCTTCCCGTTGACCAGCACCCGGGCGGACCAGTCGACCGCGTCGAAGTGCATCAGGAGACGCCTGCCCGCGCCGATGCGCCACGAGGTCGGCACCCGGAACCGTCGGCGGTAGTGCATCGCCGCCTCGTGCCGCATGATCCCCGACAGCGCGGACTCGACGGGGAACGGCACCAGGATGCGCTCCGCCAGATCGGCGCCCGGACGGATCGTCGCGCCGGAGGAGACGGCGGCGAACTGCCAGACGCCGTTGAGGCTGCGCCACTGCTGACGCACGAGCTGCGGACGGGGGTACTCCGGGAGGGCGTGGGAGGCGGAGACCTCGTGGGTCCACGGCGTGGTCAGCCGAGGCCGCTTCGGTCGCCACCCGGTCTCGACCGGCTGATCCTGGGGGAGACGGCTCGGAGACGGGCGGAGGTCCTCCGCGTCGGCGCTCGTCCCGCCGGCGGCCACGAGGGCGCCCGCGGCGCCCGCGGCGACGGCTCCGTGCACCACCGCCGCTCGGGTCGGGCCGGACGGGCGGCGCTCCTCCGGGATGTCGGGGTGCTGCATGCGGACTCCTTCGTCGCTCCGGGCAGGTCCTGTGGACGGTAGCCCTTAATTTGCAACGCTACAAGTATCGGACGAGGGGTTGACCTCACAGGCGCCGAGCAGGCTCTCGGATCGCCGGCTTCACGGGCGCCCTCTGCTAGACCGGAGGCGGTCGAGGGGGAGCGGATGCGACGCAGCGAGGTCACCGGGTTCGAGGTGCTGCACGCCGATCTCGGCTGGCGGTCGGTCTCGTTCCTGAAGCTCACCGCCGGCGGGATGACGGGCTGGGCCGAGTTCAACGAGGCGTTCGGCGCGCCGGGACTCGGTCGCGTGGTCGAGCTGCTGCGACCGCGCGTGCTCGGCGCGGACCCGATGCGGGTGAACGCCGTCGTCGGCGAGCTCACCGCGTACCTGGCGCCCGCGGCGAGCGGGATGAACCGGATGGCGATCGGTGCGGTCGAGAACGCGCTGCTCGACCTGAAGGCCCGGCTGCTCGACGTGTCGGTCGCGGACCTGCTCGGCGGCGCCGTGCGCTCGCGCCTCCCGGTCTACTTCTCGCACTGCGGCTCCTACCGCTTCGGCACCACCGCGGAGCTCGTCGGGAAGGCGCCCCTGCGCACCTGGGACGACGTCGTGGCGCTCGGCACCGAGGTGCGCGACGCGGGCTGGCGGGCGCTGAAGACGAACGTGCTCGCGCTCGACGACGAGGAGGTGCGGGGCCGCGCCTTCGGCTGGGCGCGCTCGCCCGGCGTCGGCGGCTCGGACTGGGACGACCGGATGATCGAGCAGACCGTGCGGACCGTCGCGGCGCTGCGGGAGGGCGCCGGCGACGACGTCGCGATCCTCGTCGACGTCAACTTCCTGCTGCGCACCGACGGGTACCGGCGGCTCGTCGACGGGCTCGCCGGGCAGCGGCTCGGCTGGCTCGAGCTGGACGGCGTCGCCCCGCGCGCGCTCGCCTCGCTGCGCGACCGCGCCGGCTTCCCGGTCGCCTCCGGCGAGTCCCTGTTCGGGATGGCGGAGTACCGCCCGTACCTCGAGGCCGAGGCGCTCGACACCGCGATCGTCGACGTGGTCTGGAACGGCGTCGGCGAGGCGACCCGTATCGCGGCGATGGCGGACGCGTTCGGCGCGACGGTCGCGCCGCACAACTTCTACGGCCCGCTCGCCACCGCGATGTCGGCGCAGTTCAGCGCGGTCGTGCCGAACCTCGCGCGCACGGAGGTCGACGGGGACGGCGTGCCGTGGCGGGACGAGCTGCTGGTCGAGCCGCTGGTCGTCGAGGACGGCTTCCTCGACGTCCCGGACGGCCCGGGCTGGGGCGTCGAGCCGGACGAGGACGCGATCCGGCGCCACCCGGTGGCGGGCTGACGATCGCAGCGGCCCTCCTCGCGGACGGCGGTCTCGGGACGGCGGTGCGCGCTCAGCGGGACCGGCGCAGTACCAGGTGCCGCCGCGAGTGCGCGGGGTTGTCCGGGTCGAGATCGGCCGTGGCGAGGTCGTCGGACGTCAGCGGCCGGAGGCGCAGGTCCACGGCGATGCACCCCTCCCCGGCCCGGTCCGTCCCGGTGCCTCCACCGTCCTCCGCGCCGATGCGGCCGGCAAGCCCTCCTCAGAAGCGGGCCTCGAAGATCCGCCAGACCTGCTGCGCGACGAGGTCCGGCGAGACGGTCCCGTGACGACGCATCGCCCGCGCCCGCGGCAGGGTCCTCAGCGCCGGGCCGTCTCGACCTCCGGCTCGGTCGCCTCCTCAGGCACGACGGGCTCGCGCCCGGGCAGCCAGGGGGAGGGCTCGGCGCCGGAGTGCCGCAGCCCCTGCACGACGAGGATCGCGACGCCGATCGCGACCGCGCCGAACGACGCCCAGTCGTTCGCCGGGATGCCGAGGAACGCGTCGCTCGTCGGATCGATGCGGATCGCCTCCAGCCAGCTGCGGCCGAGCCCGTACCAGACGAGGTAGACGCCGATCGCGCGGCCCCAGTGCAGGCTGACGCGCCGCTCGAGCAGCAGGATGATGCCGATCCCGATCAGGTTCCAGACGATCTCGTAGAGGAACAGGGGGTGGAAGAGCGTCCCCGCCGGGTAGCCCGGCGGCAGGTGCGGATCGTCCGCCGGGATCTGGAGCCCCCACGGCAGCGTCGTCGGCAGCCCGAACAGCTCGTGGTTGAACCAGTTGCCCAGCCGGCCGATGGCCTGCGCGAGCAGCATGCCGGGCGCCATCGCGTCGACGAAGGCGGTGAACCGGACGCCCGCGCGGCGGCAGGCGATCCAGATGCCGAGCGCGCCGCCGAGCATCGAGCCGTAGATCGCGTTGCCGCCGTCCCAGATCGCGAAGACGTTCCAGAGGTTCGCGCCGGGGTAGAAGTAGTCGCCGGTGTGGGTGAGCACGTGCCAGATCCGGGCGACCACGATGCCGAGCGGCACGACCCAGATCGCGGCGTCGACCACCATCGAGCTCGGCACGCCGCGGCGGCCGAGGCGTCGCTGCGTGACGAGGATCGCCGCCGCGATGCCGGCGAGGATGCACACCGCGTAGGTGTGCACGGTCAGCGGGCCGAGGTGGAACTCGGCCCAGGCCGACGGCGGGCTCGGGATGGCGGCGAGGACGGGCACGGTCCTCATTGTGCGCGCCGACCGCCGCGTCGGCGCGCCACGGCGGGGGCCGCGCCGCCCGGGGAGGCGCCCCGACCTACTCCCGACGCAGCAGCGCGGGATGCTCCGCCGGTCGGACGACAGCGATGAGCGGCTGCGCGAGCGTGGTCCCGCGCCCGCCCGGGGCGCATCCAGAAGGAGGAATCGATGACCTCGACCGCGCTGCCCACCACCGCCGCCCCGATCAGCCGCATCGCGGGCGCTGCCGCCCTCGCCGCCCTGCTCACCGCCGTCGTGAACGTCGGCATCGCCTCGGCGGCGCTCGCGCTCGGCGCCGCGCAGACGCCGGCGCTCACCCCGCCCGCCGACATCACGCTGTCCGTCGTCGCGGGCGTCGTCGGCGCCATCGGGTGGGCGCTCGTCCGCCGCCGGGCGGCCGACCCCCGCCGCGTGCTCGTCCGGCTCGTGCCGGCGGTCCTGCTCGTCTCCTTCGTCCCCGACGTCGTGCTCGCGGTGCTGACGGCCGGGCAGACGGGGCTCGCGCCGATCCTCGCGCTCGTCGTCATGCACGTCGCGACGATCACGATCGCCGTCGCGGTCTACGCCCGGCTGCTGCCGGTGCACGGCTCCCGCTGAGCCGTCGCCGGGCGGGCACGCTCCGCAGCGAGGCTCCGGCGCCGCAGGCACCTCGTCGAGTGCACTCCCACGCGGTGCAGGGGCGAGTGAGCGCGCACGCACACGTGCTTCCCGGGTGGGGCGGGCGACACTCGTCCGGCCCTCCCGATCGGCGAGGGTCCCGCCGGCCCGCCCGCGGCCGGAGGCACGAGCGCGTAAGGGGCACGACCCGTGAACATCGCCGACCTGGTGGTCGCCCACCCGCCGGAGCGCCGCGACGTCGGCATCCGGTACGACAACCGGCTGCACCTCGTCGAGGACGCCAAGAAGATCTACCTCGAGCTCGGGGTCCCGTGCGAGCTGCACGAGCGCTCCATCAGCTACGCCGTGTCGAAGCACGCCGCCGGCTGGTACGCGGGCGCCTTCGAGCGACTCACGGGTCACCCGGCCTTCAACGAGTGGGACGAGCCCGCCGGGAGCCGCGCCGCCGGCTGAGTCGGGGCACCGGGCGTTCTCGCGTCGCGACGCGGCACGGCCCGAGGGGTTCGGACCGTGCCGCGTCGCGACGCGAGCGGCCGACCGGAGCCGAACGATCGAGTCCTCGCACGAACGGCGTCCGGAACTGGTCGTGCGCCGTGAGCGGCGCGGTGTTCATCCGCCGTCCATCCGCGCCGGCCTCGAGCGGTGCTGTGCTCGGCGCATGAGATCGATGAGAGGTCCGCTGCGGCGGACGGCCGCGGTGCTGGCGGTCGCAGCGCTCGCGGTGCTGCCGACGGCGACCCTGACCGGCGCCGGACTGAGCGGCGCGACGGCTGCGTCCGCCGTGTCGCAGGGGCGGTACACGCCGCCGAAGATCAAGCACGTGTGGCTGATCATCCTCGAGAACAAGTCCTACGAGGCGTCGTTCACCGGGCTGAACCAGAACTCCTACCTCTGGAACACGCTGCCCACGTACGGAGCGCTGCTGCGCCAGTACTACGGCACCGGGCACTTCAGCCAGGACAACTACCTGTCGATGGTGAGCGGCCAGGCGCCGTCCCCGGGGCCGCAGGCCGACTGCCCGCTCTACAACCCCACCGGGCCGCTGCGGCAGGTCGCCGACGGGCAGTACGAGATCCTTCAGGACACGAAGAAGGCCGACGGCACCTACTTCGACGGCTCGACCCAGCCGGGGTGCGTGTTCCCGGCGCGGGTGAAGACCCTCTTCGACCAGTTCGACGCGGCCCACGTGTCCTGGAAGGGGTACATGCAGGACATGGGGAACGACCCGTCGCGCGAGCAGACGACCTGCGGCGCACCGGTCGGCGGCGTCGGTGCGGCCACGCCCGACCCCGGCTCCGCCGAAGGGCCCTACGCCTCCCCGGCGTCCCCGCAGAACCCGTCGAAGACGATCGACGACCAGTACGTGCCGAAGCACAACCCGTTCCCCTGGTTCCAGTCGCTGACCGACGACGGCACCTGCGCGAAGCGGGTCGTGCCGCTGGCGAAGAACCTGGTCCACGACCTCGCCAAGGAGCGGACCACGCCGTCCTTCTCCTGGATCTCGCCGAACAACTGCAGCGACGCGCACGACGCCACCTGCAAGGGCGACAACCTGTCGGGCGGCAGCGACGCGCTGACGGGCGAGAAGCGGACGCCCGCGAACACGCAGGGCGGGCTGTACGCGGCGGACCTGTTCCTGAAGCAGGTGATCCCGGCGATCATGAAGTCGAAGGCGTACCAGGACGGCGGCCTGATCGACGTGACGTTCGACGAGGGCTTCCCGCCGTACAGGTCCTACGGCAACTCGATCGCCGACAAGGACTACCAGCCCGACGCCGGCCTCGGCACGATCACCGGAGCGAAGAACCCCGCCCTGAACGGCACGAGCGTCGAGGCCCAGGCGAACACCGCGCAGTCGGTCGTCGCCTGCTGCGGCGAGCTGCCCGGACCGAACACGACGCAGCCCGGCGACCAGGCGTTCAACCAGGACACCACGCCCGGCGGCGGCATCGTCGGCTCGGTGCTGCTGAGCCCGTACATCACGCCCGGATCGGTGTCGGACCAGCCGTACAACCACTACAGCTGGCTGCGGTCGATGGAGGACCTGTTCGGCGTGCGCCACGGCGGCACGGACGGCCACGGCCACCTCGCCTACGCCGCCGCGGACGGCCTGCGGCCCTTCGGACCGGACGTCTACAACAACCCGAAGGGCCGCGTGCTGCAGCCGAGACCGTCGGGCACCGGCGGCCTCTACACCGCCGTCGCGACCCTGACCCGGACCGAACGGCCGATCTCCTACGCCTCGATCGGCAGCGGAGGATGATGCGGCCGCCCCTCGCGGCGGCCGGGATCGCGGCGGTGCTGGCCCTCGTGGGCTGCACCGCCGCCCCCGCGCCCCGGGCAGGCGTCGCAGCCCACAGCGGGGCGTACCCGGTCGCCGCGGCGTCCGCTGCCCCGACGACCGTGCCGACCGTGCGGCCCGGGGGCTACGCCCTGGTCGCGGCCGGCGACCCCGTCGACGTGCACCTGCCGCACGCGGACCTGCGGCTGACGGTCGCGGGACCCGACGTCGACGTGCCCACGCCGCCGCCGGGGCAGCCGATCAGCGGCACGAGCGCGCCGGGCGTGCTGACCGTGACCGCCGTCGCCGTACGCGGCAGCACCGCGATCTCGAGCGCGCAGTTCCTCGGGCTGGACGAGGACCAGGACCGCTTCGCGCTCCGCACGGACCGCCGCAGCGGCACGGCGAGCCCGGGGCACCCGGTGACGCTGCACCTGCGGTCCCGCTTCGCGACCGGCCACACGACGCTCAGCTGGCGGCCTGCGGGCCGCCCGCTCGTCACGTGGGACTTCACGATCGAGATCGACTGACTCCGAGCGCTTCCACGTCGCGACGCGGCACAGTCCGAAGGGTTCGGACCGTGCCGCGTCGCGACTCGAGCGGCGGCGCGGTCAGATCTCGACGTCGGTGCCCATCGTGACCGTGCGGGTCGAGGGCAGGTTGAACCGGCTGGCGGGGTCGGCCGCGTTGTGGGCGAGCGTCACGAACAGCCCCTTCCGCCAGCGCGCCATGCCCGTCGGGCGGGTGCGCCGGATCGCGCCGCGCGAGACGAAGTACGACGCGCGGTCCATCTCGTCCGGGTCGCAGCCGAGCACGCCGCGCTCGCACACCGCGCGCAGCGCGGCGGGCACGTCGGGCTCCTGCGAGAACCCGAACTCGATCGAGACGTGGTCGATGCCGTCGTCGTAGCCGAGGTCGTCCGTGCGGTACGCCTGCTCCGGCGGGACGACCGGCACCCCGACCACCCGGATCGACACGATGACGACCCGCTCGTGCAGCACGTGGTTCGCCTTCACGTTGGCGCGGAGCGCGAGCGGCACCGACTGCGCGTTCGGGTGGGGGAAGATCGCGACGCCCGGCACCCGCGGCAGCCCGGCGGCGCGCAGCTGCTCGATGAAGTCGGCGAGCGACCCCTCCTTCTCCTTCCGGTCCTCCTGCACGAGGAAGCGCCCCCGCCGCCAGGTGGTCATCACCGTGATGACGGCGAGCGCGATGAGCAGCGGCACCCAGCCGCCCAGCAGCACCTTCGACAGGTTCCCGGCGAGGAAGACCAGCTCGAGGCCGCCGAATGCGATCGCCGCGAGCACGACCTTCCAGGGGCGCCAGCGCCAGAGCACCGGCGCGACGATCAGCAGCAGCACGGTGTCCACCACCAGCGCGCCGGTGACCGAGACGCCGTAGGCGGTCGCGAGCCGCTCCGACGACTCGAAGGCGAGGATCATCACGAGCACCCCGACGAAGAGGATCCCGTTCACGACCGGCAGGTAGATCTGCCCGCCCTCCTTCTCCGACGTCTGCCGCACCGTGATCGGCGGCAGCACGCCGAGCTGCACCGCCTGGCGGGACAGCGAGAAGGCGCCGGAGATCACGGCCTGGCTCGCGATCACCGTCGCGACGGTCGAGAGCACGACCACGGGCAGCTGCAGCCAGCCGGGGAAGAGCAGCAGGAAGGGGTTCTCCTTCGCGCCCGGCACGTGCAGCACGAGCGCGGCCTGGCCCAGGTAGTTCAGCGTCAGCGCGGGCAGCACGACGAAGAACCAGGCCCGGCGGATCGGGGAGCGGCCGAAGTGGCCCATGTCGGCGTACAGCGCCTCCGCCCCCGTGATGACGAGCACGACCGCGCCCATCGCGACGAACGCGATGCCCGGGTGAGCGAAGACGAACGCGACGGCCCAGGTGGGGGAGAGGCCCTGCAGCACGTTCGGGTAGCGGATCGTCGCGACGAGGCCCGCCGCGGCGAGGGTGCCGAACCAGAGCACCATGACCGGCCCGAACAGGTTGCCGACCCGGCCGGTGCCGAAGCGCTGCACGAGGAAGAGCCCGACGAGGATCACGACGGCGATCGGCACGACGAGCTCGGCGATGCCGGGCGTCGCGACCTCCACCCCCTCGACCGCGGACAGGATGCTGATCGCCGGCGTGATGACGGAGTCGCCGTAGAACAGCGCGACGCCGACGATCCCGATCACGAGCAGCGCGCCGACCCGTCGGCCGCGGTCGGCGTACAGGCGCTGGGCCAGCGACGCGAGCGCCATCACGCCGCCCTCGCCGTCGTTGTCCGCCCGCATCAGCACCGCGAGGTACTTGATCGACACGATGATCGTGACGCTCCAGAACATCAGCGACACGACGCCGTACACGTCGTCGGGGGTGGCGCGCACCGCGCCGTCGTCGATCGTGAAGACGGTGCGGAGCGCGTACAGCGGGCTCGTGCCGATGTCGCCGAAGACGACCCCGAGCGCGGCGAGGGCCGCGCCCGCGACGCCCTTGCGCACGAGATCGTGGCCGGGCCGCGGGTCGTGCTGCTCGGTGACGGGCGTCTCGACGTGCTCCGGCCGCTGCTCGTGCTCGGGCTCGACGTCGGGCTCGTCGGGCCGGTCCTGCTCCTGGTGCTCGAGGCCGGTCCCCGAGGCGGTGCCCCGGGGCTCGCTGGCGTCGCTCATCCGCTCCTCCTCGCGCCCCGCCGTCGGGACGCCAGGCTGCAGTGTGCTCCCTCCTGCCGGGGGATGCGGTGCACCCGCCGGCAGGAGGTCGCGCGAGGCGGCCGGCGGTCAGTCCTTGAGGCTGGACATGAGCGTCGTCTGCAGCGTGCTCAGCGCCTCCTTCGGCCCGAGCTGCAGCGAGATCACGTTCTGGCCGAAGGTCGTCATGGGCGGGGTGCTGTCGACAATGGTCACGTTCGAGAACAGGGCCGCGCCGCCCGGTGCCGCCCACGTCTTGCAGATCGGCTGCCAGACCTCGATCATCTTCGCCGCGTTGGGGTCGGACTGGAACTCGGGCGTCGCCGCGATCGACTTCAGCACCGGCAGGCCGATGCCCGTCTTCTCGGTCCACAACGGCTTCATTTTGCGGATGTAGTAGGTCAGGAACGCCTCGGAGCCCTTCTGGCTTGGGGTGTTCGTGTACATCATGATGTTGTTCGGGAAGGACAGGGCGCCCTTCTGGCCCGACGGACTGGTCAGCGGGTCGCCGACGACGACGTCGGTGAGGAACTTCCCGCCGAGCTGGGCGGGCAGGCCGGGTGCCTCGACCTGCATGCCGAACTTGCCCGCCTTCCACTGCGCCTGGGTGTTGGTGGTCGAGTAGCCGTTGCTCCTCGGGTCCGCGTAGCCCTTGCGGATCAGCTCCTGCACGTACTCGAGCGCCTCGATGTTCGCCGGCGTGACCAGGTTCGGCTTCTGCTCCTCGTCGAAGATCCCGCCGCCGTTGTTGATCATCCAGCCGACGATCGCCTGGAACGCGTTGCCCTGCGCGCCGCCGCTCAGCCCGAAGCCGTAGACGCCGATCCGCTTCAGCGCGGCGCAGGCGTCCTTGTGCGACTGCCAGTCCGTCGGCGGCTGCACACCGGCCTTCTGCAGCAGCGACCTGCTGTACCAGAGCACGCGCATGTCGAGGTTGTACGGCACCGCGACGTAGCCCTTCTCGGTCTTCATCGCGTCGAACACGCCCGGCAGGAAGTCGTCGTAGAGGCCGTTCGACTTCCACGACTCGATCAGGTCGTCGGCGTAGGCGATCTTGCCCTCCTTCGCGAACTGGAACGCCTGCGTGCCGCTGCCGCTGCTCACCGCCGGGCCGGTGTTCGCCGCGATCGCGGTGGAGAACGCCTGGGTGAAGGACTGCCAGGCGATCGACTGGTAGGCCGCGGGAGGCAGCCCGTCCTTCGGCTCGTACGCGGTCGTGATCTCGCGGTCCTTCGCGATGAAGGCCGTCGAGCCCCACTGCATGTTCCAGAACTTGATCGGGCCGCTCCCGCCCCCGCTGCTGCTACCGCCGCCCGTGCTGCAGCCCGCCAGCGCCAGGGCGGCGAGCGCGCCGCCCGATGCGCCGAGGAAGCCCCGACGAGAGATCCGCGTGGTGGTCATGTCGAACCGCCTCTCCGCCGGCGCCTCTGCCGGCGATCACCCAGTGCCCGCACGGACGGCCGTGTCCGTGCTGCTGCGTCCCTTCCATGATCGGCACGGAGGCAGGAGGCGGGCAAGCGAAACAGAAACTCTTCTTTGCGCAAACTCCTCGGCGCCCCTAGCCTGCGGAGCATGGCGGGCGGCGGGCGACGGCAGACCCTCCGCGACGTCGCGACGCGGGCCGGCACCAGCGTGCCGACGGTGTCGAAGGTCCTGCGCGGCGGCACCGACGTCTCGGAGCGCACGCGGGACCAGGTGATGGAGGCGGCGCGCTCGCTCGGGTACGTGGCGCGCGCGACCCGGCAGGGCCGCTCCAGCGCGCTGTCGCTGATCGACTTCGTGGTCAGCGACATGCACGGCACCTGGGCGCACGAGGCGCTCAGCGGCGTGGAGGAGGCCGCGACGGAGGCGGACCACGACGTGGTCCTGACCATCTCCCGGCGCGAGGGCGGGTGGGCGCATCGCGTCCTGCGGCGGCGCTCCGCCGGTGTCGTGATCGCCCTCGTGGACGCGACGACGGAGCAGCTCGACCTGCTGCGCGCCGCCGGGCGCCCCTTCGTGCTGATCGATCCGATGAGCCGGCCGCCCGCCTACGCGGCGAGCGTCGGCGTGACGAACTGGGACGGCGGCCGCGCGGCGGCGGAGCACCTGCTCGCGCTCGGCCACCGCCGCTTCGTCGCGATCGGCGGCACGCGCACCCACCTCTACAGCCAGGCGCGGCTCGACGGGTTCCGCAGCGCGGTCGAGGCGCAGCCGGGCGCCGAGCTCGTCGGGACGGGCTGGGCCGACTGGCTGCGCGAGCCTGCGGGGGAGGTCGCCTCGGACCTGCTGCGGCGGCACCGCCCGACCGCCGTGTTCTGCTGCAACGACCTCATGGCCGTCGGGGTCTGCGACGCGGCGGCGTCCCTCGGGCTGCGCGTCCCGCAGGACCTCAGCGTCGTCGGCTTCGACGACGTGCCCGAGGCGGCCTGGCTGACGCCGCAGCTGACCACGGTCCGGCAGCCCACGGCGGAGCTGGGCGCCGCCGCCGTGCGGATGCTGCTGCGCATGTCGGGCGACGGCAGCGGCCCGCCCCCGCACATCGACCTGGCGACCCGTCTCGTGGAGCGGGCCTCGACGGCCGCGGCGCCCGTCGCCTGACCGCGCAGGTCGCCCTCAGGGCGCCGGCGTGCCCGGGTCGGGCAGGGCGGCGAGCCGGCCGAGGAACTCGTCCGCCATCGCGAGGCGCTCCGCGAGGCGCGCCCGTCGGTCCTGCGCCTCCGCGACGAACGCGGCCACGCGCTCCTGCAGCGGGCCGGTGTCGTCGGGGTGCTCCAGCCGGTCGACCAGGTCGAGCAGGTCCGCCATCTCGTCCAGGGAGTAGCCGAGCGGCTTCATCCGCGCGATGAGCAGCAGCCGCTCGACGTCGCGGGCCGTGTACAGGCGGAAGCCGCCCTCGGAGCGGCCGGCGGGCCGCACCAGCCCCAGCTCGTCGTAGTGCCGGACGGTGCGGTGGGAGAGGCCGGTGCGCACCACGACGTCGCCGATGCGGAAGGTCGGCCCCGCGTGCGCGTCGGTCACCCCGCCTCCAACTCTCCGGTAACGTGAGGGTCACCGCGCACGCGGCGACCGGATCGGCCGCACCATCATGGGGCACCGGAGTCGCCGGGCGCGGCGCGCGCCGTCGCGCCCCCGCCGTCCCGCGCGGGCCGCGCGCCCGCCACCCGCCCCCACGAGGAGCCCCTCATCACCGCCGTGCCCGTGCGCCCGCACCGCTCGCCCACCGTCGTCGAGGCGATCCGCTCGCCGCGCCTGCTCACCCGGGAGGTGCTGGCCGGGCTCGTCGTCGCCCTCGCGCTGATCCCCGAGGCGATCTCGTTCTCGATCATCGCCGGCGTCGACCCGCGCGTCGGCCTCTTCTCCGCCTTCGTGATGGCGGTGGTCACCTCCATCGTCGGCGGGCGGCCCGCGATGATCAGCGGCGCGACCGGCGCGATCGCCCTCGTCGTCGCGCCGCTCATGCGCGACCACGGCTACGCCTACCTTGTGACCGCGGTGCTGCTCGGCGGGGCGCTCCAGATCGTCCTCGGAGCGGTCGGCGCCGCCCGCCTGATGCGGTTCGTGCCGCGCAGCGTGATGGTCGGCTTCGTCAACGCGCTCGCGATCCTCATCTTCGTCGCGCAGCTGCCGCACCTGATCGGCGTGCCCTGGGCCGTCTACCCGCTCGTCGCGGCCGGCATCGCCGTCATGGTGCTGCTGCCCCGCTTCACGACCGCGATCCCGGCGCCGCTCGTCGCGATCGTGCTGCTCAGCGCCGTCGTGCTGCTCACGGCGATCCCGGTGCCGACCGTCGGCGACGAGGGCGCGCTGCCCGACAGCCTGCCGACCCTCTTCGTGCCGGTCGTCCCGCTCACGCTCGAGACCCTCACGATCGTCGGCCCCTTCGCCGTCGCGGTCGCCGTCGTCGGCCTGCTCGAGTCGCTGATGACCGCGAAGCTCGTCGACGAGATCACCGACACCGGCTCCAGCAAGGGCCGGGAGGCGATCGGGCAGGGCGTCGCGAACATCGCCTCCGGCTTCGCGGGCGGCATGGGCGGCTGCGCGATGATCGGCCAGACGATGATCAACGTGAAGGCGTCCGGCGCGCGCACCCGCGTCTCGTCGTTCAGCGCCGGGGTGCTGCTGCTCGTGCTCGTCGTGGGGCTCGGCCCGATCGTCGGGCTGATCCCCATGGCCGCGCTCGTCGCTGTGATGGTCATGGTGTCGGTCGGCACCTTCGACTGGCACAGCGTGCGGCCCTCGACCCTGAAGCGGATGCCGATCGGGGAGACCGTCGTGATGGTCGCGACCGTGGCGGTCACGGTCGCGACGGGCAACCTCGCGAGCGGCGTGGTGGTCGGCGTGCTCATCGCGATGACGGTCTTCGCGCGCCGCGTCGCGCACTTCGCGACGGTCGAGCGGACCGTGACGGACGAGGGCGTCGCCCGCTACCGGGTCGACGGCGAGCTGTTCTTCGCCTCGAGCAACGACCTGACGACGCGCTTCGACTACGCCGGGGACCCCGACCGCGTCGTCGTGGACCTGAGCGGCTCCCACGTGTGGGACGCGTCCACCGTCGCCGCGCTCGACGCGGTCACCACGAAGTACGCCCAGCACGGCAAGTCGGTCGAGATCCACGGCATGAACGACGCGAGCGCCGCGATGCACGGGCGGCTCGCCGGGACGCTGCCCGGCCACTGACCGGAGGCCGGGCCCGGTGCGGGAGGCTGCTGCCGTGCGCATCGTGATCGCCCCGGACTCGTTCAAGGGATCGATCCGGGCGGGCGCCGCGGCCGCCGCGATCGCCGCGGGCTGGCACGCCGAGCGCCCGGGCGACGAGGTGCGGCTGCTGCCGCAGGCCGACGGCGGCGAGGGCACCCTCGACGCGCTGGTCGCCGCGGTCTCGGGCGCCGAGCGCCGCCCCGCGGGGGTCGTCACCGGCCCGGACGGGCGGCGCCGCCCAGGGGAGTGGGTGCTGCTGCCGGACGGCACCGGCGTCGTCGAGCTGGCCGCGGTCTCGGGCATCGAGCTGATGGCGGCCCTCGACCCGCTCGGCGCGACGACCCGCGGCCTCGGGGAGGCGATCGGCGCCGCGCTCGATGCCGGCGTCGCCCGGCTCTGGATCGCGCTCGGCGGCTCCGCCTCGACCGACGGCGGCACGGGTGCGCTGGCGGCGCTCGGGGCGCGCCTCCTCGACGCCGCCGGCCGGGCGCTGTCGGACGGGGGCGGCGCCCTGACCGCGCTCGCCGCGGTCGACCTCGCGGGGCTGCGGAAGGCGCCCGAGGGCGGGGTGCGGCTGCTCGCCGACGTGACGGCGCCGCTCACCGGGCCGACCGGTGCCGCGGCCGTCTTCGGGCCCCAGAAGGGCGCGACGCCGGACCAGGTCGCGGACCTCGACGCCGGGCTCGCGCGGCTCGCGGAGCGGCTCGGGCCGGGCGCGGACCGCGCCGGGGCCGGCGCGGCCGGCGGCACGGCCTACGGGTTCATCGCGGCGTGGGGCGCCGAGGTGGTGAGCGGTGCGGCGCTCGTCGCCGAGGCGACCCGGCTCGCCGCCGACGTCGGCGCCGCGGACCTCGTGATCACGGGGGAGGGGCGCTTCGACGCGACCTCGCGGCAGGGGAAGGCCGTCGGCGCGGTGCTCGGGCTCGCGGAGCGCGCGGGCGTGCCCGCGGTGGTGATCGCCGGCAGCGCGGAGGCCCGTGGGGCGATCGAGCTCGCCGCGCTCGCCGGCGGCGCGGCCGCGGCGATGGCGGAGCCGGCCCGCTGGCTCGAGGCGGCGGGCGCCGAGGCGGCGCGCCGCTCCACGCGCCGCTGAGCGGGCCGAGGAGCCCGGCCCTGCGGCAGGACATCCGCCCTGGAGCAGGAGGAGCGCCCGGCGGATGTCCTGCCGGCGGGCGGATGTCCTGCCGACGGGCTCGGGCTCGACCGCGGCGGCGCGCTCAAATGGTGGTGTCGACGATCAGGTCGGCGCGGGCGCGGGTGCCGTCCGCGGCGAAGAACGCGGCCTCCTCGCGCATCCAGCGATCCCAGAGCGCGCGGTGCGACTCCCCGTCGCGCCGCAGCCCGCGGAGCAGCCGCAGGTCCGGGGGCGCCTCGACCCACAGTCGGCACGCGAGGCGATCGGCGACGGCGGCGCGGGTCGAGGTGACGCCCTCGACGACGACCACGGGCGCCCACGGCACGGTCCGCCACTCGGCGAGCCCGTCGCCGAACTCGTCGCCCGCCCAGTCGCGCGCCTGGTAGCGCGCGTCGCGCCCGGCGAGCAGCGGCGCGACCACCTGCTCCTCGAAGCGCGGCCACCAGGCGCCGAAGTGCTGCCAGGTGACGAAGTCGTCCACCTTCACCACGGGTGCGTCGAGACGGCCCGCGATCGCCCTGGCGAGGGTGCTCTTGCCGGAGCCGGACGGCCCGTCGACGCCGATGAGCCTCGCCGTCGCGCTCGGCGCGGCGAGCCGCGCGTCGACCACCCGCATCACCTGCGCGAGGTCCGGCTGCACGCGCCTCATCCTCCTCCACGGGCACGCTGACGGGTCTGACGCTCCTCAGGGCTGCTCGGCCAGCCGCAGCCGCAGCCGCTCCCAGTCGTCGAGCGCGCCCGCGCTCGTGCGCCGGGCCAGGAGGAGGAACTCGGAGCAGTCGGCACCGTCCGCCGTGCTCGAGCACGGCGGCATCGGCAGCGTGGAGAGGGCGTCCGGGTCAGACACCTGCCGGACGGTACCGACGCCCCGCACGATCGGCCCCACCCGCAGGGGTGTGATCCGCCCGAGCCGGGCAGCAGATGCGGGCGGTGCCGACCGCGTCGGCGGAGGCCCCACTGCTTCCCTGCGGGGCCGTGCGGCGGTACGGTCCGCCGGGTGTGCGGGAGGCGCGAGCAGGACGACGGAGCGTGGCGCGGCGTGCGGCTCCGGGACGCGGATCGGCGCGACGAGGCCGCGGTGGTCCGGATGCTTGCGGCGGCGGAACGGTGGGCGCACGCGAGCACCGGCGCGCCGGCCGGACCCGGGGACTTCCAGAGCCTGGCCTACGCGCTGCCCGAGGGCGCGACCGCGGACCAGAAGCGGCTGCTCGTCGTCTGCGACGGGGACGAGGTCGTCGGCGTCGTCGACGCCGTCGTCGACTGGCCGGAGCCGGGCACGGTCGCGATCGGCGTGTTCCTCGTCGACCCGGTGCTCCATCGCCGAGGGATCGGATCCGCCGCGCTCGAGGTGGGGTGCCGCGCGGCCCGCAGAGCCGGGGCGCGTCGCATCCGAGCGAGCTGTCCCGCGGGCTGGGCGGAGGGCGAGGGGTTCCTCCGCCGCAGCGGGTTCCGGCGACTCGACCCCGCTCCCGTCGTGATGAATCGCGTGGTGCACCCGCACGAGGATGAGCGCCGCATCGATCCGTGGCTGCTCGAGATCTGAAGGCTCGCGCCCGCGGGCGACGACCGACGCGGGCGCGATCGGCGGATCCGGGCGGGTTCGACCGTCCGATCCCGCCCGGATGCGCCGATGCCGCCCGGATCGCGGTGCGGCGCGCGTCAGGCGGTCGCGCTCGACAGCTCCTCGCGGACGATCGCCGCGCCCGCGGCCAGCGCGGACAGCTTCTCCTGCGCGACCCGTCGCGGCAGCGGCGCCATCCCGCAGTTCGTGCTGGGGACGAGCTTCTCGGCGTCGACGAAGCGGAGCGCGTCCCGCAGCACCGCCGCGACCTCCTCCGGCGTCTCGACCTGCTCCGTCGCCACGTCGATCGCCCCGAGCATGACCCGCTTGCCGCGGATCAGCTCGACGAGGTCGACCGGCACGTGGGAGTGCTGCGCCTCGAGCGAGACCGTGTCGATCGACGACTGCTGTAGGAGCGGGAAGAACTGCTCGTACTGCCGCCACTCGGACCCGAGGCTCGCCTTCCAGTCCGTGTTCGCCTTGATCCCGTAGCCGTAGCAGATGTGCACGACGGTCTCGGCGCGCAGCCCCTCGGCGGCGCGCTCGAGCGCGGCGACGCCCCAGTCCCGCACCTCGTCGAAGAAGACGTTGAAGGCCGGCTCGTCGAACTGGATCACGTCGACGCCCGCCGCCTCCAGCTCGCGCGCCTCCTGGTTCAGGATGCCCGCGAACTCCCACGCCAGCTTCTCGCGGCTGCCGTAGTGGCGGTCGGCGAGGGTGTCGACCATAGTCATCGGCCCGGGCAGCGCCCACTTGATCGGCTGGTCCGTGAGGGTGCGGAGGAACGCCGCGTCGTCGACGAAGACGGGGTGGTCGCGCCGCACGTCGCCGACGACCGTGGGCACGTCGGCGTCGTAGCGGTCGCGGATGCGGACGGTCTCGCGGTGCTCGAAGTCCACCCCGCTCAGGTGCTCGATGAACGTCGTCACGAAGTGCTGCCGGGTCTGCTCGCCGTCGCTCAGGACGTCGATGCCGCGGCGCCGCTGCTCCTGCACGACGGCGCGCAGCGCGTCCTGCTTGCCCTCGACGAGCGTCTCGCCCTCGAGCTTCCAGGGCGACCACAGCCGCTCCGGCTCCGCCAGCCAGGACGGCTTCGGCAGGCTGCCGACGATGGCGGTGGGCAGCAGCGCGGGCACGGAGGCCTCCCGCCCGCTCATCGGGCGAGCACCGGGCGCTCGGCGGCCCACTGCGCGAGCGCATCGCCGTGAGGCCCCATCAGGTGCTCCGCCGTGTAGCGGCCCTGGGTGACGGCGAGGCGGCTGCGCTCCTCCCGGTCGTAGCCGATCTCGGTGCGGGACCAGTCGTCGTGCTCGAGGCTCGGCCGGAACACCTTGCCGGCCGCGGTGCCCGCGTTGTAGATCTCCGGGCGGTAGATGCGCTGGAACGTCTCCATGACCCCGATCGTGCCCGCCAGCTGCAGGTCGGAGTAGTCGGCCAGCAGGTCGCCCCGGAAGTAGAGGGCGAGCGGGGCGACGCCGCCGGGCGGCATGAAGTTGCGGACCCGCAGCCCCATCCTCCCGAAGTAGTCGTCGGTGGCCGAGAGGGCGTCCTGCTCGTACTCGACCCCGAGCACGGGGTGGGTCGTGCCGGTGCGGCGGTAGGTCCTGCTCGTCGAGACGCTGATGCAGACGACCGGCGGCTGCGCGAACCGCTCCCGGTACGCCGCCGACTCGAGGAAGCGCTCGAAGAGCCGGCCGTGCAGCTCGCCGAAGTCGTCGGGGATCGTCGGGGCGCCCGCGGCCTCCTTCGCCGCCGGCAGCACGACGCTGAAGTCGTAGTCGCGGACGTAGGAGGAGAAGTTGTTGCCGACGATGCCGGCGTGCCGCTCGCCCGTCCGGCGGTCGACGATCGTGACGTCGAGCACCTCGATCAGCGGGAATTCGCGGTCCGCGCCGCCGCCCGACAGCAGCAGCTCGGCCGAGACGATCTCGAGCTCGACCCCGTAGCGGTCGCCGTTGGCGTCGTGCCCGCCCGCGAGGTCGTTCACCCGGCGCTCGATCATGTCCAGGGCGTTGCGGAGGTTCTGGCGGCGGTGCTCGCCCCGCGCGAGGTTCGCGAAGTTCGTCGTCAGCCGCGAGGCCTCCGACGGCGAGTAGTCCTCGTCGAAGCGGGTCGTGTCGATGCGAAACGCGAAGTCGTGCGCCACGGGCTGCCAATCGCTGGAGAAGAGCCCCGGACGCGGCCGAGCGGGGACGGCTCAATCCTGCCGGGCTCTCGGCGCCATCGGGTAACTCGCCGCTCCTATGGCACGGCATAGTTTGCGGCTATGGTTCAGCGACCCGCCTCGATCACGCTGCAGCAGCTGCAGTACTACGTGGAGGTCGCCGCGGAGGGATCGATCTCGGCCGCCGCGGACCTGCTGCACGTCTCCCAGCCGACCCTGTCCGCCGCCATGAAGGACCTCGAGGCGCGGGTGGGCCGCACCCTGCTGACCCGCTCGGCCCGCGGCGTCTCGCTCACGGTCGACGGCGTCGAGTTCCTCGGCTACGCCCGGCAGGTCGTCGAGCAGGCGTCGCTGCTCGAGCAGCACTACCTCGGTCGCCCGCCGTCGCGGCGGCTGCTCGGGGTGTCCGCGCAGCACTACTCGTTCGCGGTCGACGCGTTCGTCCGCATGGTGCGCGCGAGCGGCGCGGCCGAATACGAGTTCTCGCTGCGCGAGACCCGCACCTGGGACATCATCGAGGACGTCCGGACGCTGCGCAGCGAGATCGGGATCCTGTACCGGAACGACTTCAACGAGCGGGTCCTCGACAAGCTGCTGGGGGACTCCGGGCTCGCGTTCCATCCGGTGTTCGTCGCCGAGCCCCACATCTTCGTGTCGCGGACGAACCCGCTGGTCGGGCGGGAGCGCGTGACGCTCGCGGACCTCGTCGACCTGCCGCGGCTCGCGTTCGACCAGGGCGCGAACAACTCCTTCTACTTCTCCGAGGAGATCCTCTCGACCGTCTCGAGCCGGCGGGAGATCCGCGTCTCGGACCGGGCGACGATCTTCAACCTGATGATCGGGCTCGACGGCTACACGATCTCGACCGGCATCGTCAGCGACGACCTCGACCCCGCCATCGTCGCGATCCCGCTCGACGTGGACGAGCGGATCGAGATCGGCTGGATCGGCCGGCCGGGCGTGCGGCTGACCGACCAGGCGCAGCGGTACCTGGACGAGGTGCGGGCCGTGGTGGGGGAGTTCGGGGTCGAGCTGCTCGGGTAGCGCTCAGCGCGTCGCGGTGGCTTCGGCGACCCAGCGCGCCCAGCGGTCCCACGGGTCGACGCCGCCCGCGAGCACGTCGACGTGGGCGCGGAGGCGCTCGCTCGTGTCGAACCACTCGCGCCAGGTGCGCTCGGCGGCGAACTCCCGGTGCCGCCGCTGCTCCAGCGCCCGGTCGCCCCGCTCGAGTGCGAGCAGCCGGTCGTGCCGGATCGCCGCGAACCGCTGCCGCGGGTTCGCCGTCGTGCCGATCTTGATCCGGTCCCGCCAGCCCAGGTAGTAGACGACGTCGACCCGGGGCGGCGGCAGCTCGCCGTCCGGCGCCTCCCCGTGCGGCCACTCGCAGACCCCGCACGCCCAGCCGGCGGGCAGGCGGAGCCCGAGCCGCGACCCGCACAGGCGGCACGGCGCCGGCAGCAGGTCCGTCCTGCCGTGGCGTTCGCCGTCCGCCTCGCCGGCCTCCGCGAGGTGCTCCTCGCACAGCGCGACGGGCTCGGGCGCGACCGCCGGCGCGGGACAGGCGGGCACGAGGCAGGCGACGGGGTCCACGGCGCTCGCACCGTACGGGCGGGCTCCAACGCCGCCCCCGGGGCCGGGCACCCGGCGCTGAGTGATCGCTGAGCGGCAGCGCGACGGCCTCGCCCAGACTGGTGGTCGTCAGCGAGGCGGGGAGCACTGGAATGGACGAAGCCGACGGCGAGCCCGAGGTCAGCGAGATCACCTACGACGAGCAGCGGTTCGCCGCGCGCCCGGCCCGGCTCCGCCCCCGCGCCACCCTGCGGGGCGGCAGCGGCGGCCGGCGCGCGCTCAGCGACCCCCGCGCGGCCGACGCCTCCAACCCCAGCTACATCGGCTGGCTCGCGGGTCAGTCGATGCTGTCGGACGCCGATGTGCTCGGCCGCCAGCTGTCCGGGCAGCCGTCGATGTGGCGCAACGCCTACGCCCGCCCGAACCCGCGCAAGGCGATCGAGACGACCGACGTCTGGTTCACGGCCTACCCGATCTCGCTGATCACGACGCAGGGCACCTCGTTCCTGTCGGCGCTCGCGAGCAACCGCCTCTGGTCCGCGTTCGAGAAGATCGGCATCAACGGCATCCACACCGGCCCGGTGAAGCGCGCGGGCGGCATCGTCGGCTGGCAGGCCACTGCGAGCGTCGACGGCCACTTCGACCGCATCTCCACGCAGATCGACCCGGTCTTCGGCGACGACGACGAGTTCCGCCGGCTGACGGAGACGGCGGAGCGCTACGGCGGCAGCATCGTCGACGACATCGTGCCGGGGCACACGGGCAAGGGCGCGGACTTCCGGCTGGCCGAGATGGCCTACGAGGACTACCCCGGGATCTACCACATGGTCGAGATCCCGGAGGAGGACTGGGGCCTGCTGCCGGAGGTGCCGCAGGGCAAGGACGCGGTGAACCTCGACCGCGCGACCGAGTCCGCCCTGACCGAGCGCGGCTACATCATCGGCGAGCTGCAGCGGGTGATCTTCTACCAGCCGGGCGTCAAGGAGACGAACTGGTCCGCCACCGGGCCGATCCTCGGCGTCGACGGGCTGACCCGCCGCTGGGTGTACCTGCACTACTTCAAGGAGGGACAGCCCTCCATCAACTGGCTGGACCCGTCGTTCGCCGGCATGCGGCTCGTGATCGGGGACGCGCTGCACTCGCTCGGCGACCTCGGCTCGTCGGCGCTGCGCCTCGACGCGAACGGCTTCCTCGGCGTCGAGAAGAGCGCGGAGGGCACCCCCGCGTGGTCGGAGGGGCACCCGCTGTCGGAGGCGGCGAACCACTTCATCGCCGGCATGGTGCGCAAGGTCGGGGGCTTCACGTTCCAGGAGCTGAACCTGACGATGGAGGACATCCGCAACACCGGCCGGGTGGGCGCGGACCTCTCCTACGACTTCATCAACCGGCCTGCGTACCAGCACGCGCTCGTGACCGGCGACACCGAGTTCCTGCGGCTGACGCTGCGCACCAGCCTCGAGACCGGGGTCGAGCCGGTCTCGCTCGTGCACGCGCTGCAGAACCACGACGAGCTGACGTACGAGCTGGTCCACTGGGCGACGCTGCACGCGAACGACGTCTTCGACTTCCGCGGGCGCGAGCTGACGGGCCTCGAGCTGGCGGAGACGATCCGTGCCGACCTGATCCGCGGCATCACGGCGCCGGCGGCGGACTACAACCTCGTGTTCACGCAGAACGGGATCGCCTGCACGACGGCCTCGGTCATCGCCGCGGCCCGGGGGCACCGCACGCTGGCCGACATCCCGGACGAGGACGTGCCCGCGATCCGCGACGCGCACCTCGTCATGGCGATGTTCAACGCCTGGCAGCCCGGCGTCTTCGCGCTGTCGGGCTGGGACCTCACCGGCTCGCTGCCGGTGTCGCAGGACGACGTGCGCGGCCTGATCGGCGAGGGCGACACCCGCTGGATCGAGCGCGGCGCGCACGACCTGCTCGGCCTCGTGCCCGGGGACGCCCCGAGCGCCGCGGGCATGCCGCGGGCGCGCTCCCTGTACGGCTCGCTGCCGGAGCAGCTGGAGGACCCGGAGTCGTTCGGCAGCGGGCTGCGCGACGTGCTGCGGGTGCGCTCCGAGACCGGCATCGCGGTCGGCACGCAGATCGACATCCCGTCGGTGTCGCACCCGTCGATGCTCGTGATGGTGCACCGCCTCGACGGCGGCGACGCGACCGACGAGGACGCGCAGCTGCAGGTGACGGTGCTGAACTTCAGCGGCCAGCCGATCGAGGGCACGGTCCACTCGGACGCGCTGACGCCCCGCCGCCGCGTGACCTGCGCCGCGAGCGGGCGGGACTGCGGGCAGGTCGACGACCTGCACTCGTTCCGGATCGAGCTGCCCGCGTACGGCGGCATGTTCCTCATGGTCGGCCGCGAGGAGGTCCCGGTCGAGACCGGCCTGATCACCCTCCCGCTGCTCGAGCAGCTCCAGTAGCCCCTTTCATCTTGTAGGCAGTTCTCCCGCGATCGCGGGAGAACTGCCTACAAGATGAAGAGCAGCGGTGCTCAGTGGGAGTGGGCGCGCTGCTCGACCTCGCGGCGGTCGGCGTCGCCCCACATCGTGTGGAACGTGCCCTCCTTGTCGACGCGGGCGTAGGTGTGCGCGCCGAAGAAGTCGCGCTGGCCCTGGATCAGCGCCGCCGGCAGTCGGTCCGAGGACAGCGCGTCGTAGTACGACAGCGCCGACGAGAAGCCCGGCGCAGGCACGCCCGACAGCGCGGCCGTCGACACGACGCGGCGCCACGCGGCCTCGCCGTCGGCGACGATCTTCGCGAAGTACTCGTCGGCGAGCAGGGTCGGCAGCTCGGGGTCGCGGTCGTAGGCCTCGACGATGCGGTCGAGGAACTTCGCCCGGATGATGCAGCCCGCGCGCCAGATCTTCGCGATGTCGCCCAGGCTGAGGTCCCAGGAGTACTCCTTGGCGCCCGCGATCATGATGTCGAAGCCCTGCGCGTACGCGACGACCTTCGAGGCGTAGAGGGCGGCGCGCACGTCGTCCTCGAACCCGTCCGGGGTCTCGACCGGGGTCGGCCGCCCCTTCTCGAGCGCCTGCACGGCCTTGCGCTGCTCGGGCTTGGAGGACACCGCGCGGGCGAAGACGGCCTCGCCGATGCCGGAGACCGGGATGCCGAGGCCGACCGCGTTCTGCACGGTCCACACGCCGGTGCCCTTGGACCCGGCCTGGTCCACGACAACGTCGACGAACGGCTTGCCGGTCTCGGCGTCGGTCTGCTTCAGCACCTCGGCGGTGATCTCGATCAGGTACGAGGAGAGGTCGCCCTCGTTCCACTCCTCGAACACCTTCGCGAGCGCGGCCGGGTCGTGGCCGCCGACGCGGCGGAGCAGGTCGTACGCCTCGGCGATCAGCTGCATGTCGGCGTACTCGATGCCGTTGTGCACCATCTTCACGAAGTGCCCGGCGCCGTCGGTGCCGATGTGGGTGACGCAGGGCTCGCCCTCGGCCTCCGCGGCGATCGACTCGAGGATCGGGCCGAGCGTCTCGTACGCCTCCGCGGAGCCGCCCGGCATGATCGAGGGCCCGTTCAGCGCGCCCTCCTCGCCGCCGGAGATGCCGGTGCCGACGAAGTTCAGGCCCCGCTCGCGCAGGTCGTGCTCGCGGCGGATCGTGTCGTGGAAGTTGGCGTTGCCGCCGTCCACGATGATGTCGCCCTCCTCGAACCGCTCCGCCAGCTCGTCGATCACCGCGTCCGTGCCGCGGCCGGCCTGGACCATGATGATCGCCGTCCGCGGCTTCTTCAGGCTCGCGACGAAGTCGTCGATCTCGTGGCTCGGCACGAAGTCGCCGTCGCCGCCGTGGTCGCGCATCACGTCGTCTGTCTTCGCGTTCGTGCGGTTGTAGATCGCGACCGTGTGCCCGTTCCTGGCCAGGTTCCGGGCCAGGTTCGAGCCCATCACCGCCATCCCGACCACGCCGATGTCCGCCCTCGCCTGCTCGGCCATTCGTGCCTCCCTGTGCTGCTGCAACGCTGCGTCCGACCCTAGCGACGCAGCCCGTCCGGGCGCCGTGGAGGCGGGAGGGCCAGACTTCCGCGGGACGGACGGAGGCCGGGATGGCGCAGCAGGTGGTGGTGGTCGCGGTCGCGACGCCGGCGGACGGGCAGGCGGACGCGGTGCGGGAGGCGCTGTCGAGCGCCGTGCCGAAGGTGCACGGCGAGCCGGGCTGCGAGCTGTACGCGTTGCACGAGCGCGAGGACGGCGCCTTCGTGATGATCGAGCGCTGGGCGTCGGGCGACGCGCTGGCCGTGCACGCCGGCGGCGCGCACCTCGCGGAGCTGAACGCGGCGCTCGAGGGCCGGCTCGCCCGCCCGCTCGACGTCACGACGATGCGGGCGCTGCCCGCGGGCGACGCCGAGAAGGGCGCCCTGTGAGCGATCGCCGCCTGCGCGCGGTCGTCGCGACCCCGCTGCCGGACGCGCTGGTGCAGCGCATCCGGGACGCGGAGCCCCGCCTCGACCTCGTCGTCGAGCAGGACCTGCTGCCGCCGATGCGGCTGCCCGGCGACCACGGCGGCGACCCGGCGTTCCGGCGGTCGGAGGCCGACGAGCGGCGCTACCGCGAGCTCGTCGACTCGGCCGAGGTGCTGTACGGGATGCCCGACGAGCGCTCCGACCAGCTGGCGCGGACGATCCGCGCGAACCCGCGGCTCGCCTGGGTGCAGCTGATGGCGGCGGGCGGCGGCGCCCAGGTGCGCAAGGCGGAGCTGACGGGCGAGGAGCTGGCGCGCATCCGCTTCACGACCACGGCGGGCGTGCACGCGGTGCCGCTGGCGGAGTGGTGCGAGTTCGGGCTGCTCGCCGGGTTCAAGTCGCTGCCGCGGCTGCAGCAGCAGCAGCGGGACCGGTCGTGGCCCGAGACCCGGTGGCTGATGCGGCGGCTCGAGGGCAGCCGGGTGCTGATCGTGGGGCTCGGCGCCATCGGGCGCGAGCTCGCCAAGCGCCTCGCCGAGCGCGGCGTGCACGTGGCGGGGACGAGCCGGCACGCGGGGCACGTCGACCACGTGCACGAGGTGATCCACCCGCGGGACCTCGCGGCGGAGGTCGGCGGGTACCACGGCGTCGTCGTGACGCTGCCCGGCACCGACGAGACGCGGCACCTCGTCTCCGCCGAGGTGATCGCCGCGATGCGGGACGACGCGGTCGTGGTCAACGTCGGCCGCGGCACGGTGATCGACCAGGACGCGCTGATCGAGCGCCTCGCCGCGGGCCGGCTCGGATTCGCCGCGCTCGACGTCACGGACCCGGAGCCGCTGCCGGCCGACTCGCCGCTGTGGGGCCTGCCGAACGTGCTCATCAGCCCGCACACCGCGGCGCTCAGCGACGCGGAGGACGAGCTGATCGCGGAGCTGTTCGCGCGCAACGCGACCCGCTGGCTGGACGGGGAGCCGCTCATCAACGTCGTCAACACGCACGAGTTCTACTGACGCAGGCGGCGGGCGCGCCCGCCGCCTGCGGGCTCAGAGCAGGGTGTGCATGGCCGTGATGAGGCCGGGCGCGAGGATGATGATGAAGAGCACCGGCAGGATGCAGAACATCAGCGGGAACAGCACCTTCACCGGCACCTTCATCGCCTGCTCCTCGGCGCGCTGACGCCGCTTCAGGCGCATCTCGGACGCCTGCACCCGCAGCACGTCGCCGATCGCGATGCCGTAGACGTCCGCCTGGATCACCGCGCGGACGAAGCGCCGCAGGTCGGGGGAGGGGGCGCGCTCGGCCAGCGCCCCGTACGCGTCCTGCCGCGAGCGGCCGATGCTCAGGTCCTGCAGCGTCCGCGTCAGCTCGGCGGCGAGCGGGCCGGAGCCGTTCGCCGCGGCCTTCGCCATCGCGGCCTCGAAGCCGAGGCCCGCCTCGACCGCGATCGTCATCTGGTCGAGGGTGTCCGGCAGCTCGGCGCCGACGCGCTGCTGCCGCTCGACACCGCGGCTGTGGAGCAGCAGGTCCGGCGTCCAGAAGGCGAGCGTCACGGCGAAGAGCGCGACCGCGATGCGGAGCGGCACCGGGTCCGCGGCGAGCCAGAGCAGGGCGGGCAGCCCGAACGCGGCCGTGAGCAGCGGCTTGCCGACGAGCACGTTCCGGGGGGTCCAGAGCGCGGGGCGGCCGGCGAGGACGTGGCGGCGGGCGAGCCAGCCCAGGTAGCCGCGGCGGGGCCCCGACGTCCGCGCCGGCCGGGCCGCCGACTGCGGTCGCTCCCGGACCGGTCGGGCTCGCAGGGCGCGGGGCAGGCCGGCGAGCAGCGCGACGAGCAGCACGGCGGCGGTGCTGGTCACGGCGGCGAGCACGACGGCGATCATCAGAACTTGACCTTGATCGCGACCCGCATCCACAGGCCGCCGACGAGGAAGAGCAGCCCGGAGGCCGCGAGCGCCAGCCACCCGAGCGGCTCGCTGAAGAGCGGGGCGAGGTAGCCCGGGCGGATCACCAGGAGCACGAGCAGCACGCCGATCGGCAGCGCCAGCAGGATGAGCGCCGAGAAGCGGCCCTCGGCGCTCAGCGCCTTGACCTGCCGCCGGATCTGACCGCGCTCGCGGATCGTGGTCGCCACCTGGGCGAGCACCTCGGAGATGTTCCCGCCGGCCTCCTGGTTCACGGCGACGGCCTGCGCGATCCAGCGCATGTCCTCGCTGCGCATCCGATCCGCGGTCATCACGAGCGCCGATGCGAGGTCTCGGCCCAGGCGGGTCTCGTTCACGACCCGCGTGAGCTCCTCGCGCGTCGGCGACTCGGACTCGTCCGCGGCGCCGTCGATGGCCCGCAGCAGGCTGTGGCCCGCGCGCAGCGAGCCGGTAAGCAGCACGAGGGTGTCGTCGAGCTGGTCGACGAAGGCGGCGTCCCGCCGGTCCCGCCGGACCACGAGCACGATCCGTGCGGCGACGGGAGCGACCGCCGCCCCGACCGGGACCAGCACGAGCGAGAGCGGGCCGACGCCGCCGACGGCGAGCCCGAGCGCGCCGCCCACGACGGCGGCGCAGAGCACCGTCGCGACGAACGCGGGCGGCGTGAGCCGGACCCCGGCCAGCTCGAGCGCCGTCGCGAGCGGCGACTCGCCCGATCTCGCGCCCATCCGGCGCCCGATCAGCCCGGTCAGCGACTCCGCCGCCCTCGTGAGCCACGGACGCGGCGCGGACCCGGGCGGCCGGCGCCGGGCGGCCCGGATCCGCGGCCCGGCGGGAGCGGCGACCAGCAGGGTCGCGACGAGCAGGGCGGCGGAGCAGAGCGCGATCCCGAGCACCGCCGTCATCGCGCCGCGTCCAGCCCGAAGACGTGCGCGGGCACCGAGATGCCCGCGTCGGCGAAGCGCTCGACGAACCGCGGCCGCACCCCGGTCGGCATCGCGAGCCCGAGCACGCGGCCGCTCGCGTCGACGCCGGCACGGTGGTCGAAGACGAAGGCGTCCTGCAGGGTGACGACGTCGGTCTCCATCCCCTGCACCTCGGTGATGCGCGTGATGCGCCGGGTGCCGTCCCGCAGCCTGCTGACCTGCACGATCAGGTCGACCGCGGAGGCGATCTGCTCCCGGATCGCGCGGAGCGGCAGGTCCATGCCCGCCATCAGCACGAGCGTCTCGAGGCGCGCGATCGCGTCCCGCGGCGAGTTCGCGTGCACCGTCGAGATCGAGCCCTCGTGGCCTGTGTTCATCGCCTGCAGCATGTCGAGCGTCTCGCCGCCGCGGCACTCGCCGACGACGATGCGGTCGGGCCGCATCCGCAGCGCGTTCCGCACGAGGTCGCGGATCGTCACCTCGCCGCGACCCTCGATGTTCGGCGGCCGCGACTCGAGCCGGACGACGTGCTCCTGCTGCAGCTGCAGCTCGACCGCGTCCTCGATCGTGACGATCCGCTCGGTCTCCGGGATGTACGAGCTGAGCACGTTCAGCAGGGTCGTCTTGCCGGTGCCGGTGCCCCCGGAGACGATGACGTTCAGCCGCGCGGCGACGCAGGCGTCGAGCAGCATCGCCATGTCCTCGCTCATCGTGCCGAGCCGGATCAGGTCCTGCACCGTGAGCGGCTGCGCGGCGAACTTGCGGATGGTCAGGCAGGACCCGCCGACCGCGAGCGGCGGGATGACCGCGTTCACGCGGGACCCGTCCGCGAGCCGCGCGTCCACCAGGGGCGAGGACTCGTCGATGCGGCGGCCGACGCGGGAGACTATGCGCTCGATCACGCGGCGCAGCTGCCGCTCGCCGGTGAACGACGCGGGCTCGAGCTGGAGCCGGCCCGACCGCTCGACGTAGATGCGGTCGGGGCCGTTCACCATGATCTCGCTCACGTCGACGTCGTCGAGCAGGCGCTCGAGGGGGCCGAGCCCGAGCACGTCCGCGGCGATCTCGTCGAGCAGCACCGCGCGCTCTGCGGGCGTGAGCGGCACCTGCTCGTCCTCGACGATCCGCACCAGCTCGTCGCGGGCGATCGCGTGCAGCTGCTGCTCCGAGAGCCCCGCATCGTTCATCCGGGCGCCGATGCGCTCGAAGAGCTGCTGCGCCGCGCGCTCCTTGAACTCCGCGAGCGGGTCGACCGGGCGGACGGCGACGGGGCCCGCCTCGGGCTCGATCCTGCGGACGGGCCGCGGCGCGCGCGGCGGGGCGGCCGGCGCGGCGGGACGCTCGGGCCGGTGCCCGCCGAGGCGGTCGGTGAGGCGGTCGGTGAGGCTCATGCCCGGCTCCCGCCCGCGGTCCGGCGCGTCGCCGCCCCGTCCAGGTGCTTCACGAGGCGGGCGATCGCCCGGGAGGCCCGGTCGCGCGGTCGCTCGACGACCACGGGCACGCCCCGGTTCGTCGCGACGGCGACGGCGCGCGAGTGCGGGACGACGGCGTCGATCCGCCGCTCGAGGATGCGGGCCGCGTCCGCCTCGGTCAGCCCGGCCGCCGGGCCGACCTGGTTCAGCACGCAGGTCAGGGTCCGCGGCCGGAACCCGATGCGGGTGAGCACCGCCAGCTCGGTGCGGAGCGCCCGCAGCCCGGGCACGCTCAGCGACGAGACGGCGAGCGCGTCGCTCGCACGGTCGAGGACGGCCAGCGTGTGCTCGCCGAGGGCCGGCGTCGTGTCGACCACGACCCAGCGGAAGCCGCGCCGCAGCCCGCTGAGCAGGGCGCCGAGCTGCTCCGGCGAGACCCGGTCGCCCTCCTCCGGCGAGCGCGCGCCGCAGACGACGAACGGCCCGCTCGCGTGCTGCTCGAGGAGGGTCTTCAGGATGAGGTCGTCATGCCCGATCGGCCCCGCCACGAGGTCCGGCAGCGTCCGCTCCGGCTCCATGTCGAGCACCGCGGCGACGTCGCCGAACTGCAGGTCCGCGTCCACGAGCACGACGCCGCCCGGGTGGTCGGCGGCGAGCGCGGCGGCGACCGAGGCGGCCAGCGTCGTCTTGCCGACGCCGCCCTTCGGCGACAGCACCGCGAGCAGGCGGCCCTCCGTCGGCTCCTCCACCGGCGGCTCGAGTGCGGCGGGCGCCGCGGGCAGGACCGCGGTCACCGGTGCACCGCCTCGCACCGCGAGGTGCAGGTGCCGCGCCGCACGCCGGCGGTGCCGTCCTCGGACTCGTCGGTCTCACGGCTGAGCCACACGGTGCCCCACTTCTGACCCCACACCAGGGTCGTCACGTCCTGGCCGTCGAGCGCCAGGGTGATCAGCTGCACGTCGGCCGGCTGCTGGTCGGCCGGCTTCCCGCCGGACGGCGCGACCTCGGCGCCCGCCTGGACGGCGAGCACGGGGACGTCGTGCAGCCGCTGCTGGGCGACCGCGTCCGCGAGCGCCTCGCCGTCGGTGATCACGACCCCGACCCGGTCGCCTGCCTTGAGGGTCCCGCCGACGGCCTGCTCGATCGGCAGCTTCACGGTCACCGCCTGCGTCCCCTTCGGCAGCTGCTCGGCCTTCGCCTTCGCGGCGGCCGGGTCGCTGAAGCGGGCCTGCAGCACCTGCTCGCCCGCCTCGATGCGGCTGTTGGTCACGAGCCCGTCGAGCCGTGCCAGGTCCGTCACCCGGCCCTCGACGGCGGCCGCGGCGGGGATCTCCCGCACCTCGAGGAAGGCGCGGACGGCCGCGCCCTCGGTGCCCTTCGGCACGGCGCGCGCGGCGACGTAGGCGCGGACGGGCTCTGCGCCCGCGAGGGCGCGCGCGTCGGCGCCGCGCACCCAGCCGGTCAGCGCGAGGGCGCCACCGAGCGCGAGCACCGCGGTGAGCACGATGCCGATGATCCGGGTCCTCATGGGGTCCTCACTCGCTCAGGCGGACGACGGACGCGCCGAGGTCCGGGCCGGGGATGGCGGGGGAGGGGTCGGTGAAGCTCCAGCGGATGAAGGTGCCCTGCAGGCCGCGGCAGTTGCCGGTGCAGCGCAGCGCGCCGAGGAAGGAGGGGTCGGTGGCGCTGTCGGAGCCGGACAGGCGGTGTCCGGTGACGCGGAAGGCGGCGAAGCCGTAGATGCGGTAGCGGTCGCTGCTCTGCGTGCCGGTGTGCTGGCCGATCACGGAGAGGCAGGTGCCGTCGGCGGCGGCGGCGCAGTCGAAGACCGGCACCTGCACGACGCGGCCGATGAGCGAGTGGGGGCTCAGCAGCCCGCTGCAGACGCTGGGCAGGTCGTTGCCCTGGTCGCTCGCGACGAGGTCGCCCGCCTTGATCGTCGCCCTGCAGGTGCCGTTGGTCGCGAGCCAGCCGAAGCCGCCGGCGATGGGGTGGCCGTCGGCCGCGAGGCAGGCCGGCGTCCCGTTGTTCTGGTCGGAGCGCAGCAGCATCTTCGTGCCGCCGAGCAGCGCGCTCTGCACGCCGCAGAGTGAGAAGGCGAGCGGCAGGACGCCGTCCGCGGCGCCGGGGGAGGACCAGCTCGCGGTCGCGGTGGCTCTCAGCGAGGTCGCGGGCCGGTCGGGCGTGCCGAGCATCGCGTTCATCGCGGTCAGGAACGGGTGGGCGATGCCGGCGCCGTCGGCGGTGCGCGTCCCGGTCGTCACCCGCACGGACCTCGCGGTCGGGCGGGTGACCGAGACGATGGACTGCAGCCCGTCCACGGGGTCGTTCGCGTTCGCGACGGCCGTGACGTCGGAGCCGTACGCGGTGGTGCTGCAGGTGGGCAGGCCCTTCGCGCAGCGCGCGGCGATCGCGACCGCGGCGGCGTCGGCGCCGTTCTGCAGGCCGGCCTTCTCCGCGTAGAGCGCCCCGGCGTCGATCGCGAGCGCGGCGATGCCGAGCACCGGGATCATGAGGATCGCCATCACCACGGCGGCGGCGCCCTCGTCGTCCTCGAGGCGGCGCCTGGTCAGCTGTTGCACAGCATCGCTCCTGTTCCTCGGGGGCTGGTCGCGGGGAAGAGGCCGGTGAGGGACGGCAGGGCGTAGGTGACGGTGACGGTGCGGGTGGGCGTCGTCCCGTCGGTCGGGCAGGGCACGAGGCCGGCGACGGAGATCGCCGCCGGGTTCGGAAGGCCGACCGCGGCCGTGACGGCGGCGAGTCGGGCCTGCGTCGCGCTGCCGGTGACGACGAGCGAGCGGGCGGCGACCCGGGCCGCGTTGGTCACCGTCAGCTGTGCGGCGTAGGCACGGCCGTACTCGAGGACGCCGACGGTGAGCGGGGCGAGGATCAGCGAGAAGATCAGCGCGAACTCGACGGCGGCGGCGCCGCGGTCGTCGTGCAGCCGGTCTCGCATGGCTCTGCCTCCAGGGTCCGGGGCCGGCGGCGGACCGCCGCCGGCCCCCGGGGCGGTGCGATCAGAGCGACGTGGAGACGTCGGTGAACAGGCCGTTCAGCGCGACGCCCACCGCGGTGACCGCGCCGATGATGAAGATGGCGATGAGCGACACGATCAGGCCGTACTCGACGGCCGTCGCGCCCTCGTCATCGGTTCGCAGGCTGTTCAGCAGGGCCTGCAGGGCGACCAGGTGCTTCGTCATGGCGGGACTTCCTCTTCCTCGTGGAGCGGGTTCGCCCGCTTCCGGACGGATCGGGCGAGAGCCACGCTAGGAGCGCGGAGGGCGGCGAGGACGGTCGCGTTCAGAGGTTTGAACGCGGAACGGGCAATCCGATCTTGCGAGGAGAAATCGTTGCTGCTATGCGGACAGAACCCCTGTTCTGTCCGCATTCAAAAATGGTTTGCGCGGCAGTGGGGAGGTCATCCCTGCCGGCGTCGCGGCGCACGCGTGCGTGCTCGTCCGAGCGCCGCGGCGGCGTCGACGAGCCGCGTCGGGCGCCCTGGTGCGCCCGGGCGGGTGAGCCTCGACGAGGCCGGATCAGCCGGCGCGGCGGGCCGGCGCCTGCCGCAGCAGCGCGAAGGCGCTCTCGCGGTCCTTGACCTGCAGCTTCTTCAGCACGGACGACACGTGCACCCGCACCGTCGTCGGCGAGAGGAACAGGGCTGCGGCGACCTCGTCGGTGCTGCGGCCGTCGGCGAGCATCGTCATCACGTCCCACTCGCGCGCGCTCAGGCGGGCCGCGGCGGCGGAGCCGCGCGCGAAGAGGCGCTGGCGCGGGTTCCGGAACTCGTCGAGGACCCGGGCGACGAGGCGCGGCGTCATCGCCGCCTCGCCCGCGATGGCGCGGCGGAGCGCGCCCGGCAGCGCGGCGGGGTCGACGTTCTTCAGGACGTAGCCGGCCGCGCCCGCCCGGATCGAGTCGAACAGGTCGTCGTCGTCGTCGGACTGGGTGAGCATCACCACCGCCACGTCGGGCGCCTCGGCGGCGATGCGGCGTGCCGCACGGATCCCGCCGCCCGGCATGTGGACGTCGAGCAGCACCGCGTCGGGGGCGCTCGCGATCGTGAGGGCGTGCGCGTCGCCGGCGTCGCCGGCCTCGCCGACCACGTCGATCCCCGCGTCGACGAGCGCGTCGCGCACCCGGTCGCGGAAGGGGACGTGGTCGTCCGCGACGACGACCCGCAGCGCGGCGGTCACCAGACGACCCGCACGGTCGTGCCCCGGCCGGGAGCCGAGTCGACGTCGCAGCGGCCCCCGAGCGCCCGGGCGCGCTCCGCCATGCTGCGCAGCCCGTAGCCCGAGGTCGGTGCCGCGGGATCGAACCCGCAGCCGTCGTCCCGCATCTCGAGCAGGCGCTCCGCGCCGCCCCGCAGCACGACGTGGACGGTGCGCGCGCCTCCGCGGCGGACGGCGTTGCCGGCGGCCTCGCGGGCGATGCGCAGCACGGCGTGCCGTTCGTCGTCGCACGCGGCGGGCAGGGCGTCCGCGTCCAGCGCGAGCCGGAAGCCGTGCCGCGTCGCCATCTCGGCGAGCGCGAGCCGCACCGCCTCGTCGAGGCGGTCGTCGCCCCGGGCGCCGAGCGCGTGCACCGCGCCGCGGGACTCGTCGAGCGCGCGGTCCGCCGCGTGCACGATGCGGTCCGCGCTCGCGCCGGGCAGCGCGGCGGCCTCGGCGCGCACGAAGGCGAGCTCCTGCAGCACGCCGTCGTGCAGCTCCCGCGCGATCCGGCGACGGTCCTCGACCACCGACAGCTCGACCCGGTGGGACCAGTAGGCGCGCGACTCGCGCGACGCGGCGACGAGTACCAGCGCGAACGCCGCCGTCTGCAGCACCTGGGCCGCCGAGACGAGGTCGGCGCGCTGCTCCGGGAACAGCAGGAGGTCGAAGCGGGCCGCGGCCCCGAGCACGAAGGCGGCGCCGAGGAGCTGCAGGAAGGGGTCGCGCTCCCGCGCTCCGCGCAGCCGGAACCCGGTCGCGGCCACCACGAGCAGGACGCCCAGCACGGCGTCCACGGGGCGCAGCCAGTCGAGCCCGGGGACGACGAGCTCGAGCGGGGCGCCGTCGCCGTCCGGGTCGAGCGGGGCGACGAGCGCCGCTGCGACCGCGGGCACCAGCGCGAGCGCCGGCAGGGCGAGCAGCACGGCCCGGGGGCTCGCGCGGCGCGATCGCAGCGCGGTCGGCGCGCAGCCGGCGATGGCGATGCAGGCGGCGGCGACGATGCAGAGGACGGCGGCCGCGAGCAGCAGCACGAGGGCGAAGACCCGCAGCAGCGCGTCCGCGAGGGCGGCGACGGCGACCAGTCGCAGCCCGACGGACAGCGCCGCGTCCTGCAGGCGCCGCTCGCGGACGAACCGCCGGTGCGCCTTCATCCCGGCGAAGCCCGCAATGCAGCCGTCCAGCGCGCTCGTGACGAGCAGCAGGCGGCTGCTGCGCAGCTCCGGCAGCACGGTCTGCGCGACGACAGCGAGGGCCAGCACGGCGAGGCCGGCGCCGAGCGCCGACGACGCGGCGATCGCGGGCGCCGGGGCGACGGATGCGCGCAGGGTCCTCCCGCGGACGGCGCTCGCCGATCCGCTGCTCGTCTCGATCGCGAGGACCATGGGTGCCGTTCAGCCGCGGTGCGTCCGGGTGGGTGCCCGAACGGATGACCGACGCTAGGAGTCCCTCCGTGCGGGCCGCGACCCCACTTCAGGCCGCGCACCGCCCCGATCGCGGCGAGCGCGCCCAGGCCGGCTCGCTAGCGTCGAGGCCATGCCGATGCCGCCGCTCGTGATCATGGGGGTCTCCGGATCGGGGAAGTCGACCGTCGCGGAGCACCTGGCGGCCCGGATCGACGGCGGCGAGTACATCGACGGGGACGACCTGCACCCCGAGTCCAACGTGGCGAAGATGTCGGCAGGCGTCCCGCTCGACGACGTCGACCGCGCGCCCTGGCTGACCGCCGTCGGCCGCGCGATGGCGGCCTCGCACGCCGAGGGCCGCACGCCGGTGATGGCGTGCTCTGCGCTGAAGCGGATGTACCGGCAGCGGATCCTCGCGGAGGAGCCGGAGGCGTTCTTCGTCCTGCTCGACGTCGCCCGCGACGAGCTGGTGCGGCGGATGCACTCGCGGCGCGGCCACTTCATGCCCGAGTCGCTGCTCGAGTCGCAGCTGGCGACGCTCGAGCCGCTGCTCGGCAGCGAGCCCGGTGTCACCGTCCCGGTGCAGGGCCCCGCGCCGGACGTGGTCGAGCGGGTCGTCGCGCTCGTCGTCGCCGCCCGCTGACCTCCCGGATCCGCGAGCGTCGGACGGCACCCCGAGCCTCCGGTACACTCGTCCGCTGGACTTCGGCGAGGGACGCGCGCATGCGCGCCGTCCGTGATCGACGCGGCGCACCGGCGTGCCCGCGTCGGGCGCCGACCTGATCGACGGGGCCGGCACTCGGCCCGCTACAGCTGAGGAGACCGGCATGGCCGACAAGATCAACGCCGAGGAGCGCACCGCGTTCGGCAAGGGCGCTGCCCGCAAGCTCCGCGCCGCGGGGCGCATCCCGGCCGTGGTGTACGGCCACGGCACCGACCCGGTGCACATCAGCCTGCCGGGCCACGAGCTGTCGCTGATCGTCCGCCGCGCGAACGCGGTGCTCGACCTCGACCTGCCGTCGGGCGGCCAGCTCGCGCTGGTCAAGGACGTGCAGAAGGACCCGGTGCGCCAGATCATCGAGCACGTCGACCTGCTGGTCGTCCGCTCGGGCGAGCGCGTCGAGGTCGAGGTGCCGGTGGTCCTCACCGGTGAGACCCTCGGCGGCACCGTCGCGACGCTCGACTCCGCGTCGCTGCTGCTCTCCGTCGAGGCGACGAGCATCCCGCAGCACCTGACGGTCGACATCGAGGGCGCGGAGGACGGCTTCCAGCTGACCGCCGGCCAGGTCGAGCTGCCGCGCGGCGCGAAGCTCGCGGGCGACCCGGAGGCGCTCGTCGTCGGCGTGGCGAACGCGCCGTCCGAGACGGCGCTCGAGAACGAGGCCGAGGGCGAGTCCGCCGAGGGCGACCTGGTCGCCGAGGACGCGGAGCCGGCTGCCGCCGAGGCCTGATCACCCGTGGCGGAGGACGCCTGGCTGGTCGTCGGGCTCGGCAACCCGGGCACGCAGTACGCGGGCAACCGGCACAACGTGGGCCGGATGGTCGTCGACGGCCTGGCGTCCCGCTTCGGTGTCCGCTTCTCGCGTCACAAGACGGGCGCCGGCGTCGCCGAGGGCCGCGACCGGCCGGGCGGCACCCGCTTCGTGCTGGCCGCGCCGCAGACGTACATGAACGAGTCGGGGCGGCCCGTCGGCGCGCTCGTCCGCTTCTACTCGCTGCCGCCGGAGCGGGTCGTGGTCGTCCACGACGAGCTCGACATCCCGTTCGGCGACCTCCGGCTGAAGACCGGGGGAGGCCACGGCGGCCACAACGGCGTGCGGGACATCGCCGCCGTTCTCGGCACGCCCGAGTTCCCGCGGGTGCGCGTCGGTATCGGCCGCCCGCCGGGCCGGCAGCCGGCTGCCGACTTCGTGCTCCGCGACTTCACGCCGACGGAGCGCAAGGAGCTGCCGCTCGTCCTCGGCGACGCGGAGGACGCTGTGATCGACCTCGCGACGCTGGGCCTCGACCCCGCGCAGCAGCGCTGGAACGCGCCCCGCGCCGCCCGCTGACCCGCGAGCCCGTTCGCAGCGCGAGCCCGTCGGCAGGAACGAGGGAGCGCTTCAGCAGGAACGAGGAGCATCAGCAGGAACCGGGCGGTGCTCCATTCCTGCCGATCGTCCTGCTTCCTGCTGAAGCGCTCGCCGGTTCCTGCTGACGGACTCCGGCCGGGTCGCTTCCTGCTGACGGGCACCCGGACGGCTGATGCGGCCCTCGACGGACGACGCCCCGCCCGACGGGCCTGGGGAGTGCCCGCGGTCCGCGCGGTCGCGCTGCGGAGCCGGAAGCGCTCCGCCACAGGACTCAGCTCCCGAGCGGGATGCCCTTCGCGCGGAAGAACGGCACCGGGTTCACCGCGACGCCGTTGATGTGCACCTCGAGGTGCAGGTGGCAGCCGGTGGAGGCGCCCGTGTTGCCCTCGTAGCCGATCACCTGGCCGACCTTCACCTGCTGCCCGGGGTGGACGATGATGCGCGCCTGGTGCGCGTAGCCGGTCTCGATGCCGTTGCCGTGGTCGATCAGCGTCCAGTTGCCGTAGGTGCCCCACCAGCCGGTGGTCTCCACCCGCCCCGCGGCCGCGGCGTGGATCGCGGCGCCGCAGCCGCCGCCGATGTCCTGGCCGCGGTGGAAGAGGCTGACGCCCGCCACCGGCTGCTGGAGGCGCGGGCCGAACCCGTCGCGCAGCTCGCCGTGCAGCGGCACGACCCATGACGGCGCGACGACGGGCATGTCCCCGCTGACCCCGTCGGCGGTGACGCCGGACGCGTCGACGTCGCCGACGGAGAACTGCTGCACGTCGCCGTCCTGCTGGATGCCCGCGACCGGCGGCGCCTCGGCGGCGGCGAGCGACGGCAGCGCGTGGATCGCGACCAGCCCGAGCGCCGCCAGCACGGCGAAGACGTCCCGCATGGGGTGGCGCCCGCGGGCGGTCGGCGCCTCGGGCGCCGGCGGGGGAGAGCGGACGACGACCGGGCGCCGGGCGGGGCGGGGCGACGCGGTGGGCGCCTCGCGGAGGCGGCTGCGCTCCGGGGCCTGCCCCCGCACCGGCAGGTCGGGCCGGATCACCGGCAGCTGCTCGGTGCGCACGGGGCCGGCGGGCACGACGCGCGTGCGAGCGACCGGGATCTGCCCCGTCGTCAGCGGGCGCGGCCGCCCCGGGACGACCCGCGGTCCCGCGCCCTGCGGCGCGCTGCTGCGCGGCTGGGGCTGGCGGGGCTGCGTCGCCGCGCGCGGCGCGGGGCGGTGCTGCTCGGTGCGGACCGGGGAGCGCGTCGGCTCGGGGCGCAGGACGGTGCGCATCGGGTCCGTGCGTGCGGGCGCGGCGGTCGGCTCGGCGCGCGGGACGGTGCGGACGGGCTCGGAGCGCGGTGCGGTGCGGACGGGCTCGGAGCGCGGTGCGGTGCGGCGGCGCAGCTCGGCGGCCTCGGCGGCCATCTGCCGCATCTCCTCGGTCGGCAGACCCGGGCTGCGGCGAGGGGTCGCGTCGTGCGGCGACTCCTCGTTGCGGTGCAGCGCAGTCCCCTTCCGCCCCCGAGGGGTCCTCGCGCGGGCCCCGACTCGCAGGACCGTAGACACCCCCCGCACGGGTGCCATGGATTTCGATGGCGTGTCCGGCATGTCCCGTTCCGATCGCCCGGGCGTAGCGTCGAGCGCGTGGAGCTGCTCGAGTGGGACGCGTCCGCCTACGACGCGCTGCCCCTGCCGCACGTGCGGTGGGGCCGGGGCGTGATCGACCGGCTCGGGCTCGCGGGCGACGAGACCGTCGTCGACCTCGGCTGCGGCACCGGCCGCGACGCCGAGGGCGTGCTCGAGCGGCTGCCCCGCGGCCGGGTGGTCGCGGTCGACGGCTCCCGGAACATGCTCGAGCAGGCGCGGCGGCGCCTCGCCGGCTGCGACCGGGTCGAGCTCGTGCACGCCGACCTGACCCGGCCGCTGCCGCCGGAGGTCCGCGGCGACGCCGTGATGAGCGTCGCCACCTTCCACTGGGTGCCCGACCACGCCGGCCTCTTCGGGCGGGTCGCGGCGACCCTGCCGGCCGGCGCCCGCTTCGAGGCGGAGTTCGGCGGACGCGGCAACATCGCGGGCTTCCAGGCGGCGCTGCAGCGCGCGGGCGGACCGGCGGAGGGGTCGAGCTGGACGTTCGACGACGAGGGAGCGACCGCGGCCGCGCTCGAGGCGGCCGGCTTCCACGACGTCGACGTGCGCCTGGTCCCGGATCCCGTCCGGCTGCAGCGGGGCGGCCCGCTGGAGGCGTTCCTCGCCACCGTCGTGATGCCCGCGATCCTCCGCGACCTGCCGGCTGACGAGGGCCGGGCGCTCGTGCTCCGCACCGCGGAGGAGCTGCCCGAGCCGGTCGTCGACTACGTCCGGATGCAGCTGACCGCGACCCGCTGAGACGGCTGCTCGCGGCGGGCGGGATCCGGCCTCACGGTCCGCGGTAACACCGCTGCAACACCGCCGCCGTAGCCTCGACGGGCCGAGTTCAACGGACAGCGGGGCCTGACGGGCCGGGAAAGCGGACACCTCCGGCGAGCAGATCCACTCGATCCGAAGGAGTCCTCCCGTGTTCCAGATCCCCGTCGTCGACCTCGCGCCCTACGTGCGGGGCGGCACCCCCGCGCAGCGCGCCGAGACCGCCGCGGCGCTCGACGCCGCCTGCCGCACCGTCGGGTTCCTGCAGGTCGTCGGCCACGGCGTCCCCGACGCCGCCGCAGACGGGCTCGCCGCCGCGCTCGACGACCTGTTCGGCCTGCCGCTTCCGACCAAGCGCCGCTGGATGCGGCCCGCGGGCGAGAACCGCGGCTACACGCCGCCGAAGTCCGAGTCCCTCGCCCTCAGCCTCGGCGTGCAGTCCGAGACGCGGATGAAGGACTTCTTCGAGGCGTTCAACGTCGGCACCGCGGCCTCCGAGCTGCCCGGCGAGGCGCTGATGGCGGAGCACTACGCCGAGAACACGTGGCCCGAGGTGGAGCGCTTCCAGGAGCGGATCGACGTCTGGCGCGGGGAGGCGGGCCGCGTCGCCCGCACGCTCTGCCGCGTCTTCGAGGACGCCCTCGGCCTCGACGCCGGCTTCTTCGCCCGGCTCGCCCGGCATCCGATGGAGGTGCTGCGCACGAACCACTACGCCCTGCCCGAGGGGACCCGGGTCGAGCTCGACGAGGACATGATCGGCATGGGCGAGCACACCGACTTCGGCATCGTCACCGTGCTCTGGGCGGATCGGGTGAAGGGGCTGCAGCTCCTGCACGAGGGCCGCTGGCACGACGTGCAGCCCGCGGAGGGCGCGCTGCTCGTGAACCTCGGCGACCTCACGACCCGGCTGACCAACGAGCGCTGGCTGTCGACCGTGCACCGGGTGAAGCCTCCGATCGTCGACGGCACGATCCAGCGGCGCCGGTCCGCGGCGTACTTCTTCGACGGCGACCCCGAGGCGGTCTACGGCCCGCTCGAGCGCTTCGTCGACGCCGAGCACCCCGCGCTCTACGCGCCGGTGACGGGCGACGAGCACGTGCGCGCGAAGCTCGCGGGCTCCCGCGCCGGGGTGCTGAACCCGGCCGCGGAGCGCGAGGGCCGCCGGGTCATCGCCGCCGCCTGACCGCCCGCCGCTCCACGATCGCGCTCGTGCGGTCCTCAGGTGCAGTTGCGGTCGCACGTGCGACCGCAACTGCACCTGCGAGCCGCACAAGGGCGAAGCCCGTCGTGCGTCCTCCACGCCGCGACCGGTCGCTCGTCCCGCCTTCCTGCGGCGCGCAGGTGCAGATGCGCTGCCACGTGCGAGCGCATCTGCACCTGGCGACCGCACGCAGCGCCGGACGGAGCCCGCGGCGGGTACCGGCGCCGGGTCGCTCGTCCCTGCAGCGGCTCCGCCCCGAGCGCGTCCGGGAACGGCGAAGGCCCGCCCGGACGGGTCGTCCGAGCGGGCCTCCGCGCACGCGCTACTTCGTCTGCGCCCGCACGAGGCCGTCGAAGAACGCGCCACCGTTCGGGGTGCCGACCCCGGTGGCGTCGTCGTAGCCCTTGACGCTGTGCAGCGACTGGTCCGGCTCCTCGAGCGTCCGCAGGCTCGCGGTCAGCCCGCCCTTCGCGTTCTCGCTGTTCGCGTAGTTGATCCGCACGACGCTCGGCAGCGGGTCGCTCGTGGTCCTCCCGAACAGGTCCGCCTGGTCGACGTCGTAGTACGCCGTCGATCCGGAGGCCGAGTAGGCCGCGTAGATCGTCGGGTTCAGGAACCCGAGCGCCTTCCCGCCGTTGTGCTGGTTCAGCACCGCGGCCATGCCCGCCATCAGCGGGGCCGCGAGCGACGTGCCGCCGATCCGGTACTCGTCGTAGTACGTGCCGTCCGTGAACTGCTGCGTCTGCCCCACGAGGAAGCCGGTGTTCGGGTCGGCCAGCGCGCTGATGTCCGGAACCGCGCGACCGCCTCGGGCGCCGATCGCCGGCGTCTGGTACGACGGCTCGGCGAAGATCGTGCTGACGCCGCCGCCACCGCCGCCGTAGAACTCACCGGGCAGCGGCTCCTCGAGCTTCCCGTTCAGCACGTACGGCGCGCTCGACAGGTGGTCGGTCGACGTGGAGGAGATCGGGTCGAGCCCGGTCTGCCAGCCCACCTCGAAGTCCCGCTGCCAGCCGGGCTGGTTGAGCGCGGACTTCGGGTCCTTCGCCGAGCCGTAGTCGAGGCCGGCCGGTGCCGTGCCGCTCGGCACGATCGCCGCCGAGGTGCCGCCGACCGCGGTCACGAACGGGCTGTCCGCGTAGAAGTCGACCTGCGGGCTGCCGAACGTCGACGCCTCGTCACCGTTGTCGCCGCTCGAGACGTAGACGCCGATGCCGGTGGCCGCCGCCTCCATGAACGTGTTGTTGAGGCTGTTGACGTACCCCTGGGGCACGTTCTCGCCGCTGAACCCGTAGCTGATCGAGATGATCGACGCGAGGCGCTTGGTCACGATGCGCTTCACGCTGCGGTCGAAGTCCTGGTAGGCGTTCGACGAGGCGACGTAGAGCAGCTTGGCGCCCGGCGCGGTGGTGTGGATCGCCTCGGCGTCCAGCGTCTCCTCGCCGTAGTAGTCGCCGGGCACCTGCTGCGGGGTGTCCGGGTGCTTGTAGACGCCCGGCGGCACCTGCTCCGTGATGCTCGGCGCCGGCAGGTTGTGGTTCCTGCTGTACGTCGCGACGTCGTCCACCAGCGTGGGGCTCGCGTTCGCGCCGACGAAGGCGACGGTCTGCCCCGCGCCGGTGTCCGTGGCGCTCAGGCCGTAGAGGCCGCGCACCTGCATCGGCGTGTAGCCGCAGGGCGCGAACGGCTTCGTGGTCGTGCCGTAGGCGGGCGCGTTCGGCGTCGACACCGTCTTCTCGCCCCACCACAGCGAGCAGGGCTCGCCCGCGCGGAAGCCGATGCCGGGAGCGCCGTGGTTCTGCTTCGGCGAGTCCCCGGCGGAGCGGGTCGGCGCGAGCAGCGCCGCACCCTGGTCGAGCCCGACGACGGCCTGCACGGTGGAGCCGAGCGAGGACGGGACGCTGACCGCGGACTCCGGCGCCCGCAGCACGCGGCCGTCGACCGTGTACTCGCCGAGCTTCGTGCTGAAGGCGGACTGCGCCTGCGCCACCGTGCCCTCCGCCGCGACGTACTGGTTGTCGTCGGCGGTCTCGACGACCGAGAAGCCGGCGTGGCGCAGGAACTGCTGCACGGCGACGACGTCCGACTGCGACGGCGCGAACCGCTGCTTGAACTGCGCCGGGGTCAGGAACTTCCCGTGGCTGCTCGACCCCGGGGTGCTGACCGCGAGGGCGGTCGCCGCCGCCTCCGACTGGTTGCGCCAGTTCAGGTAGACGCGGATGTTCACCCAGTCGCTGGACGGCGCTGCCTTCTTCAGGGACGACGATCGCGCCCAGGCGGGGCGACTGCCGTTCAAGGTGGTTCGAGCCGGGGCGGCGCTCGACGGCGCTGCGAAGGCGCCGGCTCCCACCAGCGCGATCGCGGTCATCAGGGCGGAGCCGCCGACCATGCGGGTACGACGGGACATGTGTCCTCCTCCATGCGCGGTCGGGATGGCCGCGCACCCGCAGCCCAGCACGGGCTGTGTTTCTGCGAAGTTTCCGCACAGCGTGGCGTGCGGCGACGGCGGCGAGCACGCAGGATCCGAGCGCGGCTCGCCGCTCCGACGGCGGAGGGCGCGCGTCGCGCGCGACGCGCAGCTCGTGCGGTCCTCAGGTGCAGTTGCGGTCGCACGTGCGACCGCAACTGCACCTGGGAGCCGCACCAGGACGTCACCCGGCAGCGGTGGCAGGCTCGCGGCATGGCCGTCGCGAAGGTGGACTTCTTCTCGGACGTGCTCCAGCTCGGCACCGCGATGACCGTGGTCCTGCCGGAGCCCGCGGAGCACCGCATCGGCGCGGACGGAGCGGAGCGCAGCGGTCCGCCGCCGGTGCTGTACCTGCTGCACGGGCTCAGCGACGACGACGGCATGTGGCTGCGGAACACCTCCATCAGCCGGTATGGCGAGGAGCGCGGCCTCGCCGTCGTGATGCCGCAGGTGCACCGCAGTTTCTACACGGACCTGCCGGGGGAGGCGGGGCGGTACTGGACCTTCCTCTCCGAGGAGCTGCCGGCGGTCGTGCAGCGGTTCTTCCGCGTCTCCGACCGGCGCGAGGACACCTTCGTCGCGGGCCTCTCGATGGGCGGATACGGCGCGCTCAAGTGGGCGCTGCGCCAGCCGCACCGCTTCGCGGCCGCCGCCGGTCTGTCGAGCGTCGCCGACGTCCGCGCCCTCGTCGAGGCGGGCGAGCGCGAGGGCCTGTTCCGGACGGTGTTCGGCGGCGACCCGGTCCCGGACGAGTCCGACCTGCTGCACCTCGCCGGTCGGCTCGATGCTGCAAGCGCGCCGCGCCTCTTCGTCTGCTGCGGCACGGAGGACGCGCTGGTCGACGGCAACCACCGCCTGGTCGAGGCGCTCGAGGCGCGCGGCGTCGACCTGACGACGGACTTCGGCCCGGGCGACCACGAGTGGGGCTACTGGGACGCCCACATCCGCGACGTCCTCGACTGGCTGCCGCTCGAGCGCGCGACCGCCGACTGACCCCGTCCGCGAGGACGCCGCGACCGCGCGGAGGATCCGCGACGGGGTGGAGGACGACCGGCCGCGCTCCGTCCTCCACCCGGTGCCGGGTCCTCCGCTCCAGCAGGCATGCCGGGACTCCGGGAGGCGGCACCATGGGGCGGTGCCCTCCGCGCAGACGCTGAACCTCGACGACCGCCGCCTCGTCGCGGCGTGGGCCGCCGACTGCGCGGAGCGGGTGCTGCCGCTGTTCGAGGCGGAGGCGCCGGAGGACCGCGTGCCGCGCGACGCGATCGAGCGCGCCCGCGGCTTCGCAGCCGGCGAGCTCGACGCCGCGGGTGAGATCCGGCGCCGCTTCGTCGCCGGCCGGGCCGCGCACGCCGTCCGAGCGCCCGCGGTCGCCGCGGCGAGGTCGGCGGCGCAGGCCGCGGGCGTCG